>JAABTP010000051.1 GCA_011389815.1 Desulfobulbaceae bacterium | reverse complement strand
GAAGAACGCCTGAGTCTCTCCAGAGAGAGCAAAAATGCTCAACAGGCGTATATCGTTGTCGTGTCCGGGAATTGCTGTACGATCTGGCTTACCTTCATCTTTCCGAGCCATTCAACGATGTCACGGAAGTTCCGGGGGCCGAGCCCAACATCGCAAAACATTACAGGCCCCTGTACAAGGGGACGCTCATGATCAACTCTAACTTCAACAGGGAACGAGGAAACCAGGTCATCAAGGACAACCTGGCAGACTTGGTAGCCTTTGGAAAACCTTTCATTTCCAATCCTGACCTTGTAGAGCGGTTTGAAAAGAATGCGGAGCTTGCCAAGTGGGATGAAAACACCTTTTATACACCGGGAGAAAAAGGGTATACGGATTATCCTCCCCTTAAATAGAACTGGCGTACCTACAGCCATCGGCCACGCCTCTTGACAGGCAACCAGAAACTGCTTGGTCGGAATTGCCAGAGCCTGGACATGGCTGAGTTTCATCATAGCAGGCTCTCTGACCAGCCTTGTTGAGACGGCGAGTCTCAACTTTCTCTTTACGTTCACGATAGTCTGCGGGCTCGCTTTTCCTCAAAAAGTAGACATACGGACGGTAACAGGCTTTGGTCTGGTTGCGAAACTATTGCGCCAGCAGAAGGCTCATAAAGAACGAACCCACTCCATAACCGCAGCAAAAGGATATTGTTCCAATCGTCCAAACAACTCATGCTTGCTCAACGTACTCCGGGTCAATCCCGGAGATGAAAGCCCACAAAGCAGGCGGGTGATCTAGCGCGGGCTGGACAATGCCTGGGGATATTGCCTGCGAAGTCGCTGCAATGCTTCAGCCAATCCTTGCTGTTCCGGTATTGTCTCATCATTGCCCCTACTCCTGATCAACGCATTTTCACCCTGTAAGCAGAACGAGCAATGCCCGCAGCCCCCTCGTTCCTCCCCAAAGTAACGCAACAGAAATTCGGTCTTGCAACCTGCATGATTGATCAGCTCAACCACTAAACCCAGCCGTTTCAGGTCACTGCGTTCCCGTTGAGCAAAACGTTCAACCAGCCCCTGTTTCAGGGTTCCAATATCAAGTTGAGCATGAGCAGGTTTCCTGAAACCAAGCCGGGCTCCACTGACCTTGAGCACCAAGTCACCCTGCTGTTCCAGATAATCCAGGGCTGCAATCACCCGTTTTCTTGGGCTGCCGGTTCGTTGCATAGCCTCATCAAGATCAATAGTGAACCAAATCTTCTGTTTGACTGCGCAGGACAAGAGGTTCTTGAGGAATTGCTGTCGGTCTGCATCAAAGCGGGGCAAAATCTCCGCAGAAGGGCGTAAAGGCTTAAAGGAATAACTGCTGTAAAACGGGCCTGTGGATTGCAGCACACCCTCAAGCTCCAGATAGGTGAGCAGGGTTTTGACCACTAAAGGCCGCATATCAAAAAGGCCGGAAAGCTCATAAACAGAGCAGGAAAAAACGGTCTCCTGATTCAGGATATGATCGACAAAATCCTGCACATGATCAGGCTCCGGGGTATCGCCGTAGACAAAATTCTCCAGCACATGGAGATCATCACCATTGCCCAGCATGAGACAGGTTGAAGGCAAACCATCCCGCCCTGCCCTGCCGATTTCCTGAGCATAATTCTCCAGACTCTTGGGCAGGTTATAATGATATACCGCCCGGATATTGCTCTTATCAATGCCCATACCAAAGGCAATGGTGGCCACCACAATGGCCTCGTCCGAATCCATGAACCAGTCCTGAACTTCCTGGCGTTGCTCATCCTTGAGACCAGCATGATAAGGCCTTGCAGGAAAACCAGCCTCTGCAAGCATTCGAGCCACCTCCATTGCTGTCTGCTGAAGCGTGACATAGACGATGCTCGGACCTATGCTCCTGCTATCTTTCTTTTCAGTAAGATGACGCAATAAGGCTTTGTCTGGTTCATTACCCGGTTTACCAGCTGGTTCAAAGAGCAGGGCCAGGTTAGGACGATAAAACCCGGTTTGAATACAATCAGCTTCGGCAATAGCAAAGCTCTGTCGGATATCCTCAGCCACTTTGGGCGTTGCTGTGGCTGTCAACCCCAAAACTGCCGGTACAGCAAAGGTCTTGGCTAATTCTGCAAGCTTCAGATAATCCGGGCGAAAATTATGCCCCCATTCGGAAATACAATGAACCTCATCAATAACCAGTAGAGAGAGCTGAAGCCGGGAGATCAAACCGACAAAACGCTCATTGGCAAAGCGTTCCGGGGCCACATAGAGCAGCTTCAGATCTCCTTGTTGCAGCCTGTCATAGACAGCAGTAACCTGATTAAAATCCAGGGAAGAATCCAGCCGGGCTGCGGTAATGCCTTTGCCAACAAGAAAATCCACCTGATCCTTCATCAGGGCCATGAGCGGGGAAACCACCAACGTCAAACCAGGGAGATGAAGAGCAGGGAGCTGATAGCAGAGGCTTTTTCCCTGGCCGGTAGGAAAAATAGCCAAGGCAGAACGGCCTGCTAGGACAGCGGAAATCACGGCCTCCTGGCCAGACAAAAAATCTTCAAAGCCAAAGAACTGTTGCAGGCTTTCTTGCGGTGTACTGGTCAATACAGTCATGCTCCCTCCCTGATAATTTTCGGCACCGGCTCAACACAACTTGACTGTATATGTTTAATATTTAGTTAATTTCATTATCAAGTCTCGTTATTATCTACCCCCAAAAAAAAGAGGTAACATGAGCTTTATTAATAATCATTGTCCTGAATGTAAAGGAACTTCGTACAAATTTTGTCTGATCAGACTCGCCTGTCATAATCGGCTTGAACGGTTTTCCAGACCCTCGGCTCTCTGAGACGCGCACTTTTCGATAATCCAGGATACTGAGTATACCAAAATTATCATCTGGCTGATGAAGCATCAGATTACCTGAATTCGCATTGAAAAAAAACATTTTTTGTCGTACATTCTGTGTAGAATTAGCTGGTCATGACCGTTATAACAGGCCCCTGACATGCTTTTTTTGTAATGGGGTTAATCGTATAATTTTACGATAGAAAAAAAAGGACATTAAGTGGAGATTTGAAACCTTTCTCTGATATTTTGCACTCTTTTCTCAATTTTAAGCCTTTCTTAACTTACTGAATTTCAATCATTTTATCTTTCGATTCAAGAGTACTCTACCATAAACCGAAAATATCCGGTACGCAGATCAACCGTTTTTGAAAAAAGCAAGCCTCATTTTGCCAAATAACCTAAGCGATATCGAATCATTACCCTTTATGTCCATTTTATAGAAAGGCTGTCAGGGGCCTGTATAAGGTGAACCTGGTTCCTTTTCCCTCTTTGCTTTCCAGATGTATTTCGCCCCCCAGAAGCCTTGCAAGATCCCTGGCAATGGAGAGCCCAAGACCAGTACCACCATATTTTCGTGCTGTTCCACCATCGACCTGGCGAAAGGCCTCAAATACAATCCCTTGTTTGGCCTGGGGAATACCAATACCACTGTCCTGGACCGATACAGCAAGAGTCTTTTCCGGAGCAAGATCAGAGCGACGAAAGACAACATCAGGTTGCACCGGAGCAACTGACACAATTACTTCTCCCTGCTCTGTGAATTTCACTGCATTGGAAAGAAAATTATTCAGTATCTGTTCCAAACGTTTTCTATCTGACCTGATATGCTCTGGCACCCCATCTGCAAGATTGAAAAAAAGTGACAACCCCTTCTGTTCAGCCTGCCTTTGAAAAGTTCTCTTCAGTTGAGCCAGGAAATCAGCTACCGGAATATGGTCCTGAACAAGAATCATATGACCTGCTTCAATTTTTGAAAGGTCTAAAATATCATTAATCAGGAAAAGCAATTCATTACCGCTATGACGAATCACTTTGATTGCTTCAATATCCTCTTCTGTCAGATTGCCCTGCTTATTGGACTCCAATGCCTGGGTAAGTATTAACAAGCTATTAAGTGGGGTGCGTAATTCATGAGACATGTTGGCCAAAAACTCTGATTTATACCTGCTGGCCCGGCTCACCTCTTCAGCTTTGCGTTCAATCTCTCTTCTGGAAGCCCGCAATTCCTTATTCACCTGTTCAATGGCCTGCTTTTGCCGATTAAGCGATGTATTCTTTTCCTCAAGCTCTTCATTCGTTGCCACCAGTTGGTCCTGATTTGCCTGCAACTCTTCCTCAGAAGCCTGTAGCCTTTGGGTTTGCTCCTCCAGTTCTTCATTGGAGGCCTGCAATTTCTCTCGCTGAGATTGCAGGGTTGCTGCCTGCTCTTGAGTTATCTGGAGCATTTCCTGCACACGTAAACGGGACTGAGCAGAATGCACAGCAATGCCAACACGCTCCTCCATCTGTTGGAGAAAACTGATCTGCAAATCTGTAAAATGGGTAAACGTACCAAGCTCAATAACAGCCTTGACCTGATTATTATAGAGAAAAGGAGCAACTAACAAGCAAACAGGGTCAGCCGTCCCAAGGGAGGAACACACCTGAAGGTATTGTGCAGGCACCTCATGAAGAACCAATATTTTTTTCTCTACAGCGACCTGCCCTGGTATTCCCTCGCCGTGCTGAAACTCATGGACGCTTTTATTGTTATTTTTATACGCATAACTGGCATAGAGATGCAAGCTGTCCTTATCATCGCTCAGATAGAAAGCACCAACAGCAGCCTCTACATAGGAGGATAAAAAAACAACCACCTTCTTTGCCATCTCTTCAAGGCTCTGCTCGCCGCGCAGTAAATTATCCAACTGTTCACTCCCCTGGGCCAGCCAGGTCTGATCTTCATTTTTCTGCTGATTTTCCCTGATCATCAAGGTCATATTATTCACAGCATTGCCCAACCTGTCCTGCTCTGAAAGCACAGCAACAGACTCTGTATAATTGCCAGCTGAAATCCTGTCTGCCTGGCAGGAAAGATCTTCAAAATACTTTACCATTTTGCCGGTATACTGCATCATCTGGCCGATTTCATCCTTTCCGCTGTACTGTATGTCTTCTCTGTGTTCCACCTGGCCCAGACTCAGTCGCCGTAACTGGCGGTTGATCACAAGCAAGGGGTCAACGAGACCACCAATAACGTAGCGCGTGACCAGAAAAACTATCAATATTGTTGTAAAAAAAATCAGGATAAAAGTCAGGATAAAATGTTGGAGCTGCTGCATAACAACATCCTCATCCATGACTTCAATAAGAATCCAAAAAGTATCTATGGTATAAGGATGGGGATAAATGCGTTCAAAACCGATAATCTTCTGGTCATAGGTAAAGACTCCACTTTCATATTCTTGAATTTTGGCAAATATTTCCGGAAAATCCACCTGAAAACCAGACTGTTCACCCAAGAGATGGGTCCATGCCTTTCCCTGGGGATGATAAAAATACTCTCCAGTTGCAGAAACAAGATATCTCTTCCTGTTTGCCTCAACATTTTTCCCAACCCGTTCCAGAAAAAAATCAGCATAGACGTTTAAGACAGCCACACCATAACGGACATCATTATCGCCAAACACTGGCCGGGCAAAACGGAGTACTGGCACATGAGGTTTTTCAATCTTGCCATGCTCCTCATTCAGATTCATTGCAGAAAGAAAAATTTCTTCACTGCCATTTTTCATTGATTCAAGAAAATAATCACGATGTTGTTTATCCTGCAAGTCTTCCGGCTGAACAGTAGAAACACTATCTGTTTCTTTGTTATACCGTACAGATATCTGCTCAACCCCCTGCGTATTAATAAAACGAAGTTTATGATAATACCCTTTAGAAAGAAGAAAGGAGCGAAAGGTTTCCAGGGTCACGTTTTTCCAGTCACTGGCCTTATAATCAACATCAAGGTCCTGCCAGTACAGGTATTGCTTCATAGCATAAAATGAAGAGACAAAAGAGAGATCACGGGGAATAGCTCGTAATGACTCGGTTATTCCCCTGCTTGTATCACGTACTCCTTGCCCTGCAAGAGTCAATGCCTTATCACGATAGGCTGCTCCGGCATGTTGATAGCCATAATAGCCAACAGTGGTCATAGAAATGATCACGAGTACGTAGCTCAGGAAAAGAATTTTTTTTCCTACACCAAATTGCCCCAACCCGAAAAACGCGCCTACTCGTTTTTCTATCATAGCAACAAACCTATTATAATGATCTTATTTGACGAAGCATCCTTGTGGTCCAGCGGAGGAGCTGATGGACATCGTTCGGTTTTTTTCTTTCGTGGGTAACAGCAGGTGGGGTGACATAATGATTCAGCTCGCTATAGGCCTTAATGGTCTGCAATTCAGCCAAGGCCATACTGACTAAACTAAAAACATCTGAAGGGAAAACCTGTTCTTTTTTTCGAAAAATTGAAAAGTCTGTCTGCTCAATACCGACATTTTTTTGCAAGCGCTGAATTTCAGCTAATAACTCAAAGGTGGCAGCTAAAGAATCTGCTGGCGTTACTTCTTTCTGTTTACCAGGAGGATAGGTCTGGTCACGAATATGTAACATCTTTAGAAGGCTGGCAATATCATCAAACATCCTCATAACTTCAGCAAAGACATAATTGGGATTAATCTCTTCGCGATTAATCACATCAAGCTGATAGGAGATATAATGCAGCCTGTTAAAGACATCAATTGATTGCTTGCCTGTGTATTGCTGCGGCGGGCTGACCTGCTCTGTGATACCCAGCCGTTTTTTTAATATACGCAGTTCTGTCAAGAGACGCTGGCTCTGCTCAAAAACCATGCCAGAAGAAATGCTCAGTTCCGGTTCGATATAATTCGGTTCATTGCGGGGTAAGCCTATTTTTTTACGGAGCACATTGATCTTGACCTGGATAAGATAGCTCTTTTCCCAAACATGTCTGGGACGGAGATTACCTTGATAGATAGCAGCTTTCTTTTCCTGATCAACTCCAAAATAGTGCCGGAGCAGATCAACCTCTTTCTCAATCTGCATAACCTGGCTATAGACCTCCGAGGGAGTGGGCCCCACCAAATCCGCCCGGACCCCACTGGTTACAACAAAAAAGCACAAAAAAATCAAAGATATTTTTGTCATGACACAACTCATTCTGGACGAAGAATATCCCCTTCCCAAGCTTCCTGTTGAAAGGTATCCAGCCTTTCCTGATAATAGGCAATATTCTCCTGATCAATTGCAGCAGCTTTGCGTGTCATCGCAACAGCTTCCTCAATCCTCTTATTGGCCCAAAGGGCGGTGGCAAATGTGTCAAGAATATACCCTTGCTCAGATAAACGGGCAGCTGAGCGGGCAAGCACCAGGGCACGGACAGAATCACGCAGGCTATGGTCTTCTGCTGTCAGCAGGAGCCAAGCCAGATTATTCATCAATTCAGGAGAAACCGGAAGAGACTGGATCGCCTTTTCATAGGCATGGAGAGCTGCTCTTTCCTTGCCACGCTCCAGCATCACATCACCGAGTAATTTTAACCATTGGCTATTGCCTGGATCCTGTTCTATTTTTTCCTCAAATCGTACCTTGGCATAACGAGTTTGGGATTGCTCAGAAAGTTTCTTCGTATCCAGATGGTGTAATGACCAGGTTCCTATACTGATCAGAAAAAAATAGGCAGCAAGACTGCCATACACCTTCCAGTTATGGAGGTGAATATATTTCGGATCATGTCCACACTTTTCAAGGAAATCAATCCGTTCTCCGATCCCAAAATGATGCCAGTTCTTTTTATCACGGATATTACCGCTCATGGCAACAATCTTTTCAAAAGAACGAATCAAGGGAAAAGCGGTCTTTTGTGCGGTAAAAACATGAAGATCAGCCTGTCGCTCAAAATTCCGGATAAAATATCCAAAGAGAAAACGGAAATAAAGCAGCATCAAAACAAAGATACTTGCGGCAACAAAAATATTGAGCAGCGTATCAATGGAGGTCCGGGACCAGCCCAGCACCTGATAAAACCAGTCTGTATTGAGGAAAAAAAGATAAAGCGGCACAAATATGGCATCTGCAAGCAGGCTGAACCCAAAAAAGAGAAAAAGATAGAGAACGAGATGATAGTGCTTCACATGACCGATTTCATGGGCAAGAACCGCTTCCAGCTCTTCCTGCTCCAAAGCCGATAACAACGCAGGAGTCAGGAGGAGATAACGATATCGGGCCACAATCCCCATCACGCCAGCTGTCACTATGCGTCCTTCAAAAAGGGGCCAGTAAAAAATCTTAGCAGAAAAGTTTTGCCGACGGAAAAATCGCTCTATGGACTCACGAAGAGGTCCTGGTTCCATGGGACGACAACCCCAGAGACGAAGTATAAGAGGTGGAAATAATATGATGAGCAGCACCAAAAAAGCCACAAAAACAAACAACTCAGCCCAGATCCCGTTGAGCCAGTTTTTCATCCCGGTAACAGGAACAGTATTCAGCAGATCAAAGAAAAATGACAGAATCAGCCAGGGGAGAATAATCGTCAGGTTGGTTCGTATATTATTGCAAACAAAGTCAAGCCGGGAAACCGAACTGTGAAAAATCCGCTGATACCGAGGCAGGGCCCGCAGCCACATCAGGGTCAAAAAAACAAAAAAGAGGAGCAGGCTAAACAGGTTGGTCAGAGTTGGCCAGGTATTATCCCAGGACAGGGGCTGGGTATAATACTTCAGATCACATGTAAAAAATGAGGTGATGTACAGGGCTGTTGCCAACAGACTTGCTTTCTTTTCCGCAGCAAAATACTGTTGCGAGCTGATGACGCGGTCAGGGCTGAACAGTTTCTTGGCAAAAAGGGAAAAGGCAAAAAGAAGCAGAGCAAACAAGGGAACACCAAGCCAGGGGGAAAGCCAGGTCTGATCTGGTGCAGTGGAAACAGAAATAACAAAGGCCACTGCTAAAAAATAGATGATATTATTATAGATCATTCATACAACCAGGTTTCTTGCCTTTTTTTCTCTAAACTCAACCCGAACCAATTATCCTGCATCTTCATCGCTTTGACAAGTGGGATGACTCCTCATCTGCCGCTTCTACCAACTCTGCAAAAGGTGCTATGGAGTCCTTATGAATGCTCTCTAATAATCCTTCAGGATGATAGAGAAAATCCTCTTCCAGACTATCTGCAAAAAATTCGTTTTTATAACGGGTAATCAAGTTGAGATGTCCCCAACGGGTCAGATAGTAAATAATCAGACTGGGCAATCGGGTGTAGATATCTTCTTCCGGAGCCGGATCAACAAAACTTGATCGCTCCAACTTTTCTGACGATAAGGTCTGGTGCTGATACATATCTCTCAGAAACATGTACTCGGGCGGCAAACGGGAGACAATACCAAACCAACCGAGAAAATTTGTCAACAGGTCTAAGAAAAATTTCCCGAGCCTGACCAGAGAATAGGGGATATAGACTTCTCTGGGTTTTTTCAGTTCAAGATAGGCCCTGATCTTCAGAATCAACTCATCAAGATAGACAGGATCTTTATCAATAAAATGATAGGTCTGACAGGAAAACTCTTCCCGATGGTTCAAGACATGGTGGACAAAATAGGGGAGTTTATTCGCATTACTGTAGGAATGCTCCACCTTTCTCTTGGTAAAAAGAAAGGGCATGGATTCATCAGCAATACTAAACAACAGGCGGTGGAATCCCTGAATCTTATGATCATGCTCACCATAGACAATCGCAACCCGAACAACGGTGTAGTCCAGTCCCATTGTTTCTCCCATATGCGCCAATGTGGTTTCTGCCATGAGCTTGGATTTGGCATAATTGGTCATCTCAGGGCTCAGCGGGAGACGATTATCCTCTGTAATATTTTTTCCATGGGGCAGAACAGCAGCAGAACTCATGTGAATATAGGAAATATTCAATGCTGAACAGGCACGGGCCATATTCACCGTTCCAAGATAGTTGGTTTCAAAGGCCAGTTGGGCATCTGAATCCAGGGAGGCCATTGCCGCATTAATAACAAAATCCGGCCGTACCCTCTTGAGGTAGGAAACAATATCCTGCGAATTCCTGATAGAGAGTTTCTTGGAACTCGGGGCCCGGATATCAAACTCTTCTGGGGTCTTGGACTTAAAATAATGGGCAAGGGTACCGCCGATCAACCCGGACCCGCCAATAAGTACGCCGAGACGACGTTGTTTTTTCTCTGATTCCTGCGTCATTGCGTCTCAAGTTCAGTTGGAAGGATTAATTTCGCACAATATTGTTACATTACCAACATATATCGTATATAGCATAGATACTTCTAAAAATCATCTTTTTTCCAAAACATAACCATGCTGTATTATTGACGAGGCAGAAGTAATCGGCTATTCTGTCGGTCTTTCTTGCTTTCAAAATTTGACTTATGGTAGTGTAAGCGCAAAAAATGGTATGTCTTTGTACCTTGTTGCGGAGTATCACCTGACGAAACTGTCTTACAACTTTTTAGATATAGAAAACCTTCGGAGGAACAATGAGTAAAATACACGTAAAAAACCCCATTGTCGAGCTTGACGGCGACGAGATGACCCGCATCATCTGGGCCTTTATCAAGGAAAAACTGATCCTGCCCTATCTGGACGTTGACCTGAAATACTATGATCTGTCAGTCCAGAAACGGGACGAGACCAACGACCAGATCACTGTGGATGCGGCCAATGCAATCAAGGAGCATAGGATTGGGGTTAAATGTGCCACCATCACCCCGGACGAGGGTCGGGTGGAGGAATTCGACCTGAAGGAAATGTGGAAATCGCCCAACGGCACTATCCGAAATATCATCGGTGGAACCGTATTCCGTCAGCCCATTATCTGCGAAAATATCCCCAGACTGGTTCCTGGCTGGACTAAGCCCATTGTTATTGGTCGTCATGCCTTTGGTGATCAGTACCGGGCCACCGACTTTCTCATCCCCGGCCCTGGCAAGCTGACCATGAAATTCGAGCCTGCTGATGGCAGCGAACCCATTGAACACGAGGTCTTTGACTTCCCGTCTTCCGGCTGCACAATGGGTATGTACAATCTGGATGACTCCATCCGGGGCTTTGCCCGTTCCTGCATGAACTACGGCCTCAACCTGGGCTGGCCCGTGTATCTGTCCACCAAAAACACCATCATGAAAAAATACGATGGTCGTTTTAAGGATCTGTTTGAGGAGGTTTTTGAGGCAGAATTTGCTGATAAATTTGCCAAGGCAGGTATCACCTATGAGCATCGCCTGATTGATGATATGGTTGCTGCTGCCCTGAAATGGGAAGGCGGCTTTGTCTGGGCCTGTAAAAACTATGATGGTGATGTCCAATCTGATACCGTTGCGCAGGGCTTTGGTTCTTTGGGCCTGATGACCTCTGTCCTGATGACCGAAGACGGCCAGACCGTAGAGGCCGAGGCAGCGCACGGCACCGTGACCCGTCATTATCGGGAGCACCAGAAGGGCAATGCCACGTCCACCAATCCCATTGCCTCCATCTTTGCCTGGACCCGTGGCCTGAGCTATCGTGGTACTTTTGACAATACCCCGGATGTGGTTAAATTCGCTGAAACCCTGGAGCGAGTCTGTGTGGAAACCGTGGAGTCAGGACACATGACCAAGGATCTGGCCCTGCTGGTGGGCGGAGATCAAGGCTGGCTGACCACGGAAGAATTCCTGGCAAAGCTGGACGAGAATCTTCAGGCGGCGATGGCCTGATTTTCTCAGGATTGATTTGACCTCTCCGTCAATTGATCCCTTCAGAGGCCATGTCCTTCCTCCACAAAGGCATACTGGCTCTGCAAGAGCTGCTCTTCCCAGCCCGCTGCCTGGGCTGCACAGAGCAGCTTTCTTCTTCCCACCCTCCCCTGCTCTGCCTGAATTGCCATCATGATGCCAGCGAAATTTTGCCCCCCTTTTGTACCTGCTGTGGCACACCTCTCTATCTCGGTGACAATCATCTCTGCCTCAGCTGCCTGGAAAAGCCCCTTATCCTGACTAAGGCCCGGTCCAGCTTTCTTTATCAGGAACCCATCAGCATACTGGTGCGCCAACTCAAATTCAAGGGCAATCTCACCGGGCTCGCCTCCCTTGCTGCCTTAACAAAAAAAACAGCAGCCTTTACAGATCTCAATCCACCAGATCTTATCCTCCCTGTCCCCCTCCATATCAAACGATTACGAGAGCGAGGATTCAACCAATCTCAACTTCTGGCCCAGGTCTGCTTTTCTCAGTGGCAGGATAAAATCCGTTTTGACCTGCTGAAACGGCAACGAGCAACGGTTCCTCAAACCCGGCTCAGTGGCAAGGCCCGACGTCATAATCTGCACCAGGCCTTTTGTCTTGAAAAACCTAACGAGATCTCAGGAAAAAACATTCTCTTGGTGGATGATGTTTTCACAACCGGCTCCACCCTCCATGAATGCGCCAAGGTGCTGCTGGCTGCCGGGGCTGCTGAGGTTGCGGCCTTTACGGTGGCAAGGGGCGGGGTTGCCGGAATCAAGATGGCCCATAACACTGAAGTTTAAAAAACGGAATATTCTCCCTCTTGCTCCCTGCTGCTGACAGGTGTACTATGCAGCTGTTACCGAAAAAACAAGATCATCATGATGATACAGGGACTGCCATGCCAAACACGCAACGATGATTTATTGCTGCAGTGGGGAATCCATTCCCTCTTTCTTGACATCAATCCAACCCAGCTCAACATATTAAAATATTGTTCAAAAGGAATTGTTATGGCACAAAGAAAACTCCAAATAGGTGACTCTGTCGTTGTAAAACCAAATGTTGAAGAACTTGATTTAAATATCAACATCGGCGGATGGCAGGGACGGGTTGCTGAAATTGAGGAAGAAGACGGCTTGATTGGGATAGATTGGGATAGCCTGAGTCTCAAGCAGCTATCTGATAAGACGATTGTTTACTGTGAAATAGAAGGGTTGGACTGGGCCAGAGTGTATCTTGCACCAGAAGATATTGAACAGACAACGACCAGAGATAGTGTGGATGATGTCGTAAAAGCAATTGAAGATATTGAAAGCAAGCATGATTTTAATTGGATAGATGAAGAATCTGATGAGTCAGAGGAAATAGACAGGAGGATACAGGACATCTTAGATGGCGCTGAAGATGAGAGTGAAGAGGCAGCCTATGAGGTATGGCAGGAGTATCTTGAGGATGAGCTGGAATTTCCCTTTGAGGCAGAGATTGTTGAGTGTCAAGAGGAGGGGCCGTTACAAGAAGGAGATCAGGTAACGGTAGTGGGTATTTATGAAGATGACGAAGAAGAATATGATGTTTTTGATGATGATATTGATGATCTCTATGGAATACTTGTGTTGTTGCGACATGGACGTAAGAAGTATGAATTTCCGTTATGTGATTTGGAAGTGCTGGATAAATCCTCGTCCAACTATCAGCCAGTAAATGACTATGGTGTTTGGTTTGCAAATCGATAAGGTATTGCGATTCATTGCACTTTTAACGTTGCGTCCCTCCGGGATATCCTTTTTGGCCTGAAGAGCAATCCCCTTGTGACGCATGACGATCCCCAAGGGGCGCAAAGCGATCCCCTTGTGACGCATGACTATCCCCAAAGGGCGAAAGGCAATCCCCCTGTGACGCATGACGATCCCCAAGGGGCGAAGGGCAATCCCCTTGTGACGCACGATGATCCCCAAGGGGCGAAAGGTAATCCCCTTGTGACGCATGATGATCCCCAAGGGGCGAAGGGCAATCCCCTTGTGACGCACGATGATCCCCAAGGGGCGAAGGGCAATCCCCTTGTGACGCATGACCATCCCCAAGGGGCGAAAGGCAATCCCCCTGTGACGGACGAGTGAGGGACATAAGATATCAATACGATTGAGGTCATAGGTTATGACGGGTGAAGAGCTGTTGCAGGTGATAGAGGAAGCTAGAGCAAGTGGAGCAACAGTGCTTGATTTGAGCTTTAAGGAGTTAACAGCGATTCCCGGTTTGAATGAACTTAACAAGCTGAAATAATGAAAACAAGACTGGAAAAAGTTTACGAAAGACATTTCTGTCATACTGATTTTAAGAAATTAGCCGTTTTCGATCTTTTCTTACGAGATCAGTATTTTGCAAAAAGCTTTCGCAATCTATTTTTTACCGTTTTTAACCATTACAAGATGTTAAGGTGTTTTGGGTCGGGAATAGCTGAGGAGTTAACTACCCTGCCACCAGAGATTAGTCAGTTGAACAACCTGACCATGCTTGGCCTCTGGGGCAATCGGCTTACTACCCTACCAATGGAGATTAGCCTGCTGAACGATTTGACCAAGCTTTACCTCAGTGGCAATCGCCTCACAGAGCTGCCACCAGAGTTTATCCAGTTGAACAATCTGACTAAGCTTTACCTTAGTGGCAATCGCCTCACAATCCTACCAACAGAGATTACTCTGTTGAACAACCTGACCACACTTGACCTTAGTTACAATCAACTCACAAAGCTGCCACCAGAGATTAACCATCTTAATAATTTGGAAAGACTTGACCTTAAAGGCAACCCTCTCACATTTCCACCTATAGAGATCGCCGAACAAGGCATTGAGGCAATCAGGGAGTATTTCACTGCCTTGCAAAACCCTTTAAATGTTCGACCACCAGGCGATGCGCCACCGCGTAAAAAAGACCAACCTCTCAACCAAGTCAAACTCCTCCTTGTCGGCGAAGGAGCAGCAGGCAAGACCTCGCTGGTCAAGCAGCTCTTTGACGAGGACTTCGACACCCACGAAGACACCACCCACGGCATTAGCATCCGCAACTGGAAGGTGGAAGAAAACGGAGATACACCCCTGCGTGTCAACATCTGGGACTTCGGCGGTCAGGAAATCATGCACGCCACGCATCAGTTCTTCCTCTCCCGACGCAGTCTCTACGTCTTGGTACTTGACGGTCGCCGGGACGAACGCCCGGAGTACTGGCTCCGCCATATTGAGAGCTTCGGCGGTGACTCGCCGATCTTAGTCATTCTCAACAAGCACGACAGCAACCCCTCCTTTGATGTCAACCGCCCCTTCCTGATGCAGAAGTACCCAGCCATCAAAGGCTTTTTCCGCACCTCTTGCGCAAATGGTAAAGGCATTGCCCGCTTTCGTAAGGCCCTGCTCAAGGAACTCGCCAAGGTAGAGATGATAGGCATCCGCTGGCCCGGTAGCTGGTTCCGGGTTAAGGAGCGCATTGAGGAGCTGAATCGACCTTACATCAGCAGCGAGGAGTATTGCGATCTCTGTACTGAAGCAGGCATCAGCGAACCGCAGAGCCGGGAGGTGCTGGTGGACTTTCTCCATGATTTAGGCGCAGCTGTCCATTTCAGCGACTTTGTCCTCAAGGCCATGCATGTGCTTGACCCGGTTTGGATCACCGAGGCCGTCTATAAAATCATCAATGCTGAAGAGGTGGCGGACGCCCGAGGCACCCTGGGGCTGAACAGCCTGGGAAATATCCTGCCCTATACCAAGGACGAAAAGCTCTCCTGGCCCGAAGCCACCCATGTCTTTATCCTGGAGCTGATGAAGAAATTTGAGCTGTGCTGGAGCCTTGGTGAGCAGGCAGTTCTTATCCCTCAACTCCTGCCGATAGCCGAACCCAAGTTCAGCTTTGACTATGAAAATGCCTTGGGCTTTGTCCTCCAGTACCAAGACTTCTTGCCGCCCTCAGTCATGCCCCGTTTTCTGGTCAAGCGGCACGGACGCACGGACAGATCAAGGACTGCCTCTGCTGGCGCACCGGGGTAGTGCTGGAGGATAAGGAAAGTGGTACTGAGGCCGTGGTCAAGGCGGATCATGAGGCGCGGCGTATCTACCTCTGGACACATGGTCCGCACCGCAAAGAATTCCTGTCCTTTCTCTGGTTCTCCCTGCGAGCGATCAATGACAGCTTTGAAAAGCTCAAGGTCAGTGAGCGTATTCCCATGCCTGATGATCCCGCTGTCACGGCTGATTACCAGACCCTGCTGGATAATGTGGAAGACAGGATTGAACGCTACCGCCCCGACGGAGCAAAACGGGCCTATAACGTGCATGAGTTGCTGGGGCTTGTCGAACCGAGCGGAAAAGATGAGCAAATAGAACTGCTGCGAATGATCAAGGCGCAGATGGATGAGAAGGACTCTGGAGCCGAAACGGTCAACAATCTCTTGGAACTGAAACCAAATATAGCAGGGGTCGGGGTAAACCTTAATGAACTCTTCGCAAGAGTCCTTGGCCGGGAAAAGCAAAAGCGCAGATCATAACCCAAAAGGTGAACGTGCAATCCATACCCCAACGGGGTTATATCTACAAGCTCGGGGTAACACCCCGAGCAACCACCCCGACTTCATTCTCATCACACTGCGCATTCCGCATTGATCGGGCAATATTCTCTTCTTCCTCTGTCGGCCCGTCCTTATACGCCTCATTCAGTTGCTCAAGCAGGCGTTGATTCTTCCGTCTTTCCATGAACTCAAGCAATGCCAGCCTGATCACCCTGCTTCTGGACGTATTCAGGTCACGAGCCGTCTCTTTGACTTCATTGAACAGATGTTCATCCAAGGAAATCGCTGTTTTTATCCCGGACATACTTTCTTTCCTCGTAAGATCGTATTAATATGCTTCCTCTTATTATGATGCAGCTTCATATCGCTGTCAACACCTTTGACCGCAGAGCGAAGACACTGCCTGCACCCGGAAAATAATGCAACCAATGCAATGGTAAAAAAACAGGAGAAGCAACATGGCAATTCCCCTTCGCAGCAATGAAACAACCCAGGGCAGAAGAATGGCCGGAGGACGCACCCTGTGGCGGGCCAACGGCATGACCGAAGAACAGATGGGCAAACCCATCATTGCGGTGGTGAACGGATCCGCGAATTTATCGAACCGTAGATTACTATCCTTGGTATCACCTTCAATATGAAGGGATTCTACGATAAGCTTTTGGCTTGGGATAAACAGAAACGCAGGCAGGGCAGATAAAACTCACCAGTGACTTTCAGAAGGAAGAGACTGAGATCAAGGCTGCGGATGTGCCTGTGACTCTGCCTCCGCTGCGGGTCGCAGGCCAACAGACCACTGCTTTGCAGTGAAACCGCTTTGCCCGGCGACAGCTTTGACAAACACGCTGACTGCTGATAACATAAAAAGAATCTATGCCTGCTCCCTTATGGGCGGTGTTTGACCGACCGTGAAAGTTGTTTCAAACAGATTCAAATGTCTTGAGTTCATCTGATGAAAATACAACGCATCTATACTGACACATCTGTCATCGGAGGATGTTTTGACTCCGAATTCACCAAATGGTCCAACGGGCTGATGCAGGATTTCAGGCTCGGCACGTTTAAACCGTTGCTGTCGGAGATAGTTTCAGCCGAAATAGAAAACGCTCCTGCTCCGGTGCAGGAACTCTATCAGGAACTGCTCGCTCTGCATTCAGCAGAACTGATCAGTGTGACGGAAGAAATGGTTGAGCTGGCTGACGGTTATCAGCAACATAACATCCTGACACCGAAATATTATGATGACGGGCTGCATATCGCCATTGCAACCGTAACGGAAGCCGACCTGCTGGTCAGTTGGAATTTTAAGCACATCGTTCGGGCGGAGAAAATTCGCCTGTTCAATGCGGTCAACCTTGAAAACGGTTACAGAACCGTACAGATATATTCGCCGAGAGAGGTAACGGTTTATGGAGCAGATTAATATTAAGACAGTTGAAATGGTAAGGAAGATACGTGATGCTCATTACGAAAAGATGAAGGATAAATCGTATCAGGAACGGGTACTTTTTTACCGTGAAAAAGCCGCCAGGCTGCACGATAAATTGTTCTCCGGCAAAAAGTAAATCCACCTGAAACCCGCAGGCGGTGACCTGCGGTACGCCCTTCCAGAATCCTTTACCGGGCAATATTCTCTTCTTCCTCTGTCGGCCCGTCCTTATATGCCTCATTCAGTTGATCAAGCAGACGTTGATTCTTCCGTCGTTCCATAAACTCAAGCAATGCCTGCCTGATCACACCGCTTCTGGACGTATTCAGGTCACGAGCCGTCTCTTTGACTTCATTGAACAGATGTTCATCCAAGGAAATAGCTGTTTTTATCCCGGACATACTTTCTTTCCTCGTAAGATCGTATTAATATGCTTCCTCTTATTATGATGCAGCTTCATATCGCTGTCAACACCTTTGACCGCAGAGAGAAGACACTGCCTGCACCCGGAAAATAATGCAACCAATGCAATGGTAAAAAAACAGGAGAAGTAACATGGCAATTCCCCTTCGCAGCAATGAAACAACCCAGGGCAGAAGAATGACCGGAGGACGCACCCTGTGGCGGGCCAACGGCATGACCGAGGAACAGATCGGCAAACCCATCATCGCAGTGGTGAACGGATCCGCAAATTTATCGAACCGCAGATTACTATCCTTGGTATCACCTTCAATATGAAGGGGTTCTACGATAAGCTTTTGGCTTGGGATAAACAGAGGCGCAGGCAGGGCAGATGAAACATATTTACGCCGCTGTCTCCAACTTGTTTTCACCCTGAGAATTCTCAATATCCCAAATGATCGTGTCGGAACTGAAGTCCTGCTCGTTCGGCCACATGATGCCGCGATGAGCGGGACGGACAAGTTGAAAGTATGTTTCGTCTCTGAGTTCCCTGAATGCGCTTCCGTTTAGATAGGGTTTCACATCAAATATCCCGGAGACTCCGCTTTCGGTGAGGATTTCTATTTTGTAATCTTTCATTGGAACGGCTTTAATAATAGTATCCATCTCTTCCTCTGTTATCTTAAAGGATCAATTCTGAAAATAGGTTCACCGGCAACGGCCAGCTTCCAATCGGCCAGCAGGTCTTCTCTATGGATTTCCATCCATGCCTGGACTAATTTCATTTTTTGTTTCGGAAGGCTCCCGGCGAGAACTGAGCCGTCTTCAATGGCAACCGTGACATGATGTTCTCCATATTCCGCATGAATATGTGGAACGCTGTGCTTTTTGTTATCATAAAAATACATCAGAATCAGTATGCCATAGAACATTGATATTGTCGGCATGTATCTCCCCCCTACATTATGAAAAACAGGAATCAATGTCGGCTTTCAGGATTTTTATCCCCGACATACTTTCTTTCCTCGTAAGATCGTATTACTATGCTTCCTCTTATTATGATGTAGCTTCATATCGCTGTCAACACCTTTGACCGCAGAGAGAAGACACTGCCTGCACCCGGAAAACAATGCAACTAATGCTGGGTTTGCCGGGAACTTACCGGTGAGTTTGAAAAAAACTCCCCGCACAAGAAGGCAGGATCGGCCTGAATCAAGAAATTCCAACCTCAACAGAACAAACAGAATATGGCATTAAATCAGAAAAGACTGCAAAAGAAAAAGGACAAACAGGCCGCAAAAAGCAAGGCCCGTAAAGCAGCACAAAAAAAACAGGGCCTGACAGGTGCGTTTAACCATTACCGGGCAATGCATCTAGCCTTGAGTGCTCCAATCTTTGAATGCTGGGAGGCAGGGCAGCTTTTTGACCCGCAGAACGACGTAGGTATCGGGCCAGTCGTTATCACTCGAAAAACAACCAATGGCGATATCCTTGCAAGCGTTTTTCTTGTGGACGTCTATTGTCTTGGCATCAAAGACAGCTTTCTCAGAATGTTTAACGAAGAAACCTATCCTTCTTTTATGAAAAAAATTAACGAACAAGGGGGCTTTAAAAAAATCCATCCCACCTGCGCCAGAAAACTTGTTGAAGGAGCAGGAAAATATGCCGCAGGCCTGGGTCTTTCACCGCATAAGGACTACCGGGAGGCGAAAAAAATCTTTGGTGACATCGACAGTGCAGCCTGTCCACGTTCGTTTGAGTTTGGCAAAGATGGTATGCCCTTTTATATTGCTGGACCCTATGATAAACCGAAATTCATAAAAAACGTGCTGACCAAACTGAAAAAAAACTGTGGCCCAGATGGATATCATTATGTTGCTTATGCGGAAGAAGAAGACTTTTTTATATAACCAGGAAAGCAGAGCTTCCGATTTGAGCGAATTGAGGTAATGCAGGGGCGACCAGCCGGTCGCCACCCCCTTGTATCAATGACAGGGCAACCGCCGGTTGCCCCCTGCACACCCCCTTGCCGCTTCTTCAAAGAAAGCAAGGGCTGGCAATAAAGACTGAAGAATAACTACTTTAGTAGCAGCATCAACTGTGGAACAATATTGACATTGCCGCCATTAATAGCCACCTGAAACCCATCTGAAGTAGCAGACACCACCTTTACCGTAATACCATTGGTCGTATCAGTAAACGTTTCCCCAACTGTCCACATTGCACCATCATCACCGGTAGCTCCGTTCCCGTCTGAATCAACCACATAAGCTGGACGTAAACGAGTTGTATCTACCTCGTGAATAATAACTGCGTTGCCGGGCAACTTCACATCGTATCCGCTTCTTTTGCGAACCTCCACTGTATAGAAATGAGTGGAAGAGCCATCAATAGGGATCTGAACCATCCTGTAGTTTGTCGTTGAAGCCAAGGCCAGCTGGTCCAACGTAAGAAGAGCACCGCTCCCGTCACTCACAAATTTCTGCGAGGCGGGAATCCAGCCCAATCTATCTTTATGATAGGCAATAGTGTGCTGCCCGAGACAACCATACGTTGCATGGGTTGAATTGCTGCAATTAGCCCATGAATCACTCATCACATCCCATATGTTATCATAGGTTTTCCCGTAGGCACCAGAGGAATGTGGCAGGCCAAATCCATGCCCCATTTCGTGAGCAATAACAGTAACAGAAGAGTATCCCCATGGTGGTTCCCAAGTCACACTCCAGCTTTTGCTCACTCCGTCTAAGGTCATGTAACCGCCCCCACCCCAAGCAAACCCATTATCGAAATTTGTATTAAACATCATATTAATCCCCTCGTAGAGAGAAAAATTCACGCTAGGGTCTGCAGCAGCAATGCAGTCAGCAGCCAGCAAATTAAGATCGGTTCCTCCTTGGGTATCTGTCGGGTTATAATATGATTCCGGCCTGGGTAAGGTAAACCAGCCGTAGGCAGTACTGCCTGCAATATCAATCGTATTGTACGACACCTCACGCCAGTAATGATCCATGCCAGGGTATACCTTTGCGTACATATTCTTAAAATAGGCAAGATTTTTAGGCTCATCCGCATGATCGGAAAACTTGCACATAATAGACACCCAGGGTTTGGAACCAGCAACAAGCGGGGCAGCACTCTGTTGCATCTTAGACTCCAGGGAAGACGCAGAGGGAAGGAGCTGCACAGAGTTCACCTTGAAAACCGCAGTTCCATTCTGACTGAAAGAAGATACCCCCCAATCCCCCTCCACCTCGACATCTTTCTTATTGAATGATAGTACTCCACCCAGTGACTGCTCAAGTTCCTCATCAATACCTAATAAGGTAACAACATGACCAGAACGGTCTGTAAGGGTATACCGGATTGCTTCCACACCAGAACCGGGGTAACCATCCCCCCAAAGGATGGAGAATCGACCGGTAAGACTATCTGCTGCCTGAGAGAACGCGGCAACAGTTAAGAATCCCAAGAACGTGGCCGATACAACTGCCCAGAACGCTACAAATCTTCTTTTTATATTCATTGTTTTCTCCAAATATGATATTTTATACTGTCTATCCAAAACGACACGATTACTTTCTGAAAACAGACAAGGTATTTGTGCAACAAACAGGACAAATCGGCTCTTCATAAGCATGTTCAACAAAGATGGGGAACCGGAATGCAGATTGTGAGTTTGACAGAAACTCACAAGTATGTTCAGCAAGATATTTTACCACAGGAGAAGCAACATGGCAATTCCCCTTCGCAGCAATGAAACAACCCAAGGCAGAAGAATGGCCGGTGCCCGTGCCCTGTGGCGGGCCAACGGCATGACCGAGGAACAGATCGGCAAACCTATTATCGCAGTGGTTAACTCCTTCACCCAGATGGTGCCGGGGCATGTGCATCTGCACGAGATCGGCCAGCAAGTGAAAAAACAGATTGAAGCACAGGGCTGCTTTGCCGCCGAATTCAACACCATCGCCATTGACGACGGCATTGCCATGGGCCACGACGGGATGCTCTACTCCTTGCCCTCCCGCGAGCTGATCGCCGACTCGGTGGAGTACATGTGCAACGCCCACAAGGTGGATGCCATGATCTGCATCAGCAATTGCGACAAGATCACGCCGGGGATGTTGATGGCTGCCATGCGCCTGAACATCCCGTCGGTCTTTGTCTCCGGCGGGCCGATGGAGGCGGGTCGGATCAAGGGACAGGAGCGCGGTTACGACCTGATTGATGCAATGGTCATGGCAGGCGACCAGGCGGTCTCGGACGAGGAAATCGCAGCAGTGGAACAGGCGGCCTGCCCCACCTGCGGGTCCTGCTCCGGCATGTTCACAGCCAATTCCATGAACTGCCTGACCGAGGCCCTGGGACTATCCTTGCCCGGCAACGGCACCGTGGTGGCCACCCACACCAATCGCCTTGCCCTGTTCGAGCAGGCAGCCGCCCGTATCGTGGCGATGTGCGAGGTTTGGTACGAAAAAGAAGACGCTTCGGTTCTGCCCCGCTCCATTGCCGCCAAGGCCGCCTTTAACAACGCAATGGCCCTGGATATCGCCATGGGCGGGTCCACCAACACCGTGCTCCATATCCTGGCAATTGCTCATGAGGCCGGGGTGGATTTCACTATGCAGGACATTGATGCCCTGTCCCGCAAGGTGCCCAATCTCTGCAAGGTGGCTCCTTCTTCTCCGTATCATGTGGAGGATGTCAACCGGGCAGGCGGCATTCTGGGAATTCTCGGCGAGCTTGACCGGGCCGGACTCCTGGACACGGCAGTCAGCCGGGCCGACGGTCTGACCCTTGCTCAGGCTTTGGATCAATATGATATTATGCGGGAGACCGCCACGGAGACCGCCCGCAGTCTCTATGCCAGTGCGCCGGGCAATCAGGGCCGCAATTTGGTCATGGGATCACAGGATACCATGTATGATGCCTTGGATACGGATCGGGAAACAGGCTGCATCCGGGGTGCGGATCATGCCTACTCCAAAGACGGCGGACTGGCTGTGCTGTACGGCAACATTGCCGAGAACGGCTGTATTGTCAAGACCGCCGGAGTTGACCCGTCCATCCTTCATTTTCAGGGCAAGGCCAAGGTCTATCATTCTCAGGAGGCTGCCTGCGAGGGCATTCTGGCCGGGGAAATTACAGCCGGTGATGTGGTCTTTATCCTCTACGAGGGGCCAAAGGGCGGGCCGGGGATGCAGGAGATGCTCTACCCCACCTCCTACCTCAAGTCCATGCACCTGGGTGCGGAATGCGCTCTGGTCACGGACGGACGTTTTTCCGGCGGTACAGCCGGTCTGTCCATCGGCCATGTTTCCCCGGAAGCAGCGGGCGGCGGAACCATCGGCCTGGTTCGGGACGGTGACCCCATTGATATCAACATCCCGGAACGAAGCATCAGCCTTCAGGTGAGCGAGGAAGAGCTTGCTCAACGTCGCAAGGAGGAAGAGGTACGCGGCGATGCCGCCTTTACGCCGGATCGGGAACGAAACGTGCCCAAATCCTTGCAGGTCTATGCCCGTTTCGCAGCCTCAGCAGATAAGGGTGCGGTGCGGATGCTGTAGGGGCCGCTTTTTTTGGGTGCAGGGCAGAAACGCCCTTACAACGGGATGACATGAAACCCTGAGATATTAGGATTTCCGGTAGGGGCAACGGCGCGCCGTGCCCCTGCACCATATCCATCACCCGAAGAAACGATCCAGTTCCGCAACGCCGTGACCTCTTTGTTTCCTCATGCTTCTCTGCTGCTCTTTTATGTCAGCCTTCACCATGGGATTCCTTTGCACAGAGCCTGCTCAAGGAATATATCCAAATGTATTGCCGTTTTTTTTATCATCGTGTAATGAGTAGAACGAAGTTTAATGCATATATTATTGCACACCTCGAAAATAGAAAAACAAAGCAACCAAGAACTCATTTTTGTAACCGGCAAACCAACAAACAGGAGTCCGTCATGAACATCAGAACAATCATTCCCCTGATCCTCTTTTTCACCCTGACCGCGTGTTCCGAGTCTCCCCGAAAAGATGCTGAGGTCAAAGAAACAACACAGCAGGTAACCTCTGATCTCAAGGCGGAAACAGATAAAAATGACGCAGCTGAAGTAACGCAAACCACCACATCAGCAACTCCACCTGCCAATTACGAGCCTCCCCAAGAAGAGCAAAAAAGGAAAAAGGAAAATGTTGTCGATATGATGGACGAGGATACAGTAGGTATGATAATGACTAAAGCTCCAGACAGAGCCATGTCCATCGCGAAGAGAGCCCCCGCTCCACCTACCCCTCCACCTGCGGCCGAATGGAACACAGAATCCTATAATGCGGTGACTGAAAACGGTTTCATCAGCACAAACAATGATCCCCTGTCCACCTTTTCCATTGACGTGGATACGGCCTCGTACAGCAATGTACGCCGTTTTATCAACGAAGGCAGCCTCCCGGTCAAAGGAGCTGTGCGCATTGAAGAGCTGATTAATTATTTTTCCTATGATTACCAAGAACCAGACAACGAACACCCCTTTTCTGTAACAACAGAAGTTGGCCCCAGTCCCTGGAATGACAGCCGCAAGCTGGTGCGGATCGGACTCAAGGCAAAGGATATTGATAAAAAAGATCTGCCGCCATCAAACCTGGTCTTCCTGATTGACGTCTCTGGTTCCATGTCTGCACCGAATAAACTCCCCCTGTTGCAGACATCCTTGAAAATGCTGGTCAGGCAGCTGGGGGAAAATGACCGCATTTCCCTGGTGGTCTATGCTGGCAATGACCATGTTGTGCTCTCCCCTACTGCTGGCTCGGAACAACAGAAAATCATCACAGCTATTGACTCCCTGGGTGCTGGCGGCTCAACCCATGCCTCCAGTGGCATTGTGACAGCCTATCAACTGGCAGAACAGGCCTTTCTTCCCAACGGTAATAACCGGATAATCCTTGCCTCAGACGGTGATTTTAATGTAGGGGTCACCAGTCGTGGTGAACTCCAGAAACTGATTGAGGAAAAACGGAAATCCGGTGTCTATCTGACCGCCCTTGGCTTTGGCATGGGAAACTATCATGACGACACCATGGAAATCCTTGCTGATAAGGGCAACGGGAATTATGCCTATATTGACAGCCTGCTGGAGGCCAAAAAGGTCATGGTCAAGGAGATGAGTGGCACCCTTTTTGCTTTGGCAACGGATGTTAAAATCCAGGTAGAGTTCAACCCGGCAAAGGTCGGAGCCTACCGGCTCATTGGCTATGAAAACCGTGCCCTTGCTGATGAAGACTTTAACGATGATACAAAAGACGCTGGTGAAATCGGGGTCGGCCACAGGGTCACAGCTCTGTATGAGCTGATCCCGGTTGGAGCGACTGGTCAGCCCTCAGTTGATCCGCTCAAGTACCAGAAAAACGAACCGACTTCTGCAAGCCAATATACTGACGAGCTGATGACTGTCAAACTTCGCTATAAACCGCTGAAAAAGGAGGAATCTGTCCTGCGCAGTACCGTGGTCAAAGACAATGATCTTCCTCTGGAGGATACCAGCAATGATTTCCGTTTTGCCACTGCTGTTGCTGGCTTTGGCATGTTGCTCAGTGATTCCCAGCATGCAGACGGTGCAACCTGGGCACAGACTCTCAGGCTTGCCAAGGGAGCAAAGGGCCAGGATGAAGAGGGGTATCGGGCTAATGGCACGACCTTAAGTGGTTGACCACAGGATTACGCCGTTTGTCTTCTTGGTACTGTCAAACGAGGGTAGGCC
>JAABTP010000050.1 GCA_011389815.1 Desulfobulbaceae bacterium | reverse complement strand
GTGACCCTTAAACTATCGTGATCTTCTTTTTTTGTCCAATCTTTTTTTGTGTGGAATGAGGGGGGTGAACGGTTACGATGTTAAGGTGTTTTGGGTCGGGAATAGCTGATATCCCTTGTGAATGAATGGAATTTGACTTTTTTGCTGCCTCCCTGATTTATATTTCAAAAAATGTTGTCATCAGGCAGTGTTATTCTCATTATTTGTATTGTTTTCATCATGCTCATCATGTTCCTCTTGCTCAAGTCCAGCTAAAGGAGTGCGGGCAAAAAAACGAACTGCGATAATACTGATTTCATACAAAACAACCAGAGGGCCAGCCATGAGTAATTGATTCACCACATCCGGAGTTGGGGTCACAATAGCTGCAATGATAAAGGCAAGAAGCAAGGCGTATTTGCGATTTTTTGCCAAAAATGGCGCATCAACAATGGCAAGTTTGGCCAAAAAAACCATAAAGACCGGGAGTTCAAAAATAACACCAAAGGCAAGAAGCAGGCGCAGGGCAAGGGAAAAATATTCACTGACCGCTGGCATAGGATCCAGAAATTCACTGGAATAGCTGATCAGAAAGCGAAAGGCTGGTGGAAAAACGACAAAATAGCCAAAGGCAGCACCGCCAAGAAAGCAGCAGGTGGAAACGACAGTGAATGGCACTAACACCTTTTTTTCATGCTGATATAAGCCGGGTGCGATAAAACGCCAGATTTGGTGAAAGATAACAGGGCTGGCAAGCAGGACGCCTGCAACCAGAGCGAGCTTCAGATAAAAAAAAAACCTTCTTGATACGCGGTAAAGATAAGGCTCTTGTTGGCAGGAAGCACTTGTATAAGTGGTTGGAAAAACCAATCAGCAAGAGGTTGGATAAAAGAGTAGGCAGCAGCAAAACCAGCTGCTGTTGCTGCCAGTGAAATTATCAGGCAGGAACGCAGTTCTGCAAGATGTTCTATAAGAGTGCTTTGTGATAGTGAATCAGGATTACTCATTTTTTATTTTTTAAAAGGCTCAGGGAGATTATTGTAGACTGCAACATACCCTATTCATAAATTGATGTTAAGTTTTTTCCTGCTCTTCCCCTGTAATGTTTTACCCACACTTGTGCCTCTTGGAGGAGTGGCAGATGGATAATGATTGACGGATAGGGCAATTCATTGATAGATTATAAAAAGTATATGCGAATATATGCGAGAAAAAATATGAGGAAATGTCATGTAGTCGCAGGAGAGTGATGTTCAGGAAAGGGGAAGATTTTTAAATCCTCCTTTTTTTGGGTAAAAAGTAACGCCGTAGTGCAAAGTACATGAGAGAAACAACATACCATGCCCCGTATTCTTATTGTAGATGACGAGTTAAGTATGCGTGATTTTCTCAAGATTCTTTTTGAGAATGAGGGATACGAAGTTACTGTTGCGCCGAATGCAGCCAAGGCCTTGGACTTTGCTGTTAAAAATTCGGTTGAAAGTCCGTTTGATATTGTTATAACGGACATTCGTATGCCCGGCATGAACGGACTTGAATTACTTACAGAGCTGAAACAGTATTTTCCTGACCTGCCTGTAGTTATGATCACGGCCTATGCTTCACCTGATGATGCTGTGCAGGCAATGAAGCAGGGGGCCTTTGATTACATCACTAAGCCCTTTCATGTTGATGAAATAAAAAAGGTCATCAGTACCGCTGTTCAGCGAAAAACATCAGCAGAACGAACAGAGGAAGAGAATGATTTTTCAGGGATTATTGGTTCAAGCCCTGAGATGCTCAGGATTTATGATCTGATCAGGCGCGTTGCCCCCACCCCGGCCAGTGTCCTTATTTACGGTGAATCAGGAACCGGAAAAGAACTGGTTGCCAAGGCCATTCATGAACATTCCAATGTTGCCTCAAATCCCTTTGTCCCTATCACATGCAGTGCTATTCCTGAGAGCCTTCTTGAAAGTGAACTTTTTGGCCATGTCAAAGGCTCTTTTACAGGGGCTGTAGCCAATAAGGCAGGTCTTTTTCAGCAGGCTGATTCTGGTACAGCCTTTCTTGATGAGATTGGCGAACTCACCCCGATTATCCAAACCAAACTTTTGCGGGTATTGCAAGAGCGTGAGTTTATGCCTGTGGGCTCGACCAAGACAAAACAGGTCAATGTCCGGATTGTTTCAGCAACCAATCGCAACCTGGAAGATGAAATTATGGAAAAACGCTTTCGGGAAGATCTTTTTTACCGGCTGGCTGTTGTTCCGATCCGGGTGCCTCCGTTGAGAGAGCGCAAGGGAGATGTTCCGCTGCTGGTGGATTATTTTCTGAAAAAATATTCCAAACTCCTGGGTAAAGAGGTGCAGACGATTTCATCGTATGGCCTCGAAGTTCTGATGGAATATAATTTTCCTGGTAATGTACGGGAATTGGAGAATATTATCGAACGCGGAGTCGCTCTGGAAGCATCCAATATTATCTTGCCAGAAAGCCTTATCCTTTCCCGAAAAGAGAGGACTGGTATGCAGCAAGAACCGTTGTTTGTCGGGGCCCAGGATGAACAGGAGCTTTTTAGCCGAGGTATAGAGGATATTCTGGTTGATTTGGAAACCAGAATGATCAGACATGCCCTTGAAGCGGCTGAAGGTTCAAAAATGCGGGCTGCTGAACTGCTTAAAATCAGTTTCAGGTCCTTACGTTATAAAACGAAAAAATATGAGATTGAGTGAAAAGGGAGAGAAAGGGCTCTGCTGATTTTGTATTGACCATACTTTTTCATCAATCTTCTTCTAAATAACAAGTTTTTATCTCTTTGTTATTTTTAGGTTTGGTCTCGGCCGCAGGCCGAGGGAAACGCTTTCAAGAATATATATTATGCCTATTAATAAACTTATCAGAGAATTAACCCCTGTGCAGGATTCAAGCGAACAACTGCGTCGTCATCTGGGTTGGATGATCATGACAAGGGTCATGCTCTTTACTCTGTTGATTGCGGTGACAGTGGTATTGCAGCACCTGGGGCGTGATGTTATCTTGCCGCCCAGTTCTGTGACCATGGCCTTTCTTTCTGTGGTGTTTATCTACTCTATTGGGTCTACTGGTCTGCTGCAAACCAGAAAAAAGCATTTACCCCGGTTTGGACTTATCCAGGTCCTTTCTGATACAGTATTTTCTGCCTTATTGGTTCTGGGCACAGGTTGTAGCCAATCAATCTTTCGTCCGATTTTTATTTTCCCCGTCCTTGTAGGTGGGTTGAATCTTAATCGGATCGGCAGCCTGTTGGCTGCCACAGCCTCTTCTCTTTTGTACGGGGCAATTTTGCTGAGTGAGTATTTTGAATATATTCCTCCCTTTTACTCGCACACAAACTATATTCCACCAGATCATTTTCTTGATGTTCTGAATAAATTTGCAGTTTATGTGGTTGTTTTTTATGTTATTGGGGTATCAAGCAGCATTGTTGCTGCCAGGTTGCGTACGACTGAAGAGGCCCTGACCAGGACTTCGGTCCAGTTTGATCGGCTTAATCTTTTGTATAAGCAGATCTTTGATGATATCAATACCGGTATAATCACTGTTGATGGACGGCATTTAGTCACATCCTGCAATATTGCCTTTGAAAAAATCACAGGGTTTTCTGCTGGGAAAATTATCGGCCTGCCTTTTGATTCCTTTTTTCCTGCAGTTATTCTTGAAGAGAATGATGAGAGTAAACAGACTGTTGACTTGATCAGGCATGATGGTCGGTCAATCAGAGTACGATTCACCCTGGCCCAGCTCAACTTGCCCTCTGACCCAGAGGCCCTGTATGAGCAGGAAGATGCTCGGTGCAAGGTTATCACCATGCAGGATATCAGTTTGCTTGAAAAGATGGAACAGCAGGTTCGGGATAGTGAGAAAATGGCAACCATTGGTGAGTTAAGTGGTGCTGTTGCCCATGATTTTCGCAATCCTTTAGCAGCTATCTCAGGTTCTGCCCAGATTTTGCATGTGCATATCCTGGAAAGGCTCAAGGAATCTGATGATCCCATCATCAGTACCAACCGTCATTTAATAGATATCATCCTGCGGGAAACAGATCGTATGGAGAAGACCATTAATGATTTTCTTCAATTTTCCCATCCCAAGGAGCTGGAGCCGGAGTGGTTTAACCTGAAAAGGGTGGTTCTTGAGGCAGTCCGTCAGATACAGGGGAAAAAATCACGTTATCCTGGTTGTACTATTCAGACTGATATCCCGGAACATCTTGATTGTTGGGGGGATAGACAGCAGGTGCAGATTATGTTAGTTCATCTCCTACAAAACAGCTGTTTTGCTTCAAAGGACTGCATTGAGCCTGTTCTTGTTCAGGTTAGGGACGCCCAGGAAGATTCGTCAACTCTCTGTATTGCAGTTATTGATAAGGGCACTGGTTTTACGGATACGATACGAAAGAAGGCTTTTATCCCTTTCTTTTCAACACGGGAAGATAGTGCAGGTCTTGGACTGGCCATTGTCCAGCAATTTGTTGAGCAGCACAGTGGTGTAGTTGACTTGTTAGAGCCGGAAGAGGGCAGTATTGTTGAAATACGGTTACCTCTCCCGGCATTGCCAACAGCAGATGTTGGCGATGGAGGTAAGGAACATTAAGGGAATAAGAGGCTAGCCTGCAAACTGTTCGATTGCAGCACCAACCCGGCGGAGTTTATCTACCATATTTTCATACCCTCGTTCAAGATGATAGATTCGTGATATTTCTGTTACGCCGGAGGCTACCAGACCTGCAACCACCAGGGAGGCAGAGGCCCGCAGGTCGGTTGCCATGATAGGGGCGCCGATGAGCTTGTTACGGTCAATTCCGTTGACAATGGCTGTGGCTCCGTCAATACTGATTTTCGCCCCCAGTCGTTGTAGCTCGGCAACATGCATAAAGCGATTTTCAAAGATGGTTTCATGGATAATAGAGGTGCCCTTACATTGGACCATCAAGGCCATGAACTGGGCCTGAAGATCGGTGGGGAAACCAGGAAACGGCATGGTGGTGATATCAACGGCCTGTAAAGGACAGCTGGTTCCCTGTACATTGACTGGGCAGGAAGCAATAATGCTGCTTGCTTTTGCCTCTATACTCATACCTGTGGAACGGAGTTTCTCCATAAGAACAGGTAGGTGGGATGGATCGCAGTCCGTAATTTCAAGTTCTCCACCAGTTGCTCCCACTGCAATGGCATAGGTGCCTGCTTCAATACGGTCCGGGATGATCGTTGCCTCTGTGGCCTGTAACGAGTTGACGCCGGTGACTGTCAGGCAGTCTGTATCCTGGCCTTCAATCTTTGCTCCCATTGCAGTCAGCATATCAATAAGATTTCCCACTTCAGGTTCTTTGGCTGCATTACGGATAATTGTTATTCCTTTTGCCTTGACTGAAGCCATGAGCACGTTTTCTGTGCCTGTGACTGAAGGGATATCAAAAGAGATGCTATTCCCTGTCAGTTCTCCTTCAACCCGTGCTTCCACATAACCGCTGGCAAGATGGGTGGTTGCGCCAAGTTGCTCAAAACCGCGCAAATGAAAATTAATGGGACGGGCACCGATGGCGCAACCGCCAGGCAGGGAAACCCTGGCACAACCTGCCCGGGTGAGCAGAGGGCCGAGCACAAGGACTGAGGCTCGCATGGTTTTAACCATCTCGTAGGGAGCTTCTGCACCGGTCAGTTCGCTGGTGTTGATCCGGAGCGAACCGCCAGAGCGTTCCCAGCTTGCACCTAAGGTCTGGAGGAGCATGAGCATAGTGCGGGTATCCCGGAGGTCCGGGACATTATGCAGAGTGTATGTTCCTGGTGCCAGGATGGTGGCTGCCAGCAAGGGCAGGGCAGCGTTTTTTGCACCGCTGACTTTGACACTTCCCTGGAGCGGGCGTCCACCGTTGATTCGTATTTTGTCCATTGCGTATATTGGTGATTATTCTGTTATGGGCTGGGAGCAGCTGCTCATGATTGTTGGAAGGATACCTAGCCTGTGGCAAATTGATTTTAATTTTTCTTCGCAAGATAACCGTTGGGTTGATACGATTTCTTATCTTAAAAAGCGACGGTCCTTTTGTCAAGACAATCAGAAGACAGATTAGGCAGTTTTTAGAGACTTAGTTTTAAGTGCTTGACTCTCCCTTTGGTATGCAATTAGATAATATATCTAGTAAATATTATACGGTTCATCTTCTGTTGACAGGGGGGGTGGACCTCCTGGGAAAATGATGGAGAGGAACTAGTGAAGAGCGTTGTTGTGTTTTGTGTAATTATCTTGAGCGTGGGGAGGGCTACCGCGGCTATTAAAGACTGTGAGGAATTGAAGTCTGAGATAGCTGCAAAGCTTGTTGCCGCAGGTGTATCCTCATTTGTGCTTGAGATAGTGGATAAGGACCGGACTGGTCCTGGAAGAATAATAGGGCGCTGTCAGGGAGGAACAAAGAGGATAGTGCGCCGTATGTCGGTGCCGACTTCTGCACCTCGTCGTCCCTCCGCATCACATGCAAGCGGTAGTAAACAATGTGAAGAGCTGAGGTCTGAGATAGCGACAAAGCTGGGCACCGCAGGTATATCCCCGGCTGTTATTGCTATTGTAGATAAGGATTGGGCAGGTGCCGGAAAAATAGTAGGTAGTTGTGAGAACGGGACAAAGAGGATAGTGCGTACTCCGGCGGTTGGTCCTGTGTCTAGAGATGTGGAGGCAAATATACCGGTCCGGTCTTCTATAACACTTGCATATGGTATTAAAGACTGTGAGGAGCTGAAGTCCGAGATAGCTGCTAAGCTTGTCGCCGCAGGCGTAGCCACATTTGTTCTTGATATTGTGGATAAGGATCGACCAGGTCCTGGAAAGATAATAGGCAGGTGCGAGAATGGTACCAAGAGAATTGTCCGACGAAAAGGATTTTAGCAAAGGTTATGGCTTTTGGATAGCTCTTTAAACAAATAAGTGCCAGGATTCGACTGAAGCTGCGCTGGAGAAACGGCAGTCAAGCAACATTGACTTGTGCTTTTTTCGTGCTTGCAATACTCTTATGTAAGAATTACTATTTCTGACGCTGTTAGTTGATACAGAATGCATAGAGTGTAACGTAACCACAGGGAAGAGTTATGAGACTATTCACCATCTCTGTTTTTTGGGTTTGCTTGTTAATCTGTTTTGGTTGTAATAGCATGTCACAACAATCTCAGGAATCTGAGGAATCTGAGGAAGCTCAGGAATCACCAGACACCCCAGACACTGCGCTTATACATATATCACCGAAAATAATTAAAGGTGATACTGATAAGGATTGCAATGACCCTGAATTCTATAATCAACTTCATTATTATGAACTCTATATTGATCGTAAACTGGTGTATAGAAACCGCCTGAGAACAGTAAGTGAGGAGGACGCTTCAACCAAGTGGCAACTCACCCTTGGTGAACATCAACTCCGGGTCTCTGCTGACGGCTTTGAGCCTTATGCAAGTCCAATTGAGGTGGTTAAAAAAACTAAGGATTCAACTATCCAGCGTTTTGAAATGGTTCTTCGTCAGAATGAAGAGGCAAAAGATGAAAAGACGGCCTCTCCATAGAATCGCTTGGTTTGAGATCCTGGTTTGATGTCTGGTCTGCTGCTTTGTCTACTGTTCATGTGTGCTTGCCCAAGAAATCTGTCAGCAGTATCGCCATATGCACAACCCTAACCTGCTGCCCCTGCCGTGCTATCCCCTCCTGAAACTGCATCAAACAACCCGAACAGGTAGTCGTGATAGAGTCTGGTGAACCGGCAAGAGCCTGTTTGCTGCTTTTCTCAAATATCTCCAAAGAATGCTCTGGGCAGGCAATATGAAAAAGCCCGCCTTGTCCGCAGCAGCGTGGCCCATCCTCTGGATCAACAAGCTGCACCCCGGTTTTTTGCAAAAGCGAACGCGGTGTACTCATTCCTTTCTCTTTAAAGCGAAGATGACAGGGATCATGATAGAAAACCCGTTGTTCGGGATGCTGGGAATTCTCAACACAGCAAAGTTCAGGCAGTTTGCCATCAAAGAACGAGGTGAATTCCTGAACCCTATCAGCAAAGGCCAATGCCTTGTCATGCCAGGGATCATCCTTGGTAAACAGGGTAGGGTAAGTAAGAAGATGGGAAGAGCAGGAGGCGCAGGAGGTGATAATCGGCCCATCTGATCTGGAAAATGCCTGGATATTTTTTTGAGCCAGCTCACGAGCCTGCTTCCTTTTACCAGCACTCCAGGCGGCCAGACCGCAGCAGCATTGATCAGTCGGGGTATGAACAATTGATAGTCCGCACCAGTGTAACAAGGATTGGGTTGCTTGCGCAATAGAAGGCTGGATATGACGGGCAACGCAGCCAGTAAAATAACTGAGAGTGCCAGAGGTATTTTGCGGAGATATTGGAGATGTATCGTCGTTCTCTTTTCCTGGAGAAGGTTGAACGTAGGGAGGCTGAGAGACTGAGTGTTCATCCAGCAGACCCAGTTTCAGGCGCAGACCTGAATGAGCAGGCAGGGGAAGCAGGGCATTGAGGCGTTGGAGTCTGATGCCTGTGTTGACCAATCCTTTTAAAAGCTCCGGGCTGCTTAATGCGGTGCAGACCGCAGCTTTTTTCAAGCCATTGGGTCCGTAAAAACGGGAAAAGGTACTGCGGGCCTGAGAAATAATCTCTGTGATCGGTAACTGCCGGGGACAGGTCTGTTCGCAGGCCCCGCAGAGCAAGCAACGGGAAAAGCGGTCCTCAAAGACACCAGAGGGCTGTGCAGCTAATGTCGTGTTCAGGAGATGCATTTTGCCTCGGGCAGTCAGCATCTCCCGTCCATCCACTCGGAAAACCGGGCAAACCACAGCACATGCTCCGCACTTGGCACAGTTTATCTCGGTTGCCAAAGCAGAAAGGCCTTAATAAAGGGATCCAGCCGTCCATCCAGTACAGCATCCACATTACCTTCCTCCAGATCTGTCCGATGATCTTTGATCAAGCGGTAGGGTTGGAGCACATAGGAGCGGATCTGACTCCCCCAGGCGATCTCTTTCTTATCACCTTGCAAATTTTCCTGGGCCTTGGCCTGTTTCTCCTGCTGTTTTTCATAGAGCCGAGCCATGAGCATTTTCATGGCCATATCCTTATTGCGGTGCTGAGAACGTTCATTCTGGCACTGGACAACAATATTTGTGGGAATATGAGTGAGCCGGATAGCTGAGTCAGTTTTATTCACATGCTGCCCCCCAGCACCGCTGGCCCGGTAGGTATCTACCCGCAGGTCCTTTTCATCAATTTTTATCTCTATGGTATCATCCAGTTCCGGTAGAACCATGACTGAGGCAAAGGAGGTATGCCGCCGCCCGGAAGAATCAAAGGGTGAAATGCGCACCAAGCGATGAATACCCACTTCAGAGCGGGTATAGCCGTAAGCGTTTTTTCCTTTAATACGAATAGTGACCGATTTTGTACCAGCTTCGTCTCCAGGTAGATAATCAAGGATTTCAGTGGTAAAAACATGCGTCTCTGCCCAGCGCAGATACATGCGCATAAGGATACCCACCCAATCCTGGGCTTCAGTGCCGCCTGCGCCAGCATGAATGGTCAACAAGGCATTGCTGTCATCATGTTCACCATCAAACATGCATTCCAGCTCAACCAGGTCCACCCGTTTCCTCAACTGGCTTAAGGAGGATGTAACCTCTTTCTGAGTATCCAGGTCCTGTTCTTCAACAGCCATTTCCAGAAGCATGTCAGCTTCTTCTAAGTCATCAAAGTTTTGCTCCCAGTTCTTGACCAGATCCTGTAATTGGCCCAGTTGTTTTTGGACCTTTTTGGCATTGGTCTGGTCGTTCCAGAAATTTGGCTCCAGAGATTCAGACTCCAGGCGTTGAATGTCGAGCTTCTTGCCATCTAAGTCAAAGATGCTCCTTCAGGGTGAGCATTTTCTCTTTCAGTTCCTGGAGTTTTTGTTTTGTTTCTGCTGTTTCGTTCAGTTCAGCCATATTCGTGTTCCTTTCTATTTGTATGAAAAGTATTGATGGACTCTTTGGAGACGCCCAATCAACGTTCATTTTTTGTTGTCCCTTTCCAAGGGGGCAGATGGAAGTTATTGTATATTCGTCCTTCAGGAAAAGAGAAAAGGTACGAACATCAAGGATGTTCAGGAAAGTCTTCTTGCAAGGTCCCAAACATTTGTTCATAGGCCTCATTGCGCATTCTGGCCATGCGTTTGACAGGAAAGTTACTTTTTTCTTCCAGCCTATGTTTGAGAATATATTCATCCCGCATTAAGGCTGCAACTTTGGCAGTACTATGCCCGAGCCCGGTTTTTATTTTCCCATTGGCCTTGCGCACGGTGAATCGCCAGGTTCCGTCTCCATCCTGGCTAACGCCGATGTACATTTTTTTTCGTGTCACTTTGGTTCGCCCTCCAGAATGTCTCAACAGGTTGTTCAATGCATTTGTTGTGATAATTCTCATTAAGCTCATAGACGTTGCTAGCTTATTCTTTTCTTTTTTTACGTGCTGAAAAATACAGCAAAGTAGGGATTAGGGTCAAACAGAGGATGGCAAAACGATATCCACCACAGGTGAAAAGAGTATGGTGGCTGAGTAAAGGCATTTTTGCGTTGGTTGCCAGGGCCTTGAATAAAGCAGTTTCCTGAAGAATTTCTCCTGTGGGGCTGACAAAACCACTGATCCCGGTATTTGCGGCTCGTACCAGACCACGCCTGTTTTCTACGGCTCGAAAGACTGTCATGGCCCAGGAGTGATAGGGCGCACTAGATTCACCGTACCAGGCGTCATTGGTGAGATTGACCAGCAGGTTAGCTCCTTCTGTGGTTTCCTGGCGGGCAATATCTGGAAAGATTGATTCAAAACAGATCAGCACACCAGCTTTAATATTCTCTGCTACAAGGGGTTTAAATGAATCACCTGGTGTGAAATCTCCTACTATTTCAACCAGTGGCTTGATAAACCAGAGATAGGTGCGCAATGGAACATATTCTCCAAAGGGAACAAGATGTTGTTTGTTATAACGGGAATAAACCCGACCGGAATGGTCCAGGAGCAGGGCGCTGTTGTAATAGGAGACAGGTGTTTGTTCTTGTGGGGTTACAATGAAGTAGGGGGAGCCAGTGAGCAGGAGAACGTCATGGGCCTGAATAAAATCCCGGATTTTATCCATCAGGGGTTCGCGAGCAGGATAGAAGGGAAGCGCTGTTTCTGGCCAGACAAGCAGGGCAGGTTTATCCTCTTCCTGAAAAGCGTGGGCAGAGAGTGAAAGGTATTGGTCCACGGTTTTTTCTTTATGATGAGGCGACCATTTCAGATGTTGTTCGATATTTCCCTGTACAACACTGATAATAGCAGTATCAGTAGCAGCTGTGTCAGAAGAAATCTGCTGATATCGAACCGTTGAATAACCACCAAGGCAGACAAGCAAGAGAAAAACAATAACAGGAGGTGCAAAATGGTAGTCAGAGCCAGCTGAAGCAGAGGAAAAAAAAGCATGTATCCTGTCTGCGAGCCAAAATAATAAGGCATTGACCAGGATAACAGCAAAGCTGATGAGGTGGTGTCCGCCCAGGTCTGCGGCCTGAATTAATAATGGCTGACGGTATAAGGCATAGCCCAGATCCATCCAGGGGATGCCGGTAAAGAGTATACCGCGAAGAAAATCAAGACCAATCCAGAGTGTTGGTGCAATAAGAAGGAGAAGTGCAACGGATTTTCCTCTTGAAGCGGACTGGGCCAGCATATGATTGGCCAGTACGCAGAACAAAGAAAAATAAACTGTCATATAAAAGGCTAATGCAAAAAGGGCAGCAGCAGCAAGTGCAGGATGAAAACCACCGTAGCGTTTGAGTACGGCAATAATCCAGTAGAGCAGACTGGTGTAGTAGAGCAATCCACAGAGTAGCCCAGTGAAGAGGCTTTGTTGTATTGATAAGCGGCCAAGTGCAGAAAACAGAGGAATAAGGGCAATAAAGAGGAGAGGCCACCAGCCTGTTATTCCAGGCATAGCCAAGGTGAGCAGGACTGCTGAGAGCAGTGCCCGTATATACGGACTGTACCCATTCAATGGCTCCAAAGTGGATGCTGTAGATGTAGATGTTGTTGTCATTATATTTTACGGATTCTTACCGTACGAACCTTGCGTGGATTTGCCACAAGAACCGTGAGTGTCAGAGGAGGTGCGTTGACCGTTTCCCCGTTTTCCGGCATACGCCCCAGGCTATGCATGACAAGCCCGCCAATTGACTCATAAGGGCCATCAGGTAATTGGCATTGGAAATGATTTTCCACTTCTTCAATATCAATTTTAGCATCTACAACAACAGTGTGTTGATCAACCTGCATAAGCTCTCGTTCTTCCTGGTCATGCTCGTCATCAATATCGCCAACAATTTCTTCTATAACATCTTCCAGGGTGATCAGGCCACGAACTCCGCCAAACTCATCTGCAACCACAGCCATATGGTTTTTTTGCTCCTGAAATTCCCGCAGGAGTTCAGTGATTGGCTTGGATTCGGAAATAATCATGGGAGGATTCAAATAGTTTTTTAAATCACTCTCTGTTTCAGTGTGTTGCTCAAAGGTGCGAAGCAGGTCTTTTGCGTGGAGAATCCCAATAATATTATCCTGGTTTTTACGAAAGACCGGTATTCTGGTGTATCCCTCCTGATTAATAAGAGCCACTGCTTCCTGAACAGAACTGTGCAGGTTAATACGAACGATTTCTGCTGTTGGCGTCATGATTTCAGAGGCCACAGTGGCCCGGAAATGAAAAATAGAGTTGATCAGTTGTTCTTCATGGCAGCTGATCAAACCCTGCTCTTCGCCGTCTTCCAGTAATCCCTGGATTTCGTACTCTAATGCCTGTGTGGTATCAGGAGATCGTTTCAATTTGACCAGAGACTTCAAACGGTTCCAATATGATTTTCCACCGTTATCCTCCTCTTTTTCAGCCATATTTTTCACACGATTTTACCATAAGGAAGTTTTATTACATGGTTGTTATGTGATGGTACTGATTATATACTATTCTAACACTAGAAAATAGACAAAGAAAGTCAAGAAATTTGTCGAAAACCCGATGATTATCCTTAGTCAGAAATGGATATCTGTTCCTTTCTATTTGCGAATTTCTATTTACAACTTTTCAACTTGCCGAAGGTGGGGTAGAATGAGAAATTACCAGCAAGGTATGCTCGAATTCTGTCTTTGTTTTCTCAGCAGGAATGCAAGCACATTTTTGCGGGGATCAGGGGTTCGAATTATTCAACAATAGATAAAGCTTAAAGAGGTTGTTTGTGCAAGGCAAAGTACTGATTGCTAATCGCGGTGAGATAGCTATCCGCATTATGGAGGCCTGTCAAGATCTCGGCCTTGAATATACGATTATCTATACTGATGCTGATCGTGACTCTGAACATGTACAGCGTAATCGGCTCAATGGTAATGATCAGAATGCATGGCGTGTGGCCAGTTACACTGATCCCAATGATGTGCTGTCTGTGGCAGATCATACTGAGTGTACAGCAATTCATCCAGGGTATGGTTTTTTTTCGGAAGATTATCGTTTTGCCCGCCGCGTAACGGTTCGTGACCGACCGCTTGTGTTTATTGGTCCGAGCTGGGAGGTTATTCGGGATCTTGGTGATAAAATTAACACCAAACGGGTTGCCAATAAACTAGGAATCCCTACTATTCCAGGAACCTCTGCGCCTATTTATAATGAGATGGAGGCTGAGGAGGTTGCCCAGCATCTTTTTGATATCCAAAAGGATGAAGATGAACCCAACCCTGCTATCCTGATTAAGGCAGCCGCAGGTGGTGGGGGCATGGGGATTGAGGAAGTAAACAGGATTGAGCATTTCCGTCGTGTTTACAGGCAAGTACAAAACTATGCCAAGCGTCAGTTTGGTGATGGTGGAGTGTTGATTGAGCAACGACTTCGGGATTTTAATCATCTTGAAGTGCAGTTGGTTTGCTCACGCCATGATGAACGGATTCATTTCAGTTCCCGAAACTGTACGATTCAGTCCACTGGCCGACAAAAGCGGGTTGAAGCGGCACCTGGCTTTCATACCTCTTGCTTTGATTATGATTTTAATGCAGAGCAGGTTTTAGACAGTATTGTTAAAAACTCACTGAAGCTGGCTGATTATGTGAAATATGATAACGTCGGAACCTGGGAATGGATTGTCAGCCGGAGTGGTAAACCGTATCTGCTGGAGGTTAATACCCGTATTCAGGTGGAAAACGATGTTTCAGCCCGAATAAGTTATCTTGATAATAAACACCCAAATCTGCTTCGAGAGCAAATTCGTCTTGCCCTTGGCGAGCCTATGGGCTACCAACAGAGTGACGTGGTTTTTCGCGGGGCAAGTATTGAATTGCGGTTAGTTGCTGAAAATACCCAGCGTGATTTTGCCCCCTGGATCGGTACTATTACCCGCTTTGATCTGCCCAAGTATGAATGGTCAGCTACCTATAGCCATGTGCCCAATGACCGGGAATATCCAATTCCCAGTGAATATGATCCCAACCTGGCCCTGGCCCTGGTCTGGGGTGATACTTTAGAAGAGGCCAAAGAACGGGCTCGACAGTTTATTGATGCTTCTTGCATAGAAGGGGTTAACAGTTCAGGAGATGCTATCCTGACCAATCTTGCCTATCTTCGTAAGAATCTTGACCGGCTCCTGACGTTTTAGGGATTCATCAAGAAACTTCTTTTCTTATACCAAATGTCGTAGGGGCAAACCTGCGTGTTTTCCCTGTTGTGTTTTTATATAAATCCCCCATTCCTCTCCCAGCAGAGGAATATCAAAATAATCTATAATGAATGATCTTATAAAACAGCTCCAAAGGGTTGACCAGCGGATAGGCTATCTGATCCATATTAAAGATAGCGCTGACTGGGGCAATCTCGCTGAATTCCAAAAAAAGGCCGAGCAGCTGAAAAATACTGTTTTTGATTTGAATAAAGCAGAGTTCAGAGCGCGACTTGAAAAACTGGAAGACTCGGTTCGATTTCTTGAAGAACGCTGTGAAGAAGGTTTGACCTCTATGGAGCGGGTTCGCATTGTTCGTTCACCGTTACGATTTTCCCTCAAAGATATTCTGGAAAACGTGTATGAAGAGCATTCCGAACTTGGTGGCGAAGGGGAGGCCAATATTGATCCTGCCCTGGTGGTTGCCAAGGCCAATATTGTGCGACGGATTAAGAAAAAGCCCTACACCTCACCGGTCATGATTATCGGTCAGGAAGTAGGCCACGGCGAAGAATTTCGTAATGGTGGCTCCTGTAAGCCCTGGGGCAACGAAAAAGCCATGCGATATATGAAGGTGGCTGAGACCGAGGGAATTCCTATCCATTTTTATATTTTTACACCAGGTTCCTACCCTGTTGAGGAGTATCCTGGGGCGGCCCAGCAAATTGCCCGTAACCTCTATACCATGACCAAGTTACGCGTTCCCATGATTTCAGTGATATCAGAAGGGGGGTCAGGTGGAGCTGAGGCTGTGGGAATGAGTGATTTTCGTCTTATGTTCTCTCATGGCTACTACTCTGTTATTTCTCCTGAAGGGGCTGCTGCCATTGAGGGTCGGGTTCGGGAAGGACAGAAGGTGGCCCCGGAACTGATCGAACGCTGTGCCCGCCAGCTCAATATTACAGCGGCAGATAATCTGCGTCTTGGTACCATTGATCGCATTATTCAGGAACCGCATCTGGGAGCAAAGACGGATGATTTTGCTTTTTTTGCCCGGATTCGTTCAGAGATTATTCGCGCTACCGACGAAGTGGTTCTTAAAACCAAGAGTGTACGCGGATTTCGTTCCTATGAAGTGAAACGAAAAAAAGCAGAGAGCCCGGATGAGGCACCACAGATTGATATTCCCTGGGATCTCGGGCCCAAAGAAACAGAACGTCTGCTCAGGGAACGATCAAGAAAATATCGCAATATGAGTACGCAGAGTTTTGGGGTTATTAATATCCCTACGGAAAATATGATCAGGTCGCTGTATTCGGCTACGGAAAAACTTTGGTACACTTTTCGCTATGATGTGCTGAAAAATCAGCAGAAACAGATGCAGAAAACTCTGAAAGAGGTTTCAGGGGAGGGGACTGCTCTGGTCAACCGGGTCACAGCCCCTTTTACCACTGTTTATAATAAGCTTTTTGCCCAGAGGGAAAAGAAAAAGGCACTTGCCCTTTCGCCCTCTGTTGCGGCTCAGGCAGCGGGTAATTACTGTATTATTGCTGATCCCCTGGAACTTACAGATACCTACACCAGTCCGCTGGCCAATGAGGATCGGACAGTCACCTGCCCCAATGCTGAAAAGCATGGTTGTCAGGATCTGTGGATTCCAGATCTCTATGGTGAGTTTTGTGGTGTTTGTGAAAATTGTGGTTACCATTTTCCCTTAGAGTATCAATGGTATTTGAAAAATATCTTTGATCCTGGTTCGGTGCGGATTTTCAATAATGAGATTTTCTCCCGTAATCCTTTGAATTATGAAGGATTTGACGAGCGCCTGAAAGCTGCGCGATCCAAAACAGGTATGGGCAGTGCCAACCTGACCTTTGATGCCAGGGTCAAGGATATAAATTTGGTAGTAACCATGCTGTTTTCGGATTTCCGAAACGGAACAGTGGGTTCAGCAGAAGGGGAGAAATTTGTCCGGGCCTGTGACAGGGCGCGGCGTAAGAAGCGACCATTACTGGCCTACATCCACACCACAGGCGGTATCCGGATTCAGGAAGGCACCTTAGGGGTTGCCCAGATGCCAAAATGTACCATGGCTGTTCGGGAATACATTGATGCAGGCGGGCTTTACATTGTTGTTTACGATAATAATTCGTATGCCGGGCCAGTGGCCTCGTTCCTGGGCTGTTCTCCGTATCAGTTTGCCATTCGCTCCAGTCGGATAGGTTTTGCCGGGCCACGGGTTATCCGGGAAACCACAGGGATTGATATACCGCCGGATTATCACGATACAAGGAACGCCCTGAAGCGAGGGCATATTCAGGGAATAACTGATCGACGCGATTTCCGTCGCCATCTGTATCAGGTCATGCAGACCATGGGAAGCCCAAGTCTTTATTATAGATAATTTTTCATGAAGTAAAGATAAATCCTTGACCAACTCTTGGGTTTATGCTATATAATTTGCCTTATCAATAATAAGGGCCGTTAGCTCAGCTGGCAGAGCAGTTGACTCTTAATCAATTGGTCGAAGGTTCGAATCCTTCACGGCCCACCAATATATATAGGGACTTAGCTTGTTTTAAGCTGAGTCCCTTTTTTGCTTTTGCAACAAAGCTGTTGCGTTTCAGGCAGCCAAGAGCGCCTTGGACAGCGGCTGATATTCCTTTGAGGTGAAGAGGTACATTCCTTGCGGCAAGGTAAAGCTGGTTCGGCATAACAGGCGAAAATGAAGCGGTGCTTCAGGATTGACCTTTTTGACAATCAGACGAAGGGTTGTTACATCCTGCACCCGGCGCAATTCCTTGTTCAGATACCGGGGGCAGTATCCGACCTTGAGCTTTTCGTCTGTCTCCAGTACCAGGGCGAACCGGTCATGTTCGTTATGGTCTTCCCGTTTTAGCCTGAGAATGTTCCCTGCCTGTAATCGGGCAATTCCTTCAAGGTTGATCGGGTCAAGATAGCGCAGGCCATGACTGAAGAAGTACACCGAGTATTTCCCGTCTGCGTCTGCGTCCGGTTCCGGAAAGACGCATAATGAATCCGTGGCCCGTTTGCCACCGGATCGGCCCAGCAGCATCAGCGGATCGTTGCTTTTATTCTCCATATCAAGCCAGCGGACATAATCGGGATATTCCGGCCTGGATGTGTACAGCAGCCTGTTTCTGAAAAGAGGGAACAGGTCTTCAGAAAAGTATTCTGCGTTCAGATCGGTCATTCTGCCGAGAAAACTGAAACGGGGGGTTGCTTCAGCACCCTGTGTATAGACAAAGCGGTACACCCCATCCTTTCTGGTAAGGCGGGCTACAGTATACCAGAGCCGTGTTTCCGGGTCTTGCCATGCGATAAAAAGAGATTTCATTGTTCTGCTGATACTGAGTTAAGTAAACGTTCCCGGTTATGCCGGAGCAGGGAGAGCGCAAAGTCTTTCCCGAAAGAGCTGATATATCCATCGGGAAACGCATTAAAAATCAGGCGGCAGTCCTCTTGCTTGACAGCGCATAACCGATCAAGCCACACCTCCGCCGCACGGGGTCTCTTCTGCGCAGCCTGAATAAAGGCGTCTAAGGTGTGAAGCGGTTTTTTGTGGTTCCTGCTTTCATAGATAGCGGATCGTGCCCTTTGTGCATAATACTCCACTGTTCTTCTTTTGTCACGAGTTGTCAATCTGTCTTTACGTTCACAATCCCGTAAATTGTACCCCAATGATACGGCATGGTCAAAGGTCGGGGATAAATAGGTATATTTCTGATAGGTTATAAGGCCCCAGTTTTCATGGTGTCGGTCCTGATTGGCTATCCAGGTGTCAAGCAGGAGATAGCCGATAAATACATCAAATGCCGTTTTTATGGCCCTGTCGGGTGGTTGCCAGTCCAGAGGCGGAAGAATACTTTCCTGCAACAGCAGGGCATGAATACGGTTCAAGGTATGGTCACGATTGCCAAACTTTTTTTCAACCGGATAACCGGGGGCTATGTCGGTCAGGACTTCATTACCATGAAAGAGGTGTGCGTCTTTGGGAAAGAGTAAAGGGGTGAGTACGCCCTGATTACCCTTCCAGGTTGCCAGCTCGTATGAAGCACAGGCCAGGCCGAGCAACTTGCACAGTTCAGCCGCCGCCTTCTCTGACCAATTTTCACCGGTTCCGGGTCGCCCGATCTTGAAGAGGTACAGGGTATTATCAAGGTGGAACCAGAATTTTTTCTTGGTTCCCAGTTGCTCCGGCAGCTCCGGGATGCTGTCGGATATTTCAATGATTCGGTATGTTCCCACCCTTATCCTCTGGATTTTTTAGTTGCTGCAACGGACGGTATGTGTTGCGTTCTGAAGTGGTTTAAACACAGGTTGGTGGGATTGGCAAGGGGGAAATGAGAGAGGAATGAACGCAGCAGGGCGGACTTTAGCATATTAAATAGGGGCCATCCCTCTGTTGAACTAAAACAAGCGCAGAGATGTGAAGCTTTTTACAGGTGCCCTGCATATTGGCAAGCCAGGTTTGGGCCTCGGTGAGGACAAATCCAGTTGGCACGGAATTCCTCCCGTCTGGAGCTTATGCCGGTATTTTCATCTGATCTTTCTTGACCTGAGCAGCCAATTGCCTCACCTGATCCAGTGTTTCTTCCAGATCAAAACTGAGGACTTTCCGATCCTGCATAACCAGCTTGCCATTGATCAGCACTGTTTGCACGTCTGATCCCTGAGCAGCATAGACAGGAAGCTCCGAGGCGTGAACAGGTTGAAGGTGAGCTGTGTCCAGATTGAGCAGAATAATATCTGCCTTTTTGCCTGGAGCTAATTGGCCTGTTGTTTTTCCAAGACCAAGAACTGAGGCTCCATCCTGGGTTGCCATCTGCACAACCTTGCGTGCAGGCACAGCCACAGGATCAAGGGATTGGACTTTTTGGATTTTAGCGCAGATATCCATTTCCCGGATAAGATCCAGGCGATTATTACTTGCTGCCCCGTCTGTACCAATACCTACCCGGATATTGCGGGCAAGCAGCCCCTGAAGCGGTGCGATACCAGAGGCCAGCTTGAGATTACTCTGCGGGCAGACCACAACTCCTGCTCCTGTTTCAGCCAGGATATCCATATCCTGTTCATCCAGCCAGATTCCATGGATACATACAGTTGCAGGATCAAGAAGGCCCAGTTTATAAAGATGGCAAACAGGTGAATCTTCTTGTCTTCCCAGTATCATGTCTTTTTCCTGTTCAGTCTCGGCAACGTGGATAAAAAACAAGGTGTTTTCAGTGCGACTCAGCTCCTTTGCTGCCACTAAGGTTTCTGGAGAACAGGTATAGGGAGAGTGGGCAAAGACGGCCGGTTGAACAAGAGGATGGTTCTGCCATTTGTTGAGAAACTCAGCTGCATGGGTAATCTTTTTTTCAGGGTCTGGAACACCAGGGGCAGGAAAATCAATCACCCCTTGGGCCGCAACAGCCCGTAAGCCTGCATCAGCAAAGGCCTGGGCGGCCTGATGCTCATAAAAATAACCGTCCGCAACCGTGGTGGTGCCAGACAGGATCATCTCTGCTGCAGCCAGCTTGCTGCACCAATAGACCATATCCGGCTGCACGTATCGGGATTCAGCTGGAAAGATATGGTTATGCAGCCAATCTGTAAGGCTGAGGTCATCAGCCAGACCTCGGAACAGGGTCATGGCAGCATGACAATGACCATTAATCAAGCCAGGAAGGGCCAATTGTCCCTGACCATCAATGACAGTTTTTGCTTCAAGAGTAGTGCATTGACTTGCCGGGCCTAGCTGCTGGATAGTATCCCCTTGTATAGCAATGCAGCAGTCTTCAATAATTGGCTGCTTTCCGGTCCGGTCAGGCAGGCAGATGTTGGTCAGTAAAATATCTGGTATCATGTTGTTGGCTTGCGATACTGGCTAAAAGCCTTTGCGGATCATAATGGTTACCCGACGATTCAGCCTGCGGCCAGCTGCTGTTTTATTTGATGCCACCGGATGCGCATATCCGTACCAATAGAGGAGGATGCGTTCTTTGGTCAGAGCCGGAAAGCGGTCCAGAAGATATCTTTGCGCACTTTCAGCCCGTTGTTGAGATAAACGCATATTGTATTTTTCTGTACCGATAATATCGCAGAAGCCAGAAAGAACAGCATAATGGGTAGGATTATCTAAAAGATACTGACCCAGCCGGTCCAAAGTTTTTCGATATTTCCTGCGGATATTTGCTTTGTCAAAGGCGAACAAGACATTTTCAAAAAGTCCATCTGGTGTCATGTAAAGGCGGCCAAAGAGATATTCAGGATGGGCAGCTACTGTGTCAAAATCAACCACCTGGGAGCAATCATTGACTTGTGCGATTTTATGGAGCAATCTATCAGCCTGAGGGGTGGTAGCACTACTGATCAAAGTAAAGCAGACATCGTATTTGCGGGCCAGCATTTCGGCCTGCGTTACAGGGGCAGGCTCGTCAACGCCTTTGAAACGGGCAGATTCTCCATTGGTAAAAAGAAAAATTTCTGTGCGTCCAGGCAGCCCTAAAAGGTATTCCATCTTCATCAGGGACATCTGCAACATAGGCGGGCCAGAGCTGATTACCGGGAGTTTGGAGAGTGCAGCAGCAAATGTATCTTTATCATAATTCTGTAAGGCATAGTAAGGGTGGAAACTTCCTGGTGAGGCTGGCAGCCACATCACATTCTTCCAATGGGGATAGAGTCCGGTCTGCCAACGCAGGTCTGGCATGGCAGCATTGCTTTTTAACAGGATTTGTTTGGACATCTCAAGGCGGGTCATGCCGGTATTTTTGTACGGCACTGTCATGGCTGTGGAGGGATCGTAAAAAACAAAAAAGTTTTCAGCCATCCTGATGTATTTTGGCGGTGCATCAACCATTGCTTTTGATTGGAGCAAAGGCTTTGGCTTGGCTTGTTGCGGCTTTCGGCCCCCTGCTGTCGCTGTTGCAGAAAGTATTGAAAGGATAAGCAGGGTGAAAAGGAGGGGTAGTAATGCCTTTATGGTTCTGGATATCATAAGTCGTGTCTTCCTGTACCGGGTTTTACAGCGGAAAAAATCCTGGTAGCCAATGTATTTAAAATGTCAGGCGATCCCCAGCAACCGGCAGCAAGGTATGAGGTCTTTCCTGCACCATGCGTTGTATGGTTTGGATCTCGTTTTTTCGCAGACTATGTTGCAGATGAACCAGAGCAACCTGACCGATATCCACCTCATCAGCTAATTTTAAAGTACTGGTGATGGAACCGTGATAGGGGTAAGTATCAACCATATTAAATGATTCATGGATTGCAAAATCACATCCCTGAATAAGTCTTCGCACCCGGGTATTTGCCCGTCCATCTCCACTGTAGTAGAGCGTTTTATTCCCATCTTTAAGCAATAGTCCAAGATTATACTGGGTATGCTGTGTTAATGCTGTTGACCATTCCAGTCCAGCTATATGCGCTGTTACCCGTGGTGAAATCACATGGAATTCAAAAGGAAAGTCAATTTTTTGGCTAAAGGTTGGGTAGGCCATTTCCAGCAGATTCATCACCCATTCTTCAATCCCTTTTTGCCCAACAATGGTCAGTGGTTTGGTGCGTCCCATCTGCCAGAGTCGGAGAAAAAGCAGGGGCAGACCAAGATAATGATCTCCATGAAAATGCGAGATCCAGACATAGTCCAACCGGGTGGGGTCATCAACAATACGGAAGTATTGGTGCGGTACCGTAAAGCCGCAATCCAGCAGAATTCTGGTTCCATTACTTGTTGTTATTATAGAGGAGCTGTTCCCGTGCGCTGTGTCACAGGTTTCTCCAACACCGAGAAAAAATATTTCCACAGTTAATTACTCCGTTAAGTATCTGCTTATTATCTGGCGAGAGGGTTGCCATGATATCCTATAATATGCTGGGAATCTTCTTCTACTCTTATTAATATACGTATTTTTACCAGGTGAAGCAAGCGGGTTCAAAAGGTTTTTTCAGGTTCAGGCGATGCCTTGTCCTGCTCAGGGAAGATCAAGAGCAAGATCAGTCAGGGAACTTTGGTCTGCATGTTGTTCAACCTTTTGCCATAATTGATCAGGGGAAAAATCAAGAACCCTGAAAAGGGCTTCTTCTAATTGTCCGCACCTCCTGAAATTTTTCCGTATCCTTTGCTGAACCCGCTCGTCATCTCCTCCGTAATTTTCTAAAATATATTCTTCACGTTCTGCTAAACTGACAATGGCATCATGCCGGACCCGTTTATCAGCATAGTAGACAATGTCCTGGGCCTGAAACATGCCTTGTTTGTATCTTTCCAGAGAAAAATCCTGAAGAATAACATGACAAGCAACAACTTCAGCTATTTCAGGATATCCATGCTGTCGGCAAATATCTGCGCCGGTTGCAGCATGATCACAGTTGTCCTTGAGACAGGGTGTCTTGGCGATATCATGGAGCAAGGCCCCGTTAATGCAAAGATCCAGATCAGGGGCCTGTCCCGGCGGCAACCGTTCGCAAAGGCCGAAGGCAAGCAGTTCAGCGATTCGGGCTACAAGCAAGGAATGCCGTCGTATATTGGGCAGCATTGCATACTCATTCATCAAGGCAATGCACGTATCAATTCCAGGAATCTGCATAAATTCTCCAACACGGTACACTGGGGTTTGCCCCGCTTTCTTTATGTTTTCCCCTTTGTCTTGCCAAGAAGGAGAAGGTTACTGAGCACTCAAGCGGTGTACAGCATCCACAGCGATCCTTGCCTTTTCCGGTTCAGTTTGCGGAAGAATACCATGTCCCAGGTTAAAAATATAGCCTTTGGCGTCCCTGGCATCATCAAGGATGTTCTTGATCTGCTGTTCCAATTCCTTTTTGGGCAGAAAGAGGGCAATGGGATCAAGGTTTCCCTGTACTGCATGATCACCCACCATTTGAACAGCATCACCAATATTGAGGCGCCAATCCAGCCCAAGCACATCAGCACCAGCAGTTATGGTATGTTTAATCAGGGTGGAGCCGTTATTGGCAAAATAGATAATGGGAATGTCCGTCATCTTGCGCAAGTCAGTAATAATGGACTGGACATAGGGCAGGGCAAAGCGGGCATAATCATGGGGAGCCCAGACACCAGCCCAGGAATCAAAGATTTGCAGGGCCTGGGCACCGGCACGGGCCTGGGCCTGAAGGTACAGGCTGGTGCATTGGGTGATTTTTTGGAGCAGGTTATGATACATTACAGGTTCCTGAAAGGCCATTCGTTTGGTTTCCAGAAAAACCTTGGAGGAGCCACCTTCAATCAGATAGGTTGCCAAGGTGAAGGGAGCACCGGAAAACCCGATCAGCGGCACCTTGAGTTCTTTGCGCAAGAGCTTGATGGTCTCCATGACAAAGGGCATGGTTTCTTCCGGGTCAGGTACGATAAGGCGGTCCACCGCAGCCTGAGAACGAACCGGGTCCGGGAAAACAGGCCCTCGCCCTTCATGAAACTCCAGGGTCAGGCCCATTGCCTCCATGGCAATCAGGATGTCTGAAAAAAGAATCGCTGCATCAAAGCCGAAAATATCAATGGGCTGGAGGGTTACTTCGGTGCAGAGTTCCGGGGTCTTGCAGAGTTCCAGAAAGGTCAGTTTGCTGCGGACAGCCTGGTATTCCGGGAGGTAGCGTCCTGCCTGACGCATGAACCAGACCGGGGTGTATTCGGTTTTTTCGCCGCGACAGGCGCGTAAGAAAGTATCGTTCATATTATTTATCTATAATTCTGTAGGGGCAGACCTCTGTGACTGCCCTTGCATATCTTTACTTTATGTTTGCCAGGTGCCTGGGACACAGCACGCCGTGTCCCTAGGACACTGTTGCGTTTCGCGGCTGATAGCTGCAAAAAGGTTCCTGCGCCAGATAATCACCGCTCATGGCATAGGCCCTGGCCCGGCAGCCGCCGCAGACATTCACGTACTCGCAACGTCCGCAGTTGTCTTTATACCCTTTGAAATTGCGGAGTTCCAGAAAAAGTTTTGATTTTTCCCAAATATCCTGAAACGACTGTTCGCGAATATTGCCGCCGGACTTGGGGAAATAGCTGCATGGCAGCACATTACCGTCAACATCAATGAGACAGATCAGCTGCCCTGCCAGGCATCCTTTGGAACCGCCGGTGGAAAACTTTAAGGAACGGCGTTTGAATTTCTCGCCTTCATTTTTGGAACGTTGAAGCACAATGCGATAATACTGGGGCGCACAGGTCGGGCGTACCAGCAGCTCGTCTTCTTCTTTTTCCATATCATAATGCCAGTTCAGGATATCCTCGTACTCTGACTCTGGAATCAACTCTTCCATGATGTCTTCGCCACGACCAGTGGGTACAATCATGAAGAGATACCAGGCCGTCGCACCCAATTTCTTGACCAGCTCGTAAATTTTTGGTGCTTCTGTTTTATTTCTTTTTGTAAAGGATGAGTTGATAAGAAAGGGAATTCCGTGCTCGTTAAAGAGCTTGATTGCGTTCATGGTGCCTTCAAAGGCTCCGGGCTGGTTACGAAAATTATCATGAACCTCAGCGGATGAGCCGTCGAGACTTAACGCAACCATCTTGATGCCGGATTCCTTGATATTGCGACAGGTTTCCTCTGTTACCAAGGTGCCGTTGGTTGCCAGACACATCCGCAGGCCCAGCTCTGTTCCATAGGAGGCAATGTCAAAAACATCAGGGCGTAAGAGAGGTTCGCCGCCGGAAAGGACCATGACCGGATTGCCATAGGACTTGATATCATCCAGTACACGTTTGGCCTCATCAAAGGAACAATCAGGATGGCCTGCGATTTCGAGTTCAGAAGAAGAGCGGCAATGCACACAGTTGAGATTGCAACGACGGGTGATTTCCCAGGCAATCCATTTGGGTTCAAAATTCATTATCTGGCACTTTTATTAATAGAATTAAAGGACAAGTCTTCTCTTGCTGCTCAAGAAAGTTGAAGTATATTCTCCTTATCCGCAAGGGTCAACCGCTTTGTTTGAACACTGCCGGAAGAGGAGTTGCAGGCATGGGAAAAATACTCCTGCTTCTTGATAGGCATATTTTCCTGTGAAGGCTCTTTGATGATCCGTAACTTCCTGCGGGAATCAGCCATTAAAAACCTGATGTTACAAGAAAGATAGCGGGGCGTCATCATTAAAAAATGAGTGTTCTGTAATAAGAAATAAGAGATACGAGGAAAGAATTGTGTGGTGCGAGGAAAGAATTGGATGATGTGAGGAAAGAATTGTGTGGTGCGAGGAAAGAATTGGATGATGTGAGGAAAGAATTGTGTGGTGCGAGGAAAGAATTAAGCGATGCGAGGAAAGAATTATGTGGTGTGAGGAAAGAATTGTGTAGTGCGAGAAGAAAAACAAGTGATACTTTTTTAAACAGGGCCACTCCATTTTGAAAATGGAGCAGTCCATTCTCTCCTCGCGCTTCTCCATTTTTACATTGGACAAGTGGGTAATAAGGGCTCTTCGCAGATTAGTGGGAAACGCCATATTCTGCATAATTAGAATAGACATTCTGGGGAGATAATATTATAAT
>JAABTP010000049.1 GCA_011389815.1 Desulfobulbaceae bacterium | reverse complement strand
GAGGCGGGATAGTTGCGCCCAAAATTTCTCATTGCGCTATTCTCATATTGAAAAAAGTTTAGGCTCTGAATTGCTGCAAAAGTCAAAGGAGAACATCCGAGTCTTAGTGCCTATGTAGATTTGCGAGAACCGTTCACCAAGTTCAACACGCGCGTAAACGATAAAGTTGCTCGACTTGTCAAGTTCCGAGACAGAGAGGGATGAGCCGATTTTGCGCAGTGTCGCTTGCAGTGCGTTCGCGAGTCCTCCTTGCTCAATCAGCTCGGGGTACAGTTCAGGGATGTCTTTTGCAATTTCCATACTCTTACAGTTTCCGAGGCCGCTACCCACCAATTATAAAACCTTCGGCTCTAATAACAGATGATATTTCACCATCCAGTACCAGTCATGAAACCTGATTGTCAACAGAGAGTTGCATAAAACAAGAACAGGCACGGTTCAGGAAGGCAAAAAAATATCCCCACCGCAATACTGCGACAGGAGTAGGACAACCGGTTAGGGCAGGTGCTGACGAAGAACTAAGCAGTTGCAGGAACAAATCGAACTATCTCAACAGAGATTCTCTTTTCAACAGAATGCTTTTTTGAAAGATATTCGTCAACCGCATCAAGTGTCTTCGCATGGAAATATCGCTCTCCGCACTCTGTACAGACTTCAGCTTGGACATTTTCAACAATATAGAGTTTCTTGTTCATCCAATGCTGACGTTTGACATTCCTGCTGCGTGTAACTCCTTCACAAAATTCGCAGATCATCATTTCACCTATCTGTCCTCGGTCGTTAACGACTTGGCCAGTCGGATGGCTGTTGCCTCGTCGTTAGCCGGGATTCGAATTATCCCGCTTGAGACTGCCTCCCTCACAATTGGTTCTGCGACGACTTTCCCATTAATTGTAATCACGATTTTGTGATCAATACTGGTCTTTGTCAGCTCCTCCAACTCCCGTGCTTTGGGCTGTCCCAGGACAACTTCCAATAAGACAGGATAATTGCGACTGAAAACAACCTTAACCGACACGGTGTCAGCACTCACGATATCAAACGACTTGAACTGCTCTGCCTGTACAGTGGTTACAACCAGACCAATAACGATTATCAACCATAATGCCTTTACGTTTGTCATCTTTTCTCTGGATCATTGATTGTCAGGGATGCTGTCTCTGTTCTTTATATAAAAGAGTATCAGCAATGAAACCTGCCTGTCAACAAAGCGTTGCATGAAACAAGAAGAGGCGCGATTCAGCAAGGCAAAAAAATACCCCCGCCGCAATGCCGCAACAGGGGCAGGTGACATCACCCTTCGGCAAACCCCGTATACTTCCGTTTGTAAGGAGCCTGAAAACCGAGAACAATATCCTCCTTGGGCACACCGAGACTCATGAGTTCTTCGGCAATACCTATTTCTGTACCGTTATGCTGCACCCAAATCTTCCCCTTTTTTATATCGAAATGCAGTATACAACCGTGAACCCATTCATATCCGTCCCAACCGACCTGAAACAACTGGTAATGATTATGCTCTTTATCAAAAATATACTGTGTTTCAACAGAGTCAGAATCTGGTATCTGCTTTCCCAAGGCAAGAATAACATCCTGAATATAAGCTTGATAGCGCATTATTTTTTCTATTGTATCCATAAACGAATCTCCTCCTTCTCCGGGTCAAAGGTCAGCAAAGTCACGGCGTACTCGCTCAGGACGCTCTGCACGAACGGACGACGAAAGAAGGACTCATAGACATCCAGAGGAACAGCCAAAAACAAGCCGCGTTCCGGTTCTTTCTGTTTCAGGGCTACCCTGTAGTCCAGGTATTGTCCCAGTGCCGCATGAAAGTCCGAGAGAAAGGATGTGCCGAGAAAACTTTTTATTTCCACAGCTATTTTCACCCCTTCTTTGGATAAGGCATGTTTTACCTGCTGATGAAAAATATCCCGTGCCGACATGCATCCTCTCGCTGTTAGAGACCTATCTATTTTTTCTGCACAGTACCAGCAATGAAACCTGATTGTCAACAGGGCGTTGTATGAAACCAGAAGAGGCGCGGTTCAGGGAAGCAAAAAATCCCCCCGCCGCAGGACTGCAACAGGGTATGGTACATCCTCACCAGGGAAGATCCTGGTCAATCCAAACAAATATCTTATCACACTGTTTTGATTTCTTTACTTGAGCTGCTGTGATTCACCTGCTATGCTGTGATAAAAGCGGTAGCAAACCGCTCCATGCTTTTATCGGCAAAAACCAACAACAACAAAGAAAGGAGATATCCATGAAACGAGGGATTGTATCCACCGGAATACTTGCCCTGCTCATCGGTATGGCAGGCCAGGCCCAGGCAAGTCGTATTGGAATGCACGGGGCCTATTCAAACGGCGGTGATGTTGAAGAACCGGAAGTAGGTATTGGCGGGCAAATAGAATTTCCCATCAATCATATACTTTCTGTTGAATTTGCTGTAAGCTATTTTAGCGAAGAATTCGAAGGGAGTAACGGGACAACTATTGATCAGGACTTGACCTCATTCGGAGTATCTGCGGTCTTCAGAAGGGCATTAGGCCCGCAACTGGGAGGGTACATGCTCTTTGGTGCAGATTATAACACCATTGACACAGAGAGCAACTTCCATAATGTTAACATGGAGCTGGATGATGAGATCGGTTTTCACATCGGAACCGGCCTGAACCTCGCAATCAACTATAACATGGAACTGTTTGCTGAGTATCGCTATACCTTTCTGGAAACTGAAGGGGATGTAGAAATGACTGGCGGACTACTGGACGCTTCTCTCACAGATGGAGATTACGAGTATGATTTTGGTCTGGCTAAGCTCGGCCTGAACTTTCTTTTTTAAGGCAAGAACGAAAAACAAGGGCGATCACAAGGATCGCCCCTACCAACCGCTTGCATCCTCATCTTTCTTAACGCTGCCTCTTGGCCTTGCGATAACTGAGAATAACTGTCAGGCAAAATATTAAACCAAACAGGGTCGCGATTTGCCCATTAAACTGCGGACCTGCTGAGGTGCTGCGTAGCTCCCAGGTAATAACCATTGCAGCTCCGGTCACCATGCCAAAACAGGTGATCCCGGCATCAACATCCCCTTCCCCGGCCTTAATAACCTGACGAAAAGGACAACCGTCCACAATAACTGCTGCAAGACCAACCAGGACCATTGCCAGAAAACTCCAGAGATGACTGTGATGGGCACCGGGCTGGGCCTCCATACCAAGATTAAACTGACCCGTCAGCAAAGAAACCATCAGAGCAGAGACAAAGATGGCTACCACACCGCTGAACAGGGTTTTTTCCCGAAACAGGAAAAAATTGCGAATCCCACCGGTGATACAGAGTCCTGAATGCTGGGCCAAACCACCAATGATCAAGCCAACAGCCAGAGAGATCCACAGGGGTGCATGCTGGGCAGCTGGTCCTGAAAAACCCTGACGAATAAAAGCAGGCTTCAGAAAAAGAAAAATCAGCAGCAAAAGACCAATGGCAGGCAAGACATACCCGTTGATAGTCGGCATGCTCTGGGCACGATCCAATACCGAGCCCGCCCTGATGTATTTTCCACCCAGCCAGATGCCAAAGAGCATACCAAGCAGGGCTGCAACCGCTGTCAGGTCACCAGCTCCCAGGCGTAAAAGCATCTTGATGGGACACCCAATAAAGACTCCACAGCCCACGATCATAAAAAAACCAAGAAAAAAACGAATGAGCGGAGACGAGCCTCCAGTCACCCGAAACCGACGATTCTGCTTGGCCATAAAAAAGGCCCCAAGGAGAAACCCCACCAACTCAGGGCGGATATAGCTCATGCGAAGGCTATCCTGAAGCTGGATGGCTCCTGCCAGGTTTTCCAGAAAACATGAAATGCAGATTCCTGAATTGACTGGATTGCCCAAAAGGGACAAAAGAACAGCACCAGCTCCAAGTGCTATCCCTGTTATAATTGAAATATCTGGTAATTTTAAGCGACTCACTTATTCACACCCACCTGCTACTCTTCGTTGTAAATAGAGAAGCTCATCAAGAGCCTTTCTCATCTCTGTATCCTCGGGCCGCGACTTCAGTTCCTGGGCCAAAGTTTGCTTTGCTGCCTTCAGGTTATCCTTTATCTCCTCTCCAAGAAAAAGAGGAGTTTTATTATCAACAAAATCAGGTTCGCTGTCCACGGCCTGGCGATAGCTGGAGATCGCTTCCACCATGTTACCGTTATTATAGTGCAAGCGAGCCTGATAAATAAAGGAGCGTGGATTATCGGGGTGTTCCCTCTGCACCTTTTGCAGAACCTTTTGCGCAGCAGTATACTGTCTCATGCCAAAGAGTCGTTGTACCTCTTTGTAGATTTTCTTGTCCTGCTCCAATCGCTTCTGGTACATCTCTTCAGCCAGTTCCTTCCTGCTGACACCTGCTCCTTCCTCCTGCAATGCCGCTACTCCATGCTGAACCAGCATCACTGCGGTGATGACAATCAGCAAGGCCAACGAAACAAAGGTTACGCTGTCCAGAAGATTACCAAAGAATTTATCTTTTATACCCATAACTGCCTATGCGTTGAACTTCCCATCTTCGCAACGACGGGACTGCAAAAAAATATCCGGCAGAAAGCACGCTCTGCTTCAGCGGCCTTCAACCGGATGTTTGAAAACTCTTAAAAACTCGGTTCGTTGTTAGAGAATCGTTGTTAAAGAATGCCTGCTCCGCTCACCGGTGAAGTATAAAAATCACTCAGGTCAACCTTGCCCAGGGTTTCATCGCGCCCCTTATCCATGACCTTTTCCATGATTTTCTTTTCATCTGTTGTGCCCCACCAGTTGTTGCGGGCAATGATATCACTGTCCTGCCCTTCCAGCATAGAGATATTGTAGTTCTCGTTATCAGTAATATTATTATCACGTAGCAGGGCCACTTTGGTCGCATAGAAGATCACGCCTTTACCGTTCTTGCTAATATTGTTAAAACGAATAGCTGCGCGACCACCCTTTTTGACGTAAATACCAAAGAACGTATTCCCCGTGAACTCATTATGAGCAACAGGCGAAGCAGTACCGCCACCTACAATAATGCCACCGCCGTTTTCTGTCACCTGATTATAAAGAACCGGCATAGAACATCGCACCGCAACATCGGGCAGGTTCTTGCTGCCAATAGCAGTCCCATTATACTTTAATATATTGTTCAGCACAGCAACCTGTGAAGAATGGCAATGCACAGCGGTCTGCGCATACATGAGCTCGCAGTATTCAAGCAGGTTATCCACAGAACCGTAGAAGTTAATTGCTCCCCAGTCTCCAGGAGCAGGCTTTTTCTCAGCACTGGTAAAGACTATTTTTTCCTCTTTGGTTCCTTGGGCATACAATCTCCCCAAAACAAAGATCTCAGAGCGGGAGAAGTGGTTGTCCTTGTCTGTGTACATCTTCTCCGGTCCAAAGGGTTCAACTTTGGCAAAACGAACCGTGGTTCCAGGCATGATGATTAAGGTAGCGTTTTTGGCTACCTCCACATCGCCCTTTATCAAAATATCTCCGGACCAGATTGTATCCTTTTCAATAACCCCTTTTTCAACAACCTGTTCCTTTGCTATTCCGGATTGCAGGGTCAGAAAGGTCGCTGCAAGACCGACAAGCAGCGACAGTACTCTTTTTTTACTTATCATTGGCGTATTCCCGCTATATTTTCGATACAATAAAATTGGATGATTATTAATACTTGGTGTACGGAGGCATGTTACAGAGTTTCAGGTCTTCCCGAATTGCATCGTATTCGCTGTCAACAACCGGGGCAAAACCATCAATAAGCATCCGCTTGAGTACCTTGAGCGTCTCTCCGTCCACTGTCGCGACTTCATCATCCTTCAGATTCAGAGCGATATTTTTGACCTGCTCCTTCAGATCCGGATCGACTCCGGCCCTAGCACCAATGGTGCAGTACGGCATGGGGTCACTCTCAGCAATGATATTATAATCATCAATATCAATAATTCCCTCTTCCACAAGACGATCCAGATCGATACGCGGAGCAGCCCCAACATCGTATTTTCCGTATTCCACCCCGTAAATAACCTTATCATGTTTAGCAGCACCAGAAGGAATAGTGTACGAGGAGAAATCAGTTTCCGGGTTAAAATTATTATCCAGCATTAGAGCATACTGTGCCATGTATCCAAAAGGAGCCATAGCCGGACCAAAAACCATAGATTTACCACGCATATCTTCGATCGTCTCAATGCCGCTATCTTTACGGGCAATAAGCGCACCAGTGGCTTTATATCCATGCCTTCCGCGAATATCAACGGCCAGCAGGTCAGCCTTGTACTTCTCTTTCAGTAAAACAGCAACAATGGAGTTGACGTGAAAAAAATCAACTTCTTTGTTTTTAACCAGTTTCTCAAACTCAAAGGTATTTTCAAGAATCATCTCGACCCGGCGGCCCAGCTTTTTCTCAAGATAGGCGGTAAGAGGGGCAAAGCGTTCCTCAGACAGTTTACGACTGTCGCAAATCATATAACCGAAACGAATCGGTTTTTCATTGCTGATGGGTGTTACCGCTGGCTGATCGTTTTGTTCCGAAACAGCGGCGGGCTTAGTCGATTTGGCGGGTTTCTCAGCCTCCTTATCAGTCTTGCATGCCTGGAGAGAGAACACAGCAGTGATAAAAAGGATACATAAAACAATTTTCTTCATGTCGTTATATCTCAAATAATTTATATGGGATTCTCCCATCTTAAGAGACGGGATGGACGTCATTATAAAGCCTTGAAAAGGTCTGACAAACCAAACAGCTTTCAACAAGGTCAGGATTTACTGATTAACGCAATTTCCTTTTCAATCTCAGCTGCAGCTTCCGGGGTAGCTGCGAGCTTTTCCGCAGCCTCCAGCGCTTTTTTTGCAAGATCAGGTTGGTTGAGCTGTTTATGGGCCAGAGAAAGATGGACATGCACCAGCATGTCCTTGTCATTCAGGGCCAAGGCCCGCTCCAGATATTTAACAGCCTCAGCCCCTTTGTTTTGCCGAAGCAGGACAATCCCCATACCGTCAAGGGCATCGAAATTATTCGCATCCAGCTTTAAAACCTCCTCAAGCTGTTTCGTTGCCTCGGACAGCTCATTGGTTCGGAAGTAAGCCATGGCCAGGTTATTTCTGGTAGCAGTATCATCGGCATCCATATAGAGCAGCATCTTGTACTGCATGATCTGGACCGAGTCAGGGAGTTTGGAAATTCCCCCGTGTGCAGCAGCTGAACTCACTGAAAGCAGGAGGATCAGCACGGTGAAAAACAGATTTCGCATTTTTTCCTCTTTGTAAGAGATCAATAATGATCCAGTATTCTTTGATCAGATCAAATTCTTTGCCTTCAGGAAGTCTTTGGCAACACTCTCAGCATCTCCGTTCTCTGTCTGCTGCAGCAACTCTTCCAGAGCAGAATCATCAATCAGGTCGCCCATTTTATTGATAACACGATGTAAAATAGGAAATTTAGCTAAAGATTCCTGGTTGGCAACAGGTACAGCCATAGAGGCATCCTGCTGTTGCACCGGCCCTTTGTACCCAAAGGGCTTCAGCCAAACCAATCCTTCGTTTTCAATATAGTATTCCTTGACCAGACTGTATTTTTCCTGATCATCGCTTCCCTGATCATCACTGCTCATACCGGAAAGACCAGTGTTCACATAGTTAATGCAGATGTCGCTGGGGCATTCTGCGCCTGTGGCCTCCTCGCTATTAACGATATTCACTGTGGTCCCTGTTCGCTCTGTAATATAGGTTGCCATAATGTGGGCAATAAGCTGTTGTTCTGGAGACTCATTAACGGTCAGGTTCAGAATACGACCAACACAGCTGTGGCTTGTGGAGGTGAAGGTCAGCAGCAAGAAGAATGATGCTGTGAACAGAAGGGTGATTTTTTGTTGCATTGTCAGGTAACTCCTTTTTTATTGTCTTGATGAAAACCTTCACTTTATAGAGGAAGATTTGTTCTTCATAACAGTTTTCTTATAGGGTCAATTCCCCAAGTACGTTCCAAGTACGGTACAAAAAAAATATCATATTCACTAAAGCCAGTCCAGCAGTTTCCACCAGAAAAAATTAACTGGCAGAAGAAAAAAAACAGTAATCAGGGCCAGGAACAAACATACTTTTGCCGCATGAATGAGCTTCTCACCTGAGAGCTGCATGCCAACAACAATCGGAGGTGCCTGATAGGGCAACATAACGGTGGAAAAGCCCACAACCTGCATCATAAGCAAGGTCTTCACTGGCAAACCCGTGGCCTGGCCCAGGCTTTCAGAAAGCGGGGTGAAAACTGCCGGAACCGCTGGTAGAGTTGTCAGCATCCCTGTTACTGCTGACGCAAGACTGATCGACATATAATTCATAAAATCCTGCCCCTCACCCAAGGGCAGCAGACCTATAATCCGGGTCGCCAAAGTTCCTCCTAACCCGGTGTGATTGATCATCCCACCCACGCCAAGGATACCGGCAACGAAAATGATAGCCCCCCAGTTGACTTTCTGATTAAATGCCTTTTTTCCTACAATATCAATACCAGGCATCAGGAGAACAAGTGCTCCTCCCAGGGCAATCCAGGCTGGCGAAATATGATGAAGGAAATCGGTCACCCACAGGCCCAGCATACTAACCAGAACAAGTGACAGAATGACTTCATCACGGGAAAATCTTCCGGTTTTATGAGGCTCCTGTTCAGGGAGTTCTACTGGCGTATCTGGAAAAAAAAAGATAATCAGCGCGACAATCAGCACTGCTTTGATAAGACTTAATAAAGGAAAATGAAGAAAAAGATAGTCCCCGTAAAGAATAGAAAAATTATACTGGGTTTCCGCCATTCCCACGAGCACCATATTGGGCACATTAGCAGGCAGGATGCCAAAGGCAGGGATATATGTTCCAAGAATAATAGCCAGCAGCACACCAACCCGTCCCTTGGAGCCTTCCCTGAAATCAAAATGATCAGCAACTGACAAGGCAATAGGGGTCAGCAAAACCACCCGGCCCATAGCTGAGGGCATCAGAAAGCTAAACACCAGGCCCGCTGCTACCAATCCACTGATAATCTTAAAATAACTCCCATGCAGCCAGACAGCTGCGTAACGGCCAATCCTCGCTCCCAGACCAGTTGATGAAATTGCTATACCAATGACCAAGCCACCAAAAATCAGCCATATTGCCGCTGAACCAAAGCCTGCAAAGACTACCTCTGGCCCGGCAAGCGAGAACACCATCGCCAGCAGAAAAAAAAGCAGGGCTGTCAGGTGTTCTGGAATCAAAGCTGTTGCCCAAAACACCAGAGTGAGCAGGGCAAGGACACCGGCCTGGGCTGGTACTGATACACAGAAGGGAGAAAACTTCAGCAGCCAAACAACTCCAATAAGAGAAAGGATAACCAGGAGAAGCCGGAGGGTATTCGTATTTAAGCCAGAAAATCTACCAGAAGTCATTTGGTTAAAAAATTATAATTTTAATATAAAAACATAAAAAATACTACTAAACTGCAAGGGGAAGGTCAAGATAATATCAATCAGACAAGCGGTATTTATAAAAAATCGGTTGCATAAAACCCGACTATTAGGTAAGAGCCAATGTACGCAGGGTGCGAGAGCTTGCTCCCTGCAGCAGGACTAACGCATATGCCCATTTTACTTCCTCCGACTTTGTATAATACAACACAATGTTAGCTTTTTTTTCCTCTGTAAAACAATATCTCACAGGTATACTTGGGGTTTTTCTTCTCATTACATGTGTGGTTGCAACCATTGCCTTACTGCGCACACCAATATTTGAGGCAGAAGCACGCATTACTATACCTGAAGGACAACAAGAAAGTGCAAAGAAAGGCCGTTCAGAGCTACTGGACAAGCCTCGGTTTTCTCCCTCCTCCAGTGCATCTGCGCCGCAAGGTGCCAGCCTGCAAACAGCTGTGGAAATGCTTCAGGGAAACGTCCTGGCAGAACAGGTCATAACAGCCATAGGTGCCACTAAGCTCTTTCCTGACCTTGAGCAAAATACCAGGGGAGATAAGGATTTTCTGGCCCACACCCTTGCCAGCTTTCAGCAACAGCTCACTATTACCCAGATCAAAGAAACCCGCATTATCAAAATTGCTTTCCAACATCAAGAGCCAGAGTTGTCTGCCCAGGTTGTGGAAATGCTGATTCGATTCTTTGACAAAGAATACAGAAAATTTCTGCCTCCAAAAGAATCCTTGTATAACGAGCAGCTTATCTTTGCCCACCAAAAAATGTATCAGACAGCACAGGCCCTCTCTCAGTTCAAACAACAGAATAAACTTCTGCTTGTTGGAGAGACTCCAGATAAGCTTACAGAGCAATATGATATGCTGAAGACCTTACTTGCCAGTAAGCAGGAAAACCTGGAGAAGCAATTGCAGCAGCTCACCAAATTAGAAAACCAGTTTGCAGACAGCCTCAAGTCTGATCCGCACGGGAAAGAACAGAAGAAACAGGAAGAACTCAACGGGCCAGGAAAAGATCTTATCCGTTTAAAGCTCTACGAACAGGAACTCCGGAAAAAATACGGTGAAGGTAGTTCTGGTGACCGGCTCATCGCCAATGTAGGACTCCAGATTGCCTCCCTGGAAAAACTCCTCTATGCAAAGGCCGAGATCCCGGAAGCCGAGCAAAAAAATCTGGATGAGACTGCCGAACAAATCGTTACAGCCCGGATGGCTTATCATAATCAACAGAAAAAAACAGACCTCCTGCAACGCCAGATTCGTCAGGTAGAAAATAAATTGCAGCGTGCTACAGAACAGAACCAGGTACTGGGAAAACTTCAGCAGCAGGCAGAGACAAGCCGCAAACGCTATGCAAGCCTTGCTGATAAGTTTGAACGTTTTGAAAAGATACAGATTATCGAAAGGCCTATAGTACCACTTGCACCGATCAAACCGAAACAAAAAACCGCTCTTCTTGCAGCTCTTGTCTCCGGCCTGATCGGAAGTATCTTGTACGGGATAATACAACTGCTTCGCAACAGTGCCTCATCGTCATAACAGGGTATGACGTTCCCGTCACAAGAATTTGCAACAATGATTATTTTTCAACCGTACCTTGACCTGATCCCTGCATAGCCCCCTGCACAGAGCCCATCATGCTTTTCATAATGGACTCCTGCATGCTCTTCTGTATAGTCTTCATATTTTCAGCCATAACCTTTTGTTGCACCTCAGACATAATATCTGAACCGACAATAGCGTCCTTCATTGAAGCATCCAGCACCTGTTGTGCTGGCATAGGCTGTGTTACATTGCCCGTACTTCCCATACTTCCCATACTTCCGCTACTTCCCATGCTGGTGGATTCCCCCTGCATATTCTGCCCGGTTGAAGCAGCTGGTTTTGCTGACACCTGACCAGCATTCATAGTGGAAACAGGAGCTGTTGTTCCATTGCCTGATGCTGCTTGTTTATTCAAGGCCTGTTTAATTTTTTCCATATCAATCTGCACTTTGGGAACTTCAGCCATAGTTACATAAGCAGTTGCAACCATATAACAACCTGTGAGCAGTATTGCGGCTGCACATTTCCCCATGTTTTTTTTCCAATCCACTTGCATCGTTTTTCTCCTTTTCAGCAAACTATTCACTCTTTTTCCTCTTCCAATTGATGTTTCAGTGTTGCACTAAATATTCTTTAAGATAAATACTCATCGTTAATCTAACCTGTCAATGGATTTTTCAGGCTTGTACAAAATACCATCCTGCTTTCTGATCTGGCTTTACAAAATCTTTACAATTTATTTCCTGAACAACAAACTTCCTTTACATTCATTGTCTATAGTGCAGCTATACAAATAAAGGAGCAACACATTACCACTCATAACAAACTGGAGAAAATCATGAAAGCATTAAAAACCGCAATAGCTATTGTTTTTACCATGTCCTTACTTGCCAGCTACAGCTTTGCCCAAGGTCAGGGTAGAGGCTTACGTTGCCAACAACGCTTTGCAGAGTTTGACACCAATAAGGATGGCAACGTGACCCTTTCAGAATTTATGGCAGTTGATCACCCGAGGGGAGAGGATCAGGCCAAGGCTATGTTCAAAGTAAAAGACACTGATAATGATGGCCAACTGACGCAGGCAGAATTCTGTCCCAGAGCATAAACAGGGTTTCTTCTGTCTTGACAGACTCCTTATTACGCAAAAAATAGCAACTATACACCACAACCTGGAGAAAAACATGATAACACGTTTGAACAAGAAAATCGCTACCGCTGTACTGGTTGGCCTGCTCACCGTTTCCATTATCCCCATGACAGCAAACGCCTGTCGCAGAGGCGGTGGAGGAGGTCAGGGCGGAGGTTGCGCCATGAAAGGCGGCCAGAACGGTAAGAATTTTGGCGGGGCTTTAGGTGTCTGGAGAAACGCCCAGGCAGTAAAGGACTTGGGTCTGAATGCTGATCAGGTCGGCAAGCTTAAAAACGCTGATTTTGCGGCTCGTGAAAAACAGCAGGATCTGCGGGCTGAGATGAGCCGTTTGCACCTGAAAATGGATCAGGAATTTTCAGCGGATAAGGTGAATGACGATGCTGTACGCAAATTATCCAAGCAGTTGGCAGCTGTCAAAGGCAAAATGATTGAACAGCGAACCGAGACCCGCTTGGTCCTTCAGAACCTGCTCACCCCGGAGCAGCTTGACAAAATAAACAGCCAACGCGGCCAAGGCGTTGGCAAAGGCATGAAAAAGAACTGCAAGATGAACGGGAACGGCCAGGGCAGCGGAAATGGCATGAAAAAAGGCATGGGAAGAATGTAACCCCATAACGTTCCAGGTTAGGGGCGAACCCCTGTGTTCGCCCTGCCTGATTGCAACAGTACCATTAAAATATTACATAAAAAACATTCCCCATGAAAATGACACGAGAATGGATCACCCCTATAACCACAGGAGCGTTCCTACTGACCGCCGTGACCGGCGTTCTTCTCTTTTTCCATGCAGCCACGGGCCTGAATAAGGCTGTTCACGAATGGTTAAGCTGGATTTTTCTGATTGGCGCAGTATTCCATCTTATCCTGAATTTTACTTCCTTTAAAAAGCATCTTACCCAGCGGAAGGGACAGGTGCTTATGGGAACCTTTGCTCTTCTCTTGGTACTCAGTTTTGTTCCATTTGACGAAGAAGGGCATCACGGTTCGCCCTTAATACCTCCGGCCAAGGCCCTGGCCCGGACACCGTTGTCCACTCTGGCGCAGGTTGCCGGAACCAGCCCGGATCAGCTCCGTGACCGCCTGAGTAGAGAAGGAATTACTGTTGCCTCCTATGAGCAGAGCCTCAGTGAACTGGTTGGCGATGATTTCCGCGCCCAGGTCCATATTTTAGAGGAACTCCTCGAAGAAGAACATTAAGTTCCTTGCTTCCTGTCACATAACAATTTTATTCTCCGATCCTTCCGCCGCCGCCTTTTCCTCCAAAACAATCCTCCTTTCTACAACCAGGCGGCGGTTGGGTTGGGATTTCCCATCCTTCTCTCCCCTTCTCCTGCGCACCTTGACAACCTTACGCCTTTTGTCTCGCAGAAGGCATGCTGTTTATTTGATATTATCTTTTTGATAGAGATTTCTCTATCTCGCTCGGATAGCCTCTTCATAGCCTGTCCCTGGAGAGCATATCCGGCTTCGCTGTTCTCTTATTCCGGCAGACCTGAATCGCTCAATTCAGGTCACTAGAAACAATCCTGCTCACTTCCTTTGTACTCCAGCACCTTGGAATATATAGCTGCTAACTCATCCCTGGATACCTTAAATAGAAGACAGACATAATCAGCAGCTAACTCTTCAGGGTCATTAGCATCAATAAATTTTAAAAGCGACTTCCTGTAGGTACAGTATATTCGCATCTCTTTCTCACTCGGTTCCGCACGTTGTTTTTGCGGGCTGAATACTTCCCTGTTTCCCCGCAACACCTTTTTTCCCGCCCTCTTTTCCTGAAGTTCCAGTTCACATGTTGCTTTTCTCTCCTGCGTCTTGACAAGATCAGCCACTTTCCTTTTCCCGGGAACCCACACGATACACATTTCTGTTCTGGGCCACCAGGCCGGTCTTTGCTGAGATGCGTTAAATCCCCCTTGTTCATCTTGCCAGAGATACATTTTTGCCTGCACATAACCACTCGTGATGATCACATAAGACAAAACAACAAGAATAATATTCACCTGCAAACGCGTCCGCTTAGTGTCTTGACTTTTTTTCATGCCTTCAGCCAGGTAAAGATGGGGAGAAATTACCTACAAGGTTATCATAGAAAGCATGTAATGAAAAGGGAACCCCTTTATAACCCCTTTCATATTATATAGAAGGCTGCGACATCTGTGTCTTTAAAGCCCCTGTTATCTGAGCACGTTCCCTGCTGTCGCCATGCTTTTTCCGTGATTTTCCCTTGACTTTTCTCCTTAAAAGTGTTTGTTTTCCTTATTGAAACATTTCAAGCCAATCTGTACTTCAATTCATAACATCTCAGAAAAACAGGAGGAGCAAGACAATGGCTCAAGTGACATTCCAAGGACTACCGATCAGCACTGTAGGCGATTTACCAACTGTGGGACAAACTGCACCAGATTTCATCTTAACAATCAAAGACCTCAGTGATGTTTCCTTGAGGAATTATACAGGGAAAAAGCTTGTCCTCAATATCTTCCCCAGCATAGACACTCCGGTTTGTGCTGCCACTGTTCGGCGCTTTAATGATGAGGCCGGCAAACTGGACAACACAGAAGTACTCTGCGTTTCACGGGACCTTCCCTTTGCTCTGGACCGATTTTGTGGGGCAGAAGGTCTGGAGAACGTAATCGCTGCCTCAGAACTACGCTCGGATGAATTTGGTATAAACTATGGAGTCCGTATTGCTGACGGTGCGCTGGCAGGCCTTTTTGCCAGGGCCATTATCATACTGAACGAGATAGGCGAGGTTATGTATACACAGCTGGTTCCAGAGATTGCTGAAGAACCGGATTATGAGGCAGCGCTTGCTGCACTGGCAAACAAGAGATAAACACCTGTTCCTTAGGCCTGGGGCAAGGACGTATTGCAGGGGAGTTGCAGAGAATACCGTGCAACTCTCCCAACACATACATGATAAAAGAATTCATCACCGCACCCGCTTCCCTCCCCTTTTCGCTTTATCCTGTTGATTCCTTTTCGTGACAATGTATAAATTCTCAACCTTTGTCCGTGCCCAAGGGGTTTTTCGCAAAAACTTCAGGCTGGAATTCATAGTGGGGTTATTGACAAAACATCGTATCCTTGTCCATCGCCCCAGTTTCTCCCAGCCGTAACAATCAACAAGAAAGGTAATAATATCCTTTAAGGTCACTGCGTGCAGCGGATCCGTAGATTGGTGTTCACTCATAAACCGGTTCCTTGCTTTCCTTTCGCAACCGTCTGTAATGAGATTGAACAAGGGCTTGCAACAGTACCTCGCTCTTCACTAATTCAAACTCCAGATGCCTTGGCAGCAGACCATACAAAGGCGTTCCGTCACCAATCAGGACAGGAACCTGTGTGACAATCAACTCATCAATCATATCTTCAGCCAGGAAGCTTTGAATAAGCTGACCACCATCAATATAAAAATCTTTCATTCCCTGGACAGTAAGGACTTTGATGACCTCCTTCAGGGGAGCTGACACGATTTCCACTTTGCCTTGCAGTTGGGCCGGAACCTCCTTCAAGGTTGAGCTGAAGACAAAGACCGGTTTTGCATACCACGGCATATCGAAACTCAGTACAGCCTCAAAGGTTTTGCGTCCCATAAGCACTGCGTCCACGCTCTTCATAAAAGAGACAAAGCCAAGATCATGCCCGTCCGGGTTTGGGACACTTTCGAGAAAATCAAGACCATTATCACGGTCTGCAATGTATCCATCCAGACTTGTTCCTACAAAAACTTTATTTGCCATCTTCTTTGTCCCTTCACGGGGAATGTGTGTTTATGAACGAGGTATCACTCCCCTCAGTGGCAGTGATGCATATGGTCATGAGCAGGCACTCTAAAAAACAGGCCCTGCCCTGTCAATCAATACTCTCTTGCAGTATACTTTCTTACCTCCTTTGCTGCAAGAGATTCAGCGTTCACGGGGAGTTACCCTGTACTGGATAAATACAGCCTTCTTGAGGGCAAGGGCTACGGCCCGCATGTCCCGAAGTGGTAAGGCATTAAGCTCCTTCTTTTCATCGCCCGATCATACGATGGTCTCTCTTGATATGGGCGATTGGCGAATCGCTGGTAGAGGTTGCGGGAATGTGCAGATTATTGGTATGATGGGGGATCGTAGGGGCAAATCCCCGTGTCTGCCCTGAATGTGGCGGGGATGGGTAGACACAAGGGTCTACCCCCTACGAGATGCGGCAGGAGCGTTTCGCGAACCGTCCCTGCGGCGTTGGGTTTGAGGAGTATAGTGTTATACTCGGATTGAGCAAAGTGTTATGCTCGGATTGAGTAAAGCGTTATGCTCGGATTGAGCAAAGCGTTATGCTCGGATCGAGTAAAGCGTTATACTCGGATTGAGTAAAGCGTTATGTTCCCGTCGGGGCATGGGTGAAAGACAACAACAGGAACGGAGGAACGGGCGATGGGGTATGAAGAGGCGTTGCGGCGGATTAAAGAGGCTGCGGAGACAGGGGCAACGAAGCTTGATCTATCTGATCAAGAATTGACCGAACTGCCGTCACAACTTTTTCGATTAACCAACCTTCAAGTGCTTAACCTCGGCGGCAATCGGCTTTCCTCACTGCCATCACAGTTCATCCAACTAACCAACCTCACCAGGCTTGCTCTTCACAGTAACGACTTTTCCTTTCTACCGTCATTACTCTTTCAACTGAGGAATCTCACCGAGATTTGGCTTGACGGCAACCAGCTTACCAATCTGCCAACAGAGATCGTTCAGCTAAAAAATCTTAATTTGCTCTTCCTCAACAACAACAACCTTACCTCACTCCCTCCAGAAATCGTCCGGCTAACCAATCTAAGAGAGCTTTTGCTTCGCGACAACCCCCTCATCTCACCACCCTACGAACTCGCCGTCCAAGGCATCGAAGCCATCTGCGAATACTTCGTCTCTGCCAAAGAAGGCACCCGGACAGTCGGCCAAGTCAAGATCATCCTGGTGGGTGAAGGCGCATCCGGTAAGACCTCGCTCACCCGCTGCCTGCGGGAGGAGCGGTTCAACGCCCACGAGGAAACCACCCACGGCATCCGCATCAAGGAATGGAAGCTGGACACCGGTGACCGATCCCTGCGCTGCAACCTCTGGGACTTCGGCGGCCAGGAGATCATGCACGCCACCCACCAGTTTTTCCTGTCCCGCCGCAGCCTCTATGTCCTGGTCCTGGACGGCAGGCGGGACGAGCGACCCGAGTACTGGCTGCGCTACATCGAATCCTTCGGCGGCGGGTCGCCGGTGCTGGTGGTGCTGAACAAGTACGACACCAATCCCGGCTTTGATCTCAACCGCCCTTTCCTCAAGAAGAAATACCCCTTTATCGTGGACTTCTTCCGCACCTCCTGCCGAACGGGCAACGGCATTCGGGCCTTCCGCCAGGCCCTGGAGGAGGAACTGGGCAAGGTGCCGCTGACCCGCAATGAATGGCCGGAAAGCTGGTTCCGGGCAAAGGAGCGGCTGGAGGAGCTGAACGACCCCTGCATCAGCTATGAAGACTGCGAGGCCCTGTGCCGGGAGGCCGGGGTGTCGGGCGAGATCAGCCGGCAGGTGCTGGTGGATTTTCTCCACGATCTGGGCATCGTCATCCACTTTACCGAGTTCGACCTGGCCGATAATCACGTCCTTGATCCCAAATGGGTGACCGAGGCCGTGTATAAGATTATCAATGCCCCCTCCATTGCTGAACGCAAGGGCCTGTTCCGTAAGGATGATCTGCGGGAGATCCTCCGTTATCAGGAGGGCGACACCTATCACTACCAGTGGCGGGATCACGGCTATTTCATCGAGCTGATGCGGAAATTCGAGCTGTGCTATGAGCTGGAAGACGGCGAGGTGCTTATTCCGGACCTGCTGGAGGTCTCAGAGCCTGCGTTCGCCTTTGATGACCGGGATGCGCTCCGCTTCCTGCTGAAGTATGAAGACTTCCTGCCACCCTCAGTCATGCCCCGCTTCATCGTCAAGCGGCATAAGGAGATAAAAGACAGGCTGCGCTGGCGCACCGGGGTGGTGCTGGCCCATGCACAGCTTGATGCGAAGGCCGTGGTTCGGGCGGACAACGAGGCCCGGCAAATCCATATCACGGTCACGGGCAGGGAGCGCAAAGTCTATCTGGCCCTGATTTGACTTTCCCTGCGGGAGATTCATGCCAGCTTTGAGGGGCTGAAGGTGGATGAACACATCCCAATGCCGGACAACCCTGACATCACCGAGGATTACCAGACTCTGCTGAACTATGCGGAACAGGGGCTGGATAAAATTATCCCCAAAGGGACAAAAAAGGCGTACAGCGTACAGGAGCTGCTGGATGGTGTGCATTTCGACAGCCCGAGTGAAGGCGAAAAGATGCTGGCTCTGGCTGATGGAGAACGGAAGGACGGAGGACTGCCGGGCCTGATAAAGAAGCTGAACAGGTATGTTGAAGGCGATCTGAAGGTGTTCGGCTTGAAAATAAACTACAAAAATATTAGCGAAGATCTTCTGAACAGGGGAGAGAAATAATCTCGAACCAATGTTCCAGCCAGACTGGAACCTACGTTCGAGGTAAATCCGAACCATAGTTCGAGACAGACTGGAACCAAGGTTCGAGCCAAACTCGTACCATAGTTCGAGATGAACTGGAACCAAGGTTCCAGTTTCGCTTCATACCGCTCTCGACTTTTCATTCGAGTAAGCGAGTAGAGACTCAATATGCATCTTGATTATTCGACGAAACAGGTCTACAATCGTGTTTTAGAAAATGCTATGTTACGTATTAAACAGGAGGAAGGATATGGAGAGTATTACCGCAAATCAGCTGAAAATAAAAGGGATACCCGTAATTGAAAAGCATCTTGCCGATCATCAAGAACTGGTCATCACTGTCCGGGGCAAAGAGCGTTTTGTTGTGATGGATATGCAGCACTATAATTATCTTCGGGAATGCGAACTGGATGCGGCCCTGCACAAGACCAAGGCGGATTACGAGGCTGGCAGATGTGTTACTGAGACTGTTGAAGAACATGTGCAACGTATAACTAAATGACATACCAACTTATCTATACGGACAGCTACCTGAAAAGGGCTGCCAGGTTTGCCCGAAAACACCCGGAGCTGTTGTCCCAGTATGAAAAAACACTCAGGATACTGGAGTTGAATCCACATCATCCGGCACTTCGGTTGCATCAGCTCCGAGGTAAGCTCAAGGGACTGCACTCCGTTTCTATCAATATCTCCTATCGTATTACCTTGGAGTTCTATTTCTCCGAGAAAGAGATTGTTCTGGTGAATGTAGGGCATCATAAGGAAGTGTATTGACAATATGCGCAGTCCCGGTTGTCGTATAAGCACATACTTTATTCTTCGATCCTTCACCCAATATCTCTGACCAGGTAAACAATCATTACGACATATTGAGAACGTTATGGCAAAACGACGATTGATCAGCTTTGACTGGGCCATGAAAAAGCTCCTGCGGAGCAAGGCCAACTTTGAGATCCTGGAAGGATTCTTGAGCGAGTTGCTCCGGGATGATATCCGTATTCAGGAGGTTCTGGAGAGCGAGAGCAATAAGGAGGACAGTCGCGATAAGTTTAACAGGGTGGATCTCAAGGTCAGGAACCAGAAGGATGAGGTTATCGTCATTGAGGTGCAGTATGAGCGGGAGCTGGATTTTCTTCAACGGATCCTGTTCAGCACCTCAAAGGTCATTACCGAGCATCTCCAGGAAAGTGATCCTTATGCTGAAGTCGTTAAAGTTATTTCCGTAAATATCCTGTACTTCGATTTAGGGCATGGGCAAGACTATGTGTACCACGGATCAACAACGTTCCGGGGGATTCATTGTGATGATATTTTAGAGCTTTCCAGGTATCAGCAAGGAGCGTACAAGAAAAAGGAACTGTATCAGATTTTCCCGGAGTATTATCTGATTAAAGTGAACAGCTTTGACGATATAGCCAAGGACAGCCTGGATGAGTGGATCTATTTCTTGAAGAATGAGGAGATCAAAGACGAATTCAATGCCAAGGGGCTTCTGAAAGCCAAAGATGCCTTGGATATTATGAAGCTGCCTGAGTCGGAACGGCTTGCCTATGAACGCTATCAGGAAGATTTGCATTATCAGGCCAGTATGCTCCATTCTTCCTATTATTTCGGTATTTCCAAAGGCGTTGAGCAGGGACGGATGGAAGGTCGAATAGAGGGGGAGCAGCAAAAGGCTTTGGATATTGCCCGGAACCTGATTGATGTGCTGGATGATGCGACTATTGCGGAGAAGACCGGGTTGTCTGTGGAAGAGATTGCGCGGTTGCGGGTGGAATAAAACCAGGTTAGAGCATACGCTCATAAGAAAGTATTAAGGAAGTACCATGCCAAAACGACGATTGATCAGCTTTGACTGGGCCATGAAAAAGCTCCTGCGGAGCAAGGCCAACTTTGAGATCCTGGAAGGATTCTTGAGCGAGTTGCTCCGGGATGATATCCGTATTCAGGAGGTTCTGGAGAGCGAGAGCAATAAGGAGGACAGTCGCGATAAGTTTAACCGGGTGGATCTCAAGGTCAGGAACCAAAAGGATGAGGTCATCGTCATTGAAGTGCAGTATGAGCGGGAGCTGGACTTTCTTCAGCGGATCCTGTTCAGCACTTCAAAGGTCATTACCGAGCATCTCCAGGAAAGTGATCCTTATGCTGAAGTCGTTAAAGTTATTTCCGTAAATATCCTGTACTTCGATTTAGGGCATGGGGAAGACTATGTGTACCACGGATCAACAACGTTCAGGGGGATTCATTGTGATGACATTTTAGAGCTTTCCAGGTATCAGCAAGGCGCGTACAAGAAAAAGGAACTGTATCAGATTTTCCCGGAGTATTATCTGATCAAGGTCAACAGCTTTGATGATATTGCCAAAGACAGCCTGGATGAGTGGATCTATTTCCTGAAGAATGAGGAGATCAAAGACGAGTTCAAGGCCAAAGGGCTTCTGCAAGCCAAAGATGCACTGGATATTATGAAGCTGCCTGAGTCGGAACGGCTTGCCTATGAACGTTATCAGGAAGATTTGCATTATCAGGCCAGTATGCTCCATTCTTCCTACTATTTCGGTATTTCCAAAGGCGTTGAGCAAGGTAGAGCGGAAGGGGGAAAGGAAAAGGCTCTTGAGATTGCCCGGAACCTGATTGATGTGCTGGATGATGCGACTATTGCGGAGAAGACCGGGTTGTCTGTGGAAGAGATTGCGCGGCTGCGGCAGGAGCTTTTGTGATCGTTATCATGAACGGACTGTAAAACTACCCACAGGAGCCCCCCTTGTACCTCTTCCAATCCAACCGTTTAGAAAACCTCTTTGAGGCCCTCTGCGTCACCCTTGCCGAGCCAGTCAGTAATCCTCTGGCCCCGGAGACCATTATTGTCCAGAATCCGGGTATGGCCCGCTGGCTTTCCCAGCAGATCGCCCTGCGCACCGGGATCTGCGCCAATTTCGCTTTTCCCCTGCCAGCCTCCTATATCTGGAACATATTCGAGCAAACCCTGGGCAATGTGTCAGACCTGACCCTGTTTGATCGCAATGTGCTGCTCTGGCGGGTTCAAAAGGAATTGGATAGCCTGCTGACCGATCCGAGCATGGCTGAGATCAACGCCTATCTTGCTGAGGATGATGACGGGCACAAACGCTTTCAGCTGGCAGAAAAGATCAGTGACCTCTTTGACCAGTACCAGGTCTACCGTCCTGCCATGCTGCTTTATTGGGAGCAGGGAGGCGAAGAGCATTGGCAGGCCAGGCTGTGGCGGTGCTTGACCGCAGAGAACAAGCAGCACCGGGCTGCTCTGCTGCAACGCTTTGTCAAGGCTGCGGAAACAGGGGAGCTGCGCCAGGATGGCTTGCCGGAACGTCTTTCCATCTTTGGCATTAACGCCCTGGCTCCGGCCTACCTTGAGGTGATTGAGCGAATCAGTGAGTTTGTGGATATCCGTATCTTTCATCTCAGTCCTTGTGCCCAGGCCTGGGATGATATCCTGTCAGAACGGCTCTTGGCCCTGAAGCGGCAGAGCTGGCGGGAGCAGGGCCTTGATGATCTCAGTACTTATTTCACGGCTGGCAACCCGCTGTTGGCCTCAATGGGCACGGTGGGCCAGGAGTTCTTTTCCTTGCTCATGGCAAATAATCCCCAGGAGATTACCCTGTATCAGGAGCCGGAAGGCGATACAGTCCTGCACCGAATTCAGGCTGATATTCTCAACCTTCATGACCGGGGCGGGCAAGGCCCAGGCCAGGATAAAACTCCGCTGCCTGCGGACGATTCCTCCATCCGTTTCCATTGCTGCCATAGTCCTATGCGGGAGATTCAGGTGCTCCATGACCGGTTGCTGGATGCCTTTGCCGCTGACCCTGCCTTGAAACCCGCTGATATTCTGGTGATGGCCCCGGATATTACTACGTACGCCCCGGCAGTGGCCGGAGTCTTTGGCTCAGCCCCGCCTGCCCGCTATATCCCCTGGTCCATTGCAGACCAGGCCAGCCGCCTTGAACAACCGGTTATTGAGGGCTTTCTCACTCTGCTGGAATTGCAGGAAAGTCGTTTCACGGCCCCGGATGTCATGGCCTTGCTGGAAAACCAGGCGATTCTGAACCGGTTCGGGCTTGCAGCTGAGGATGTTGTCCTTATGCGTTCTGCTATCATGGAGGCCGGGGTACGCTGGGGATTGGACCAGGACCATCGCCGGGAGCAGGGATTGGGGGATACCCAGCAGCATACCTGGGACTTTGGCCTGGATCGACTCCTGCTGGGCTATCTCATGGGGCCGCTTGATCAGCCCTGGCAGGGAATCCTGCCCTGTTCCGGCAGAGTCAGCAGCCAGAGTCCCTGGTTGGGTGGTTTGACCGGTTTTATTCGGGCCGTGCAGGAGCTGCGGAAAAAGATGAAGGCCCGTTATCAGCCATCTCAATGGGCAGGATTGCTTTCCTCTTTACTGGATGATTTTCTTGCTGATGATGAGGAAAACCAGGAGGGGGTACTTATCCTGCGGCGCACCATTGCTGATTTTGTCGAGCATTGTCGCTTGGCTGGATTTGAGCAAGAGCTTGGCCTGCCGATTATCCGTCATTGGTTTGAAGCCCAACTCTCTGAGTCAGCAGGGGGCCAGGCCTTTCTTGCTGGTCGGGTCACCTTTTGCAATATGGTACCCATGCGCTCAGTCCCCTTTAAGGTGATTTGGTTGTTGGGCATGAATGATATGGATTATCCCCGAACCCAACGGGCCCCGGCCTTTGATCTGCTGTCCCGGCAGCCCCGCCTGGGTGATCGCAGTCGCCGTGATGATGATCGGTATCTTTTTCTGGAGGCCCTGCTCTCAGCCCGGAATCACCTTGCCATTTCCTGGGTGGGACGTGATCAGCAGGATAATTCCTCCCTGCCGCCTTCTGTGGTGGTGGCAGAGCTGCGGGATTATATCAATCGTGGCTGGTCAGCAGGCGAACAAGAGGGGAAGGACGGAGAGGAGGAGCAAACAGCAGCTCAAATGCTCACTGTGGAATATCCCCTCCAGCCCTTTAGCAGGCATTGTTTTTTAGGCTGTCGCAAGACGGCCAGTTATGCCTCAGAATGGCTGCCACAAGCCCCTGCTTCCTCTGCCTCCTCCCTTGCCTTTGTCCAGGCTCCTTTACCCCCGCCTGAACCCTGTGAGCAGGTGGACCTCAACCGTCTTGTTCATTTCTGGAATCACCCGGTTCGCTTTTTCCTGGAACAGCGCATGGGCCTGCGCAGTCGCTATGAGGAGGAGGTGCTGCCAGAAGCTGAGGACTTTGTATTGGATCATTTGCAAAAATATCTGCTGAGCCAGGAGATCATGAACAGACAATATAGGGAGCGTGTTGAGAGGGATAAGGCCCGGCCCGCATCGCCCCTGTATCGAATGCAGGCAGCAGGTCATCTGCCCGGTGGACGCTTCGGCCAGATCCTGTATCGGGAAATGGAACAGAATACAGCAATGTTGGTTGAGTCTTTAGAGTCTATAACCCAAGAGCGGGCTGACCCGGAAGATGTGCAGTTAGCTGTTGATGATATTATGCTTACGGGCCAGCTCACATCGTTGTATCGTACTGGTCGAGTGAGTTTTCGGCCAGCAACCTTGAAGGCCGGGGATATTTTACAGCTCTGGATTCAGCATCTTGTGCTGCTCCTCCATTCTCCGGCAAAGGTACGTCCACTTTCTGTGCATGCGGCCCTGGATACCATGGTGTGCTTTGAGGAGGTTGAAGACCCCAAGGCTGAGTTGACCGCCTTATTACGTTGTTATCGGCAAGGCGAGTCAGAACCGCTTCATTTCTATCCCAAGACCAGCTATGCCTGGGCCAAGGCCCGATCTGAGGCCGCAGCCTGGAATGCGGCCCGCAGAACCTGGTATTCTGGTTTTTACCGGGGAGAGAGTGATGATCCTGCTTATGAGATTGCCTTACGTGCCCAGGAGCCGTTGGATCAGCGTTTTGCTGAACTGTCTGAGTTGTTTCGGCCTGTGGTGGCTTATATGCAGAAGTATGAGGGAGGAGCGTAGGGCAACACCCTGGTACACCTTTTTTGTTAATTCCCTACAATAATTTATTTCCCAGGAGTCCTGTTCCATGAACACCCCCAACATTTCCGCAGTCATCCTTGCCGCTGGTAAAGGCACCCGTATGAAGTCTGACAAGGCCAAGGTACTGCATGAGCTTTTTTTCAAACCCATGCTTCATCATGTTCTGGACACGGTGAGTGCAACCGATGTTGGTCACATGGCCGTGATTGTCGGTCACCAACGGGAGCGGGTTCTGGCTTCGCTGGCAGAGCCTCCTGCCTCCTATACTTTCAGCCCTGTGATACAGGAAGAGCAATTGGGCACCGGGCATGCTGTGCTCTGTGCTGAATCAGCCTGTGCGTCTTTTGATTTGGTGATGATTCTTTGCGGCGACACCCCCTTGATCCGCCCGGAAACCCTTCAGGCTATGATTGATCAGCACTTGGCCAGTAAAACCGTGCTCAGCCTGATGACCACGGTTTTGGATGATCCCTTTGGGTATGGCAGGATTATCTCCAACTCCCAGGGAGGGGTGGTTGAGATTGTTGAGCAGAAAGATGCTACACCAGAACAACAGGCCATCCAGGAAATCAATGCCGGGATCTATCTTGTTGACCGGGAGTTTCTCTTCTCTACCTTGCAACAGGTGGGCACGGATAATAGTCAGGGTGAGGTCTACCTGACTGATATCGTCTCCATTGCTACTGAGCAAGGGCATCAGGTGGAAAAATTCGTCCATAGGCCAGCCATTGACGTGCTGGGAGTGAATTCCCGCGTAGAACTTGCCCAGGCCCATAATGAGCTGCAAATACGCCATAATCAAAAAGTCATGCTGTCTGGGGTAAGTATGTACAGCCCTGAATCCATCCTTATTGCCCCGGATTGTCAGATCGGTCAGGACGTTACCCTGCATGCAGGTGTGCAGATCACGGGTGCTTCGGTTATTGGAAAAAAAGCAGAGATTGCTTCAGGTGCTCTCCTGCATAACTGCCAGATTGGCGCTGGTGCTGTTATTGGTGCCCATGCTGTTCTCAGGAATTGTACGGTTGAAGAAGGAGAGCAAGTCAAGCCATTAGCTTGCTGCCTATGATAAAAAAACAGGTAAAAGAATTGAATAAGTCTGTAAATAAATATTTACTTTATTGATTTAAGAGGATATAATAAAAGATTATCAACTATACAGCTCTCCCGCTCGCCGACAAGTGAAAAAACACCCCATCCCAGGGGGCGGCGTATTAATTAACAAAATATTCTGCTGTTACACCGCAGGTAGCAGGGTATCAAATTCGAAGCTTCGCAATGAAAGCCGATACAGAAAAACTGAGGACACATTTTTCTCCGGCCTGTTTTGTTCCGTTTGCGGTTATTGTCGGGCTTTTTTTAGCTGATGAATACAGTGAGATCCTGTTCCATGCCCTGGCAGAACTCTTCAGTATCATTCTGATCAGCAGCATTTTTCTTTTTACCTGGAACACCCGCCGTTTTCAAAAAAATCATTTTTTTCTCTTTCTTGGCATAGCCTATCTTTTTATAGGCTCTCTTGATTTTGTTCATATCCTGATCTACAGAGATGGCGAGGAAATCCTTGCTGGCAGCACCATGAACGCCTCCCTCCAGCTTTGGGTTGCGGCACGTCTTATGGAAGGTGCCTCCTTAGCCCAAGTTCGTGACATAAAAAGTCAAAGTTATGCAAAAACAACAAGTTGCTTATTTTTTGACTATTCCTATGGCACT
>JAABTP010000004.1 GCA_011389815.1 Desulfobulbaceae bacterium | reverse complement strand
TTATGCGCAGGCGGTTCGCACGAAGCTCCCGAAAGCCCGGCTTACAGTCGACAGATTTCATGTGATGAAACAGCTGAACGAGCGTTTGGGACAGATGCGCCGTAAAATCCAGCGTGCTCTTCCTGAAGAGAAAAAGGACATGTTGAAAGGAATGCGTTGGATTCTTGTGAAAAACAGAGAAGAACTTTCTGCCGAAGAAGAAGCGCGTTTGACCAAGGTGCTTTCCCATCACACTGAATTGAGAGAATTGTATCTTCTCAAAGAAGAATTCAGGTGTATTTTTGAAAAAATAAGAAGCCGGGATAAGGCATCTCAGTTTCTGAAAGCTTGGATATACAAAGCTCAGGTGACAGGCAATCTGTTCCTTCTAAAGTTTGTCGGTACGCTGAAGAATTGGTGGAGTGAAATTCTGAACTATTTTGTAGAACGGGTCACAAACGGCTTTGTTGAAGGACTCAATAACAGCATAAGAAACATTATTCGGACTGCGTTTGGATATAGAAATTTTGAAAATTTCAGGCTCAGAGTATTTGCGGAACATGGCGTTCCCCACTAATCTGCGATGAGCCAGAAAAGGTACGGTATAAGCACACCAAAACCAGCAAAAGTTACCCCTTGTGTACCGGTAATGCTTGACTGAACATCCTCCAACGGGTACTTACTGTACTAGCGTTATCATAGAAAATGCTTCTTTGACAGGGAGCAATAAAAATCTTCTGATGCAGCGCAATAAAACATAAAAAAACAGGACAGGCAAACAGGAGGAAATCGCTTTTTCCTTCCCAGCCTGTTCCGTGGAATTAATCCCTGTCTCCATATTTTCCCAAACCTGCAACATTGTGAATCTTCTCAAACGTTATATCCTGCTTCAGTTCTTCAAAAATATCATGATGCTGGTTTTGAGCTTCATTGCTATCTATTTGCTTATTGATTTTTTTGAAAAAATTGACAATTTCATGGAAAAGGGTAAGTCCATGGCCCTGGTGGGTAAATTCTTCCTGCTCTCCATCCCTTTTATTGTGGAACAGATGGGGCCGGTCTGTATTCTCTTGGCCGGGGTGGTAACCTTTGGGGTGCTCAACAATTCCAACGAATTGATTGCGCTCAAGTCCTGCGGTATTCCCCTCAAAAAGATAGCAGCTCCAATTATTGCCGGCGGCATGATCGCAACCCTCTTGCTCCTTGCCTTATCACAATTTGTCTTGCCCAAGACCGTGTCCCGGACCAACATAATCTGGAATAAAGAGGTCAAAGGCCGGGTCTCTCTGGGGATTTACCGGAATGGCCGTTATTATTATCAGGACAACAATAATTTCTACTCCTTTGCTCGCCCTGACCCAAACCAGAATGTCTTTCCCTTTTTCTCTTATTCTTCCTGGAACAGCCGCTATAAGCTCACTGCCTTGGTCTCTTCTGAACATGCCTTCTGGCAAGACGGTACTTGGACCCTGCAAAACGGACAGGTGCAGTATGCCAAGGGGCAAAAAATCTTTAAAACAGAAATATTCCGAGAACGGAGTTTTAACTTTACAGAAACCCCAGCAGATTTCTTCATCCCACAATATCGCAGCAATGAGCTTTCCCTGGCAGAATTGTACCGTGATGCCCTGCATCAGGAAGCGCCCGAGGAACGCACCCAGGCCTGGGCAAATTTTTACGGTCGGATTTCCTATGTTTTTCTGGGCCTGCCCTTGCTCATGCTGGGTCTACCCATGTTGCTGATGGTTTACCGAAAATGGGGACGCGACCTTTCACTGGCTATACCTGTCAGTTGCGGACTGGCCTTTGTCTGCTGGGGCTGCTGGGGAACCTTGCAATCCCTTGCCAAGGCCGGATACATCCCTCCCCTTGCAGCGGCACTTTCTATCCATATTGCTGTAGGTGTATTAGGATTTATTTTGTTGCTTCGGGAGGATACCTGATGAAAAAGACAATCGGTATTGTCGGCGTTCCGCCTCTGGAGATCATCCAACAACTCAATAAGGAACAGACCAGGATTGTTGATCTTGACGAGCCTCACCTTTCGCTGCCCATGAACAGGGAGACCCATCTCCCCCAGGTGTATTGTGCCATTCTCCGCACTGTGACACTGAATGCCATGAACATGGAACTAGACAGCATTTATATTGATATCGGCCCAGGAAAATGTGACTGTGCCCTCCATGTGGCCAAGGTTCTCCAGGATTTTCTGACGATTCCGGTCATCACTACCCGTAATCTGGACAGCAAAGGCTTTGGTACTCCTATCTGCCGCAGCAACCTGCCTCTGATGGAAAAACTCCAGGCAATTACCAAGGGAATTCAGTCAAGTGCTCCTTCTCCTGATTATCCGTGTTCAGTCCCCACAGCAGGTTTTTGGGGTGTACCACCTCGTGATTTCTCGCTTTTATCCCTGTTTCCAGACAGCACCCATGTCTATGGATGGAGCCGCTGCATAGAAAACAAAACCCCTGCTGATATTGAATTGGAATCCTACTATAATCCCACTGTACCCACAGTGTTCTTTGCCCAGTCCTTTTGCGCCAAGACAGCCCTGGCCAAGCACTTGGCGGAACGTCACTCCAAAGGACTGTACGTGGACTGCGATGTCAATACCAGTTCCAGTGTCCGGGCAAAAATTGAGGCATTTCTCGAATTCTCAAAACAAGGAAGCAGGAGGTAAGCATGCTGCTGGCTGATTTCGGGACCTCCTACACCAAGCTTTTTACAACAGATCAAGAAAACAGCAACCCAAGGGTTGTCCCTACCCGTGAGCTTGCCCCCACCTTCAAGGCTGACCTTGCCACAGGTCATAATGCCAAACGACGTGGCAAAGAATCTATCAATGAGTTGATTGCCCTGGCCAAGGGTGGTAATTGCCTGATTCCTGAATCAAATGCCGTGCTGCTCGACTGCGGCAGCCGGGATATTAAATGTATCCGTTATCAAAAAGGAGAAGTGGCGGATATGGGCTGGAATGCGGAATGCGGGGCCTCAATGGGTTTTACCATTGAACTGCTGGAATCCTATTACAAAATTGATTACAGTCAGGTAGCTGTGCCGGCAACCGGGTTTTCCGTCACCTGTGGCGTTCTCGGTATGAGTCATATCTTTGACGCCGTGGTCACGGGCAGTTCTGAAACCGAGGCGGTGGCAAAATTTGTCTGGGGTATTGCCCGCAATGCCTTTCGCTTTGCCGGTTCTCCGAACAGGCTTTATCTCTCTGGCGGGCTTTGCGATAATCCGCTTTTTCTCGGCTGTATTCCCTGCGAAGTTGTCCCGCTGGGGAGGTTTGTGTTGCTGGAGGGGCTTAGGGCGCATCTGGACAGTAGAAAGTGACAAAAAAACTTTTATCTATTCTTCCCCAACTTCTGAAACTTATACACCGCCCGGTTATGCTCCTTCAGCGTCTTGGAAAATTTATGGCTACCATCATTGCGGGAGACAAAGTAAAAATAGGGAACCTTGGCTGGCGACAGCACTGCCTTAATCGCTGCTGCACCGGGATTACAAATAGGACCGGCAGGCAGACCGGGAATAGTATAGGTATTATAAGGACTCCACTGTTCGAGATCAGCCTTGGTCAGATTGCCGTTAAAGTCTTTGATTCCGTAAATCGTCGTGGGGTCAGACTGGAGCCGCATGCCTTTTTTGAGGCGATTATAGAATACCCCGGCGATCACATCACGCTCCCCTGCAGAGCCGGTTTCCTTTTCTACAATAGAGGCTAAGGTAAGCAGCTGATGTTGATCATACTGCTTCACCTCCTCTGTTTGTTCCGCTGCTCCCGATTCTGTCAAATCTTTCCAGACAGTAAAAAAACGCTCAACCATTATCTTAATCAGCTTTTGTTCATCAACCTCTCCGCGAACCAGGGTATAGGTTTCCGGAAAGAGGTATCCCTCCAAAGAAGAAGCTGCTATCCCCAGCTCTTTCAAGAGGGCTGCATCCTGACAAAGCCGGAGAAAAGTTGCCGGATCTGCCCAACCATCTTCGGCAAAAATGGCAGCAATTTCGGTCATCGTTTTTCCTTCCGGGATGGTTACTCTATGATGCACAGGCCGGGCTGTATCCAGAAATTGGATAACCTCCAAGGGGGTCAAGCCCTGCGGCACCTTGAACTCGCCAGCCCGCAGGCGTGGGGGATGCTTAATCACATGAAAGAGCCGGGCCAGGATCAGAAAACGAATATCGTCGGCAATGATGATCTCTTCCTGAGCAAGAAGGGTCTGTATCTGGCGAACACCAGCACCTTTGGGAATATTGATAATGCGATCTTCCAGGCCGGGAGAAGGTGTGAAGACATACGCAGCGAACCAGCCTCCCACAGCTAATCCAAAAAGAAAAATGGCCAGGAGAAGAAAAAGACAGAATGAGCGCATAAAAGAATGATCTGTTGGATATCAGTAACAGATTAATAATTAAGATTCTGACCAACTGATGGTGTCATGATAGTGTTAAACCCTGAGCTGATGAAAAAGCCCCGAAGCCCCGTTAGGGCATGGTTGCGTCACTCAGATCCCCAGCAAACGATAGACCGCATCCATATCCAATTCCTGCCGCAGCACCCCAGCCAGTCGATCCAGGGCAGGTTCCAGGTCATACTGCGTACCCTGCCCACTTAAGGGAGCCAATCCCTTTCGTTCACGCAGATCATTGATAAACCAGCGGCGGAAGGGATCTGCATCAAAGATACCATGCAGATAGCTGCCCCAGACCCGGCCTGATGGGTCGGCAAGGCCGCAGGAGGCCCCATCAGCAAAGCTCAGAAGAGGTTTTGCCACGCTTCCATCTCTCCCGGAGCTATCAGTCTGCCCATGATGAATTTCATAACCATGCACCGGCTGACCGGAGGGGAGATGTTGGCCTTCACGACGGGTAAGGGTTTTATGAGCTGCCAGCTCCGTGGTCAGCTCCAGCAGGCCCAGCCCATGCAGCAGGGCGCCCGGCTCACCTTCAATGCCGTGGGGATCAGCTACAGTTTTCCCGAGGATCTGGAAGCCACCGCAGATCCCGATGACCAGGCAGCCCTGTTCAGCCCTTTGGATAATGGCCTTGTCCAGACCGGTTTGGGCCAGCCAGACCAAATCACCAACCACGTTCTTGGATCCGGGCAGGATCAAACAATCCGGTTCGCCCAGCTCATCCACCTGCCGGACTGTGCGCAGCCAGACATCCTTTTCTTCCAACAAGGGTTCCAGATCAGTGAAGTTGGAGATATGAGGCAGATCAATCAGGACAATTTCCACATGTTCGCCAGCAGCAGGTTTCGGGCTATCGTAAAGACCCGCCTTAAAGCTCACTGAATCCTCCTGGGGCAGGCCAAGGTTAGTAAGCCAAGGCACCACCCCCAGCACCGGCTTACCTGTGCGCTGCTCAACAAAGGCATGGGCATCGGCCAGTAAGGAAACATCGCCCCGAAAACGATTGACCAGAAAGCCAGCCAGCAACTGCCGTTCCCAAGGAGCCATCACCGCCATATGACCGATAAAAGAGGCATAAACCCCGCCCCTATCAATATCCCCCACCAGCAGGGCCGGAGACTGGCTGTACCGGGCCATGCGCATGTTCACAATATCATGGGATTTCAGGTTCACCTCGCCCGGACTGCCCGCCCCTTCCAGGATGATGCAGTCAAAATCCGCTGCCAGTGCATCATAGGTTTGACAGACCTCCTGCCAGGCCTGTTCCTTATAGCGGACATAGTCTGTCACCCGCATATTGCCTACAGGTTTTCCGAGAACGATGATCTGGCTGCCCACATCTGAGGAGGGCTTGAGCAGCACCGGATTCATACGCACATCCGGGTCAAGACGGCAGGCCTGGGCCTGGACCACCTGGGCCCGACCCATCTCACCGCCGTCTCTGGTTACATAGGAATTCAGGGACATATTCTGGGCCTTGAACGGGGTCACTCGCACGCCGTCCTGCAAGAGGATCCGGCAGAGTCCGGCCACCAGCACGCTTTTACCTACATCCGAGCCTGTGCCGAGGAGCATCAGGGAGGGTGTCTTTTTGATGCGGGAGCCGTACCCTACGGAAAAACTTCCTCTTTTCTGCCTGGGCAGCAGGATTTCCTGTAATGCGGCAACAAAGCGATTATTTTCCTCTTCCGAGCGCACCGCCACCCGGAAATACTGTTCTTCCAGCCCTTCATAATTGGCACAGAGCCGAATGGCGATTCGGGCCTCTTGAAGAAGCCTATCTTCCAGTTCAGCAGCTGTTAGCCTGCCCTTCAACTGAACCAGAAGGAAATCTGCGGTTCCCGGAATAACCCGGAGTAAAGGGATTCCGGCCAGATCTTTACTGAGGGTTTCACGATTTTTCCGGATCAGTTCCTGCGTTTTGCGGATATAGTCTGTATCGCCGATCATGGCCTTGCCAGCAGCCTGGGCCAGGGCATTCACCGACCACGGAGCAAGCTGTTCTTGTATCGCATTGCACAACTCTTCAGAAGCGGCCAGAAATCCCAGTCGCAAACCAGGCACGGCAAAGAGTTTAGTTAAAGAGCAGAGGGTGATGATGTTTTCCCGAGAGCCTGCCAACGAACTATATCCTGCAACAAAACCGGCAAAGGCCTCATCCAGCAGAAAAAAGACATCCGGGTGCTGATCAGCCAGGGCCAGCAGGGCCGTCCGGTCGATCATCCTGCCCGTCGGATTATTGGGTTGACCGAGAATCAGCAAATCACCGGGCTGAAGCAGCGGAGAAATATGGTCCAGGTTCGGCTGAAAATCATCCTCTGCCGGTAGAAGAAAAGGCAGAGCCTCAAGACCGGCTCGTTCGCAGGCATGACGATAATCAATATAGGCTGGAACCGGAATCACGGCCCGTTGTATTTTTTTTTCTGCCAGGGATTCATGTAGGGGCAGGTCCCTGTGTCTGCCCGATGGACAAGGACGAACACAGGGGTTCGCCCCTACAGCACGAAGGGTTGCGTAGAGCAGGTCTGAAGTGCCATTCCCCGGAACAATCTGCTCTGCCGGAAGCTGATACTGCTCTGCAATGGCCTGCACCAGTTCCGTCGAATCCGGGTCAGGATACTGCAAAATATCGCCTAAACAGCCAGCCAGCAGATTCCAGAGATGCTCAGGCGGCCCAAGGGGATTGATGTTGGCACTGAAATCCAAAATTTCTTCCGGCAGGCATCCCAGGCGAGCAGTCAGTTCTCTGATATTACCGCCGTGCCCGCTCATACTCCGCTGCCCAACTGAAGGACAAAAACCAGGGCAATGGTGGCTTCAGCTAACTCGCAGGCTGCGCCCAAGGTATCTCCGGTCACTCCGCCGATCTTTTGCCGACAAAAGAGAGCGAACAGAGCAGTGATGAGCAGAACCGCACAGACAGCAAGAATCCCCTGTGGCCCTGCGGCGGCCCAGGAGATACCACTGAAAACCAGCATAACAGCCAAGGCCCTGAGCCGGGCCTGATTGGTGGCAAAGGAATCTTTAAACAGGGTTCCCAACCCGCCTTCGGGGCGAGCATAGGGCAATAAGGCCATGAGCAGGAGAATGGCGATACGCCCTGCAATGGGCATGAAGAAAACTGCAAGAAAGAGCTTGTCTCCTAGAGCTGGAAGAGCAGCCAGACAGGCAATCTTGAGAGAGAGCAGAAGAAGCAGGGCCATCACCCCCATAGCACCGGTGGCTGAATCCCGCATGATTTCCAGCATCCGTTCCCGAGGCCGGGCACTGAAAAAACCATCTGCCGTGTCAGCTAATCCGTCCAAATGCAATCCACCGGAAAAACCAAGCAGGAGAAAAACCATCAGTACTGCTGCCACCGCAGACGGCAAAACCATGTACAAGCCCCAGGCCAGGGGCAAGGCTATACAGCTAAAGAACAGGCCAACCAAGGGGAAAAAAGGCACTGATCGGGCCAGTTCTTCCTCGTTCGTTCCGAAGCTGTCGGAAACAGGAATAATAGAGAGAAAACGCAGAGCCGCAACAAAGGAGCCAATTGCGGTAATGATGCTTCTGTTCAGCGGCTGACTGGATCTGGATTCGCTCTTCCTTTGCGGAGCTTTTTCTTGTTTCTCAGAAACTTGTCTTTGAAACCGCGATGTCTTTTTTCTGCGCCTGTTGCCGGAGCTGCGTCTGTTGAGGAACTTCATTCTGTTGGGGTTCCCGTGACCCCGGCATCGGCAAAGGTGGACACTTCGGTAAGCACAGCCACAGCCGCCTCAACCACGTTCATGGCCAGGGCAGCTCCGGTACCCTCCCCAAGACGCAGATTGAGATCCAACAGGGGCTTGCACCTGATCTGCTCCTGCATCACGGCATGGCCCTGCTCTACAGAGCGATGGGCACAGATGATATAATCCCTGACAAAAGGCTCCAACTTGCAGGCGATCAAGGCCCCGGCAGTAGAGATAAAACCGTCTACCAGCACCGGCTTTTGCTGGGCCGCAGCCCCGATGATCAGCCCGGCAATCCCGCCAATCTCATAGCCCCCCACCCTGGCCAGCACGTCCAGGCCGTCGTTGCTGTCAGGTTTATTCATTTGCAGGATCTTGGCCAGAATTCGTTTCTTATGCTCCAGCTGCTCATCATCCAGGCCGGTTCCCCTCCCGGTCAGCTGATCCAGAGTCTTGTCCGTCATAGCTGCAATAACAGCGGTACTGGCAGTGGTATTGCCTATGCCCATATCGCCGGTGGCAAAGATGTCCACCTCTGAGGCCATTTGTTCAGCCACCTCAATACCAGCTTCCACGGCCATGACCGCCTGGGTACGGGTCATGGCTGGTCCGTAGACCATGTTCTCGGTGCCGGCAGCTATCTTTTTGGAGATAATCTTGCCTTGTTTCACCAGATCAGAGAGATCCTCAGAGCATCCCATATCCACCACAGCAACCTCTGCTCCGGCCTGCCGGGCCAAGGCGTTAATGCCAGCCCCGCCATTGACAAAATTAGAGACCATCTGTGCCGTGACCTCAGCCGGATATTTAGACACCCCTTCTGCAGTGACCCCGTGATCACCCACCATAACCACCACCCTCTTCCGCTGCACCGGGGGATGCATGGAACGGGTCATCCCGGCCAGATCCACGGCCAGATCCATAAGATCTCCCAAGGCCCAATGGGGCATGGTCAGCTGCTCAAGCCGGGCTGTGGCTTTATCCCGATATTCGCTGTCCTGGGGGAAAATTTTACGAAAGGTGGCTTCAAGATAATCCACGTTGTCAGATCTGTTGGGTTGATATGTTGTTGGCATAGTCTTTTGTCATTTGGCGTAGGGCAGAGCTGCGTGTCTGCCCGATTATCTCTGATCGGGATACTCCGTACCGACACAGGGGCGCGAACCTGTTTGTCTGTTTCCCCTATATACCGCATGAAAAAAGCAAGGGCAAGACAAGGTTAGCGTTGTGGTATCTATAAGAAAGAAAAAGAGGCTGTCGGCTGCTTATGTCCCGGCAAGGGTGTAGAAAAAAGCGGTCGGTTTTTTCAGCCGGGGTGGCGCGTACAAGGACAGACACACGGGTCTGCCCCTACATCTCAATACCCTCTTCATAGGGCAGAACAGGCTTTATTCGGCAAAGACATCCTCAAGGGTGGTAGCGGTGAAAATACGCTCGGACCAGACCTCAAGCATCCTGCCTGACGCCTCTTTCAGCATCTGCTCCGTCCACTCAGGCAGGTCTCCGAAGCGTTTTCTCAGCAGGCGTGAAAGAACCCGCTGCTCACCCTGTTGCATTCCCTGCTGTACGCCCTTTTGAATCCCTTGCTGCACACCCTTTTCAAGCCCCTGATCATAATATTTCTTTAAAAAAGACTGCATAATACCACCTCCGTGAACAGAATCTTCCAGAACTGCTCCAAGTGTTTCTTCGTCCAGTTTCCCCGTGCCCTCAGTGAGATAATAGAGCAGGGTGAATATAATTTCCCGTCCGTTTTCATTTTTCAGCATCTCCTGAGCCTGGGCCAGTATTTCCGGCAGCCGCTCCAGTAAATCGTCACGAAAAACATGTTTCAGTGTCAGTAGCACAGTCCGGGCCGAAACTCCGCCCCGAATATCCCGGTCGTCCAGCCGGGAAAAATCCTGAAGCACCGGAGCGAATTCCGGCAGACGCGACAGCAGAGCCGGTTCCTGAACCGTGAACAGAGAATGAAAATTCACCGGATGTTGCCAGGGTCGTGGCCCGTGATAGATGATCATCGGATACACAGGCGGTAGCGTTGTTGCCTTGGGATGTGCTGCACAGTATTCTTCCCAGATACGCACCATATAACGCAGAACCTGAAACACGGTCATGGGGTCGGCATAGCTCTTGTGCTCAAGGAGCAGATAGAGCAGGAGTTTTTTTGTCTCGCCGCCCTGTACGGGCGTGTAATCCACGGTGTAGAGCAGGTCGGATGCCGAAGGGTGCAGCTCGGGATCAACAAAGGTATCTGGAATCCGCTCCAGCGTTTCCAGATCAATATGCTCCAGCAGTTCTTCCGGAAGATTATGACGGAAATAGCCTGCCGCCACCTCGGGCTGCCCGAAGGTCTGCCGAAAAACATGGTCGTGGGGATTGGTTACCGTGCTCATGCCGTCAATATAACCGATATGCGCCGGTTTTGGCAATGGCGTAGGGAGGGGGGCTGAAAGAATTGCGGGTGAGACTCTGCTTCGTCCGGGGTGTTACCCCGGCCTGGCTACATATTGCCCTTTCAGGGCATTGCCCCGAAGGGGCTATATCTCTTCAGCTCAGGGTAACACCCTGAGTATTCTGCATGTTCACACTCTCGCAGTGGAAACAGGAAGGGGCGGACACATAGATCCGCCCCTTGTCTTAATACCCTCTTCATAGGGTAGGTGTTCCAACTGTTAAGATGCCTTTGCCGCCGGGGAGGAAATTTTAGGCATATTTTGAATGAGCGCACGCAGGACAGCGTTTACGTCCTCGGCAGAAGAAAAGACTTGAGCCACATCCGAGTCAAGCACAACCACCACGTTATCCTCGGTAACCCGTTCGGCAAACCGATTGGGGCGTGCCTTGCTGTAATCGAAGTTATATTCAGGTTTCAGGTCGTCACTCTCTGAATGATTAGCTGTTTTCTTCATAATCCCTCTGCTCATGTTTCGTGGCTGCACGCGAACTAATTATTCAAATAACGTCTTGCGACCGCTGCTTACCAGCAGTAGCCGCTTTTTTGTCTGGTTCCCAAGCTCCGGCTTGGGAACCGCTTTTTCCGAAGCTCCGCTTCATTTTCCGAAGCCGGAGCTTCTGTATTCAAAGTACCCAAGCAGAGCTTGGGTACCAGCAAAAAATCGTAGCTCACCCGCTCAAAAAACGTTATTTTAAAATGAAGCTGAACTTAAAATAACAACACTGCTTATTTCAAAAAATAAAATAACCTTCCATCCGCCCCTCGGGGTGGGACAACAAAAAACGATGAAACGCGATCTGCAAGGGAGTTACACCACCGTAAGCACGGTGGGAGAAGCAGTCCAGGCCTTTATTCCAGCGCCACTGCCGCCAGACCCGCCTCTGGTCTGGAATGCAGAGCTGCGCGACAAGTTCGACCGCGCCCTGGTGGCCCTGGGCCGTCTGGACGCTGTTTCCGTGCTGGTCCCGGACACCGGTTTGTTCCTCTATATGTACGTGCGCAAAGAGGCTGTACTTTCGTCGCAGATTGAGGGAACCCAATCCTCCCTTTCCGACCTTCTTCTGCATGAAGTCAATCGACAGCCGGGCGTCCCCCTGAATGACGTACAAGAGGTGAGCAATTACGTGGCAGCCCTGCAGCACGGGCTGCTCAGGATAGAAGAAGGTTTTCCCCTCTCGCTCCGTCTGCTTAAAGAGATGCATGCCGTCCTGCTGAGCAAGGGGAGAGGAAGTCAGCAAACACCGGGAGAATTCCGACGCAGTCAAAACTGGATCGGCGGAACCAGGCCAGGAAATGCCTGTTTTGTCCCGCCCCCTGCTGACCGACTCATACAATGCATGGGCGCACTGGAATATTTCCTCCATGATCAACCGGAAAAAACACCATCCCTGGTTAAGGCGGCTCTGGCCCATGTCCAGTTTGAAACTATTCATCCCTTCCTGGACGGCAACGGCAGGCTGGGCCGTTTGCTGATCACCCTGCTGCTCTCCTCGGAAGGGATACTGCACGAGCCTCTGCTCTATCTCAGTCTGTATTTCAAAAGCCACCGACAGCAGTATTATAGCCTGCTAAATCATGTTCGCCTGACCGGAGATTGGGAAAGCTGGTTGGAATTCTTTGCCGATGCGATCATTGCAACAGCTGGTCTGGCTGTGGAGACGGCCCGCAATCTGGCCCAACTTGCTGAAACGGATCGACAGCGGATCAATGCGCTTGGCAGGACAGCGGGATCCGCTTTACGGATACAGCAGGTGCTCCTGGAACAGCCCATCGTCTCGTCCGGACAGCTGGCAGAAAAAACCGCCCTGTCACCGGCAACGGTCAATTCTGTCCTGCTGCGCCTGGAACAGCTGGGTGTGGTCACGGAAATCAGCGGGCAGCAGCGCAACCGGCTGTACAGCTATACTGCGTATATTGATCTGATGAATCAGGGCACTGAAACAGCCGAAAATCACCTTTCCAGCAACTGATACCGCCCAAACCCCTTACTGGCCTGTTTTCCGATATGCAGCCACTGGCCGAGATAGAGAAAAGGCCAGAACAGCTCCGGTTCCGCAGGCGTAAAATCCACTGTCCCGAGAAAGCCCCTGAACTCCACCGCCCTGCCTTGTCGTGCTGACCAGCAGGTGGTTTTGTGCAAACGCAGCGCAATACCAATGACCTCGGACTGGGCAGCACATTCCTTGAGTGCCCGGAAGTCGGCCTCCAGGGGACAACCCATATAAAAATACTGAAGCAGAGAGACACGCCGGATCACAGCCATGAGCAGGCGACTGATCTCAAGGGTCTCTGGCCGAAAGGATGTATCCGAAGGCAGGTAGGGCGTAACAAACTGGAGGCGCAGAGCAGCAGGTGCAGGCGGCACCGGCATTGGCTCCATAACACCCTCCTGAACCTCCCCCTGCCGGTCCCGGAGCAGCCGCTGACTACCAGGCAAAACCTGACTGACCTGGATCAACTCCGCCTTTGCCCGATCCGAACCAAAGCCCAGCTGCCCTGATTTTTCCATAGCCCGGATCACCGCAGACAGGCGTTTGCAGGCTGCACCGGCCAACACCAATCCGTGAGTAAATAACCCACCCGGAGCAATGCTCGCCGCACCGCATTGGTCACTGTGAAAGATATGGGGCAGCGGCACTGTACCCACCTTGCGCATCATCCTGGCTTCCGGCGGTCTCAGCCCTTTGATGAAAAAAGCAAAATCGCATTGATGTCCGAGCATGCAGTCGGCGCAATCAGCATCCGGGGTAATACAGCTCTGCTGATGCAGGGCCAGTCCGAACACACTGCGACGGAGCGGGTCGGAAAAAAGCGGCAGGGTGAGATGATCACGGGCCGTAAAGGTGAAGCGGTATTCAGCGATGATGAGGTTGGGGGTGCAGTCTTTCATGTCAGAGGTTTTCAGATGAGTAGGATTTGCAGGGGCAGGCCCCTGAGCCTGCCTGAAAAATCAGAGTGATCATTACGGGCGAACACAGGGATTCGCCCCTACGGTACCTGAAATACAGAAAACCCCTGATTACCGAAGCAGTAGATCACGAACAGGGAGATACGCGCCTCTGGATATTCCTCCCGCAATCCTTCCGCATACCCCGCTATCTGCTCCGTATCCTCGGGTCGGAGCTGAAAATCGGCAATGCCTGTCTTCAATCGCCCCAGTTCCGCATTGGAAACATACTTGAACTCAATCACCCAGCGCAGACCGGCATAGATCTCGTTATACTTGCCCACAAACTCCAGGTCGCTCCGCCCCTGCGGATAGGAACGCTCCACATGCCAGGTGAACCAGCGCGACAGATAACGGCTGCACAGCTCGTAAAAGGTGGTGCGGTAGAAATTCTCGTTGACCTGCTGAAAGATCGCCTCGGGCAACTGGGAGACATACTCCTGCCAGTACCCCGCAAAGAGCGGCTCCAGTTCCGGGTTATCGGAAAAGGCCTGCATGAATTCGGTGTAGCGTGTGGATACGTCAATCCGGTGAATCTCGTTGAAATACTCGGTGAATATCCGCCGCATGTTCAGATTGGGCAGCTGCAGAAAATACTCGTCCTTTCGGGTCAGCATACCCAGATAAAAAAACGAGATCGGGAAAAAGCCCTTTTCAAAAAACTGGTGCATGTTGAACTTCTCCACCAGCATCACATCATCATAGCGGATAGTGCCATGGACAGCCAGCCGGTTGACAAATTCTTCGGTCAGTCGCGGATTGGAGGCGGTCAGGCGGCGGACCCAGGAGATGTCGGTCTTCAGGTTCAGGTCGGTCAGGTGTTTGGGAATGGTCTGATAATCCTGAAACCAGTTGAGAAAATACATCACCGAGGTGGAGTTATAAACACCCTCTCCGCCCATCTGAACAAAGGAATAACCATTGTACTGATTTTTCATCACCGCCCCGACTTCTTTGCGGGTGGCAGGATCAATCTCGTAATCCTGATAGACCGCATCCAGGAGCTCGTCCAGTTCCGCCTGGGTAAAGCCCAGCATATGCTCGAATCGAGGATGCAGGGTGATGAAGTTGGCCACATTAAAGCCAGAGGCCATATCATCCATGGTGATGGGCAGCACCCCGGTGATGAAGATATTACGGATGGTGCTGTTTTCCCGGCCCGCCTTCATGGCCTTGAAAAAGGTCTTCATAAAGCCGTCATCCGCAGTCAGCTCCCGATAGAGCCGATCCTGATGGGCAACCACCAGCTGATTGGCGAAATTGTCGTATTCGTCAATAATGATGTACAGGGGCGGCAAACGATTCTTTTTCAGATAGCGCAGTATCTTGGTCAGGTTTTCCGCCACCGGAGCATCCATAATGACTTCCGGCTGCTCCGCCAGCAGGGAAGGATAAAAATCCCGCAGATCAGCAAGCTCACCGTTGCAGTACTGCTGGAAATTCCGTTCAATCCTTCGGATATCTCTGCCCAGCTCAACCAGAGAGAAGTTCAGTGACAGAATGATACAGCTGTTCTGATTGCCGGTCGGGTGCCTTCCTATCCAGGTATGACCGAACAGCTCCTCAAACTCATCCGCAGTATTCAGATCGTAATAATGGCGCAGGATGGAACAAAGCAGAGTCTTGCCGAAACGCCGGGGACGGAGAAAAACCGGATTGGCCACGGTCTCCAACCGTTCGAGGTACTGGGTCTTATCGACAAAATATCCCCTGTTGCGCACAATAACGGGATAGTTGGCCTCGCTGTAGAGAACTCGTCGTTTCATAGTGTCAATTAAAGGACGGAGAGGATCATAGCCGGGAACAGGAAAAACGCAATACCGCAAAACTCACAGCAGGTCGGATGCCGAAGGGTGCAGCTCGGGTTGCCCGAAGGTCTGCCGAAAAACATGATCGTGGGGATTGGTTACCGTGCTCATGCCGTCAATATAACCGATATGCGCCGGTTTTGGCAATGGCGTAGAGAGGGGGGCGGAAAGAATTGCGGGTGAGCTTCGTCCGGGGTGTTACCCCGGCCTGGCTACAATATGTCGGGATTCGCTCCGCTCACCCGAAATCTACGAGTTTTTGTATTTTCGTGAATCACGAATACCCATATTCTGTATATCAAAATACCTATATTTTGATTCACGAAATACAGGTATTCCACAAGTCAAAATACATGTATTTTGAAAGGCAAAACCTATGCTGTTTTTCAGACGGTCGAGGCGGGAGCTGCCAGGGCACCCCTCTGTATTCGTCCCTGCCTGTCCGGCAAGGTTGCGGGATGAAATAAGAGTGCAATAAGAGGAGAGGAGCTGAAACAAAAAAGGGCGACCACCGGTCGCCCCTACATTACGCCACCCTCTTCACAGGGCAGGTTTTCGGCAGCAGAACTATTTAAAACAGCGATATATTCAGCATGGTAAAGAGGTGTTCAAGATTCATTAATCAGGAGTTTTTGACAGGAAACCTTCAAAGGTCGAAGCTTGCTTTGCACAATATCCCACACCATAGGAATACTCACACCAAAATATTCATGGATCAGGATATTGCGCAATCCGATAATTTTCCTCCATTCCACTTCAGGGGCCTTTTCCCGGATTGAATCGGGCACCTTACCGGCAGCTTCACCGATAATTTCAAGATTTCGGATAACAGCATCCTGTTTCTCTTCATTGTTTAGAAAAAGTTCCTGGTTCTGAGTACAGGTGTATCTTTCTATCTTTTCAATAGCAGTAATAATATCTTCAATATAGACTTTCCAGTCTCTATACATACAGCGTGTCCTGCTGAATAACCTTTTGTAAACGTCTTTTTACGGTTTGCTGCATAACCAGATCAACTGGCCAGCCAAAGAGGTCTTCCAGGTAAAATTTCAGATCCATGTAGTGATCAAAGGATGGTTCAGAGAAAGAAACCAGGATATCTATATCACTTCTACTATGCATGCTATTACGAGCGCATGAGCCAAACAGTCCAATACTGTTCACCGAAAACCGGTGCTCAATATGCGGCTTTTTCTTTTTCAACAGTTGCAAAATATTGTTCTTTTCCATAGGCCCTCTCATGAAATAACCACAGCCCGTTAAATGGACATTGAAAAATGTTACGTACATATTGTACCGATTTCAGGTGGGTTTGGCAACTATGGAAAAGGCAGAAATTTCGAAACGATTGCGGATGAGCACAGTCCGTGCCGACACCCCGCCCCGGATATCCCGGTCGTCCAGCTGGGAAAAATCCTGAAGCACTGCTGAGAAGTTACCGTGCTCATACGAGGAATATAACCGATGTTCGCTTATTTTGGCAACTGCGGAGAAGGTGGGCGTTTTGAAATGATTGTGGGTGTGGCGTAGGGGCGACCGGCGGTCGCCCTTATGGGTCTTAACACCCTCTTCATAGGGTAGGTGCTACGACTAGCAATAACTTTTAGAGGATCTTTTTTTATAGTCTTAATACCCTCTTCATAGGGTAGGTGCTACGACATCACAGTTAATTTTTCTGAGGCTTTATTGCCGAGGGGGTCTTAATACCCTCTTCATAGGGTAGCTACGACGATGATATGTGGATTTACAGAAGAACAAGCTATGTCTTAATACCCTCTTCATAGGGTAGGTGCTACGACTAGAGTTAGTTATTAAATTGTCTCAAGGGAGGGTCTTAATACCCTCTTCATAGGGTAGGTGCTACGACAGTGTGTTCTTTTTGTTTTTCAGAAAATAAAATTCCGTCTTAATACCCTCTTCATAGGGTAGGTGCTACGACAGCAGCCTTGCTTTTAACAATAATAGATTCAGCGAATTAAGCAAGTAAAAAAGTGACATGGAATCGGATTTTGAAAGTTGTGAAATTTGAACCGTCATTATAAACGCCTACACAAAGAGATGCGCAACATCGTGACCACTTTGTCATAGTCAGTATCAAAAGTTGTATTTCTAATCATTTTTTAAAAATTTTCTCCTGAAAATTCAAAGCAATAAATATGATTTTTCAATCATGATAGATTATGACAATAAAAATTTTCAGCACCAAAAAAATTGATGTCTGACCGGTTTTCTCCAAAAATACACCCGGAATATTTTCATCCTCCCCTGAAATTAACTCATGTCAACAAAAGGCAATATAACACCATTACGAAGAGATAACACGAAAAAAAACACAGACAGCAATGACAAGGCCACAAGTCAGCTGATTAATATATCCCTTGGTTCCATTTCAACAAGATAACCTGCCTGCCCGTCAACCTCCACGGTCTGAATAAGAAAAGGACGGGCCGCCCGTTCCCCGAGCACTGACACAACAGCCTTTTTCAGCTTGGATTTCCGCTGAAGAAACCACTCTTTCTGCTGAGCAGCATCCCGACCCCGGGCCACCTCCTCCACCCGGTCGATCCTACCGCTCCATTCTCCGACAATTTTGCTATAAACAGCAATATACTCATCAACAAAGGCATCTTCATCCGGGATAAAGGGCGGTTCTCCGTTTTTACGGCGTTGGCACATCCAGAGATAAAGTGCCAGATCTGCATCCCCCATGCGCACCTTCAGAGCATTCAATCGTACCTGCTTGCAACGAATATCAATTTCTATGGTTTCAGGGCTGGAAAAACGCTGGATGGTTTCCACGGTTTCCTGAAATCCGGCACTGCCTGTAAGCAGGGCCTCCGGGATCTGATACCGCATCCGGACAAAGGGAATATCGGAGAGGATAATCCGGGACTCTTCAGTGGAGTACCAGGTATTGTTGACCGCAATGCGTTGCGGTCGGGGCGGAGGGTAGAAAAAATCCTTGTTTTCCTGAAAGGGTTTCGCCACCAGGACATGGGAAAGGCGGTCCTGCATCCGTCCGTACAGGCTCAGGGCATAGCCCGCATAATAGGACATGGTTTTACGACCTCCGGCCAGGGAAAGGTGGAGCGCAGCTTGATTGTCTTCAGTAAAGTGTCTGACCTGCTCGGTGATAAAATCCGCTGTCATGGTGTTATGCTCCGCCGATTCAGTATCATCGACAAAAGGACCGTCCGGGCCTGCTATTGTATGAACATGGTCGGATGCAAAGCAGATACCTTCCAGACAGTAATCCTCACAAAAACGATGAAATTCCCCTTTGTCGCCTCCAACCCCGAGCAGGGCGTTCCGGGCAGAGTTCGCACCCTGGGCCGTGCTGATCAGGTGGACTTCCGTGGGCACAAAGGCCGGGCTGCTGTCCACGGCCAGTTTGTACAGGGTTTCCGTAAGGATTTGTGGAGTCATGCCGATGACGGCAAGGAGGATGCGGCGGGGATATTCGTGGGGTTGCAGCATGGTTCGGGCTCCGGGTACGTGGTGAATCGGTGGGTTGCAATTTCGCCGTTATGGTACCCGGTTTTGTGAAGAAACGCCTGGGTCGCAGGGTTGCGGGAAGGGCTATCACCGGCTCAACAACTGATACCGCCCAAACCCCTTACTGGCCTGCTTACCGATATGCAACCGCTGTCCGAGCAAAAGAAAAGGCCAGAACAGCTCAGGTTCCGTGGGGGCAAAATCCACCGTTCCCAGAAACCCCCTGAACTCGACCACCTTGCCCGGTCGAGCTGACCAGCAGGTGGTTGTATGCGGGCGCAGATTAATGCTGATAAGCTCGGATTGGGCAGCGCAATCCTTAAGCACCCGGAAGCAAGGAGGAGATTGGGTGTGCAGTTTTGCATGTTGGATTTTTGTTCTCCCACCTCGGAGGGGAGGGACGAGTGTTTATTGACGAGCGGCCATGTATTCGGTCACGGCCTGAGCCAGCAGCCCTGAGCGGGTTTCTCCGTGCTTTCCGGCAAAATGATCCACAACATTCAACAGTCTTTCTGGAATTGATATGTTGATCCGTTTCGACTTCAGGGAGAGTTTGCTGAGGTCGATGTCAATCAAGGCCCAGAGAGCATCCTGGTACTCCTTGTTGTTCCGATGATCTTCCACGGGACGAGCCACGGGAATCGGCTCTGCATCCAACAACAGACCTTCGATATGGCATTCCGCAGCCTCCCGTGCCATAGCAAGAGCTTCTTCGATAGAATCGCCTGCGGAAAAGCAGCCGGGGATGTCGGGAAACGTCACCCCGTAACCGGAGTCCTCATCTTTATGAATTGCAACCGGGTAGTTCATAACTTACCTCCAATCCCAGCCCGCCTGCCGGTAAATATTTCGTAACGTTCCGACAGGAAAATCCTTTTTCGGATGCGGAACAGTGACTTTCCCGCATTTGACAGGGTGTTTGAACTGATGATGGTCGCCCTTGGTATGATGCAGAATCCAGCCGTCCTTTTTCAGTTTTTTAATAATTTCCCTGCTGATCCTGTTTTTTCATTTTCGAGCCTCTGCTCTTTTCTTGGTAACCTCCCTGTCTTCCAGGCGACCTGATTCAGAGAGTAGCAACCTGATACTGCCTTGTCAAGATGTACCCAAGAATTCTCTTGACATTTCGCCCCGTAGAGTTAGATATGAGAGAATTTATATAAATAGCAACAGGCATCCTTCATCTTCAAGGAGCAGGACTATGAGATTGCGTGACCCAAAGGATAAAATTGCACAGCTGAAACCACAATTCAGTCTGGAGCAAACCTTACAAGATCTTGATCAACAGGCTGCAAAGCAGGAAGAGAAAAAATGGCATAAATACAAAATTGAGGTCATTACCCCAATATTCGGTGGCGGGGTCAAGGCTGGTGAGCCGGACACGAAGATGCCGATCCGGGCCTCGGCTATTCGGGGGCAGTTGCGGTATTGGTGGAGATTTTTGGAGAGTGCCAACCGAGATCTCACAGATCGCAAAGAGCAGAAAAGGCTATTTCGGGATGAGCGCGATATTTGGGGTGGTATGGCTGAGGATGGGGAAGATCATAGCAGTAAGGTGCGGATTAAAATTTGCGACATCCAGAACAAAAACATTAAATATTATGATGAGAAAGAAGCTGGCTACGCACTCTTCCCAGCACGTAAGGAGGCGGATGAAGACCATCCTAAAAAATTGATACGAGAAAGAATGACCTTTAATTTGCAGCTACGCATTTTAGATAACAACAAAAGAAAAGAGATCAAATGCGCATTGCGCTGGTGGGTAACATTTGGCGGCATAGGGGCACGTACTCGTCGCGGCTGCGGCAGTGTATACTGCACTAATGAACTTGGAAATCTTCCTCCTGTAACCAGAAAAGAAGCAAAAGCTGTAGGCTGCGAATTAGTTTTTCCGAAAGGAGAGACTCCAAGGAACCCCATTCCGTCTTGGAAGCGAGCGATTGATATCCTTTATAAATTCCGCCAAGCACCAAATATAGCTCGTAATCATGGAAGAAATAACAGGTTCGGCAGATCAAAATGGCCGGAACCGGACAGCATCCGAAAAATAACCAACAGTTATTTTAAAGGATATCATAAAGGTAGACCTTTTACACATAAGCCAACGCATAAAGCAATGCCTGCTTTCCCGAGAGCCGCTTTTGGTCTACCTATTGAATTCAAATTTAGCCCCAAAGATACTCAATCCAGAGATGAAAAGAAGAACGATCCCGAAACAACTCATCTAGTTCCAGCTGATCCAAACCTTGAACGCTTGGCCAGTCCATTAATTTTGACAGCTTATCCGGTACGAGAAAACGGAATCACCCGGTATGTACCCGCTGCGTTGTTGATGAAAAATCAAGATCATATTAAAGCAATGACATTGGCTCTCAAAAAAGGTGAAATATATATATCAGGACCACCTGCGAAGTGGTCGAAAAACTGGTGGAAAGCAAGCAAGGCGACACTCGTAGATCCAATCAGAGACAATGACGGCACCGACGCCCTCACCGCCTTCATGACCTTCTTTGAAAACGGAGGCAAAAAGCCATGAGCAACCAGGAAATCTGGCTCATCAGCCTCTCCATAGGCCCGGTCCAGGACTTCATCTCCGCCGCCCTCCGCACCCGCGACCTCTGGTTCGGCTCCCACATGCTCTCGGAAGTGAGCAAAGCCGCTGCCATCGCCATCAATGACTACAATCAACAAAACATACACACCGAACTGATTTTTCCTGCTGAAGAAGAGAGCGACAAGCTCAAACCAGTAGAGATCAACGTCGCCAACCGGATTGTGGCTCAGGTTTCAGGAGATGAAGATACTGTAAAAGATGTCATCAACACCGGAAAAAATGCCGCCAGGAAATGGTTATTGGAAGAGTTTATCCAAAAGGCAAAGAAAGAGGCAGAAAGGATCATCAACAGAGACAAAAAGCCGGATGAGCAGAAGATCACCTTGCGTGATGAAATCTGGGAGATACAGGCCAAACCTGAAGACCTCCTTGAACTTTACGGCACAGCCGCCCGCATCAACGGAACGTACCCGGAGGCATGGCAACGTCTCAGCCAACTCAATTCAGCCCGCAAGAACAGCCGTGATTTCCGTCAATCTGCACAAGCACCCAATGAAGCAGGGCTGTACGGTCTGCCCAAATCCTCTCTGGACGGACGGCGGGAAACCGTGTTGCCGGAAGGCCTGGACAAAAAAATCCGGCGCAAACTGCGCATGGGCGAAGGCGAGCAGCTGGATGTGCTGGGGCTGGTCAAGCGATTAGCTGGTGGCGATCCAAATGATGAAAAAAATTCTGGTCGCTCCTCCCTCCAATTTACTCCCACCACCCGCATTGCTATTGATCCGTGGATACGGAAGATTAAAGAAGCTGAAAATGGGCTGGCCGACTTGGAAAAAATTCAGGACAAGCTGGAGAGTCGTGAATATGAAAAGATTCTGCTTGATACCGGCCTGATGACCAAGGTTCAGGGCAACCAAGGAATATACGGCGATATGCCTTTTGATGCGGGCCTGCTCTACCGGAGTGTTCTGGATGCGGTGATCGCCAAGGTAAAACACGACAAAGAATTCCCGCAACGCTCCTCTGTTCAGAGGATTTTATCAGAGCTACGTAAAAGTGAAGTCCTTAAAAAGGCATGGAAAGAATATCGCCAACCCTGCCCATACTATGCCCTGCTCCTGGCAGACGGTGACCACATGGGTCGCCTGATTAAAGCTGCACAGGACAAAGGTCATCATAAAGAAATCTCACAATGCCTGTCCGCATTTGCCCAATTCGTACCAAAAATCGCAAGAGATTATTGTGCCCATTGCATCTACGCAGGCGGTGATGATGTCCTGCTCATGGCCCCCCTGGACACCGTGCTCCTGCTGGCTGACGAACTACGCAAAGCCTTTACGACAACATTAGAGGGCATTGCCGGTGAATTAGAGAAAGATGCTCCCACCTTCAGCGTCGGCATTGTCATCGCTCACATGCAGGCACCTGTGGGTCGGGTGCGCAAACTGGTTCATCGGGCAGAGGATTTGGCAAAAGGTTCAGACACAGATGATCCCCGCAACGCCTTGGCGATTATTGTTGCCCCCCGCTCCGGGGCAGATATGAGCTTCCGGGCAAAATGGGAAAGAGAACCATCCAAAAAACAAGATGATATTGAACAGAACGAACAGAGAAGTCCGGTAGAAGAGCTACATGACCTTGCTGATTTGTACCGAGATGAAGACCTACCAGCTGGCTTTGGTTATGAGTTACGGGAAACGGCCCGCTTGGTCAAAGGGATGAGTGACGAGGAGGCAAAAAAGATTGCCAAACTGGAACTCGATCGAATTTTAAAACGCAAAAATCAGGGCGGCGGGGGAGAAAAAATTAAAAAAAACAACCACAAAGGCAGTCCTTGCCCATGCCGGGCAGAAAAATTTTGATATTGAGTCCGTGTATAAAGAACATCTCATCGCCCGTTGGCTGGGCGCACACGGGGAGGAAAGAGAATGAGCAACGAAACAAAAAGCAGCACCGCCTATCTTTTTGAACCCAAATCCCCCTTGGTCTTCCGCACCGGCAGACCCTTTGATCAGGCAGGTGACCCGGTTTCTCTGGATTTCCCTCTGCCCTCGACCATTGCCGGGGCCTGTCGCACCGCCATCGGCGATGCAGATAATATGGATTTCAGCAAAGACGGCCATACACTGAAAAATATCCCGGTACATGGCCCGCTGGCCGCCCTGATTACCCAAGACGGGGCAGAGCCGCTCTTTCCCAAACCGGAAGATGCTGTCTATATGCGGAAGGATAGCAAGAAGGAAGGCCGGGAAAGGAATAATAGAGAAACTGAAGTCCTGCAACTCACCCCTGAATATGCCGGGACCGACACCTGGGCCGACCTGCCTGAAGGATTGCTGCCAATCTACCCGGAAAAGGAACTTACGGGTAAACCATATAAAAATAAAGACAATGCCAGATGGTGGTGCCAAGCTCGGCTCACTGACTGGTTATTGAATAACCATAAACTCAAGGATATTACCCCTGAAAGTCTGGGTTGGTCCGGCCCCGAGCAGGAACTGCGCACCCATGTCCAGCTGGAATCAGAAACCCTGGCCGCTGCAACCGGCCAACTCTTTCAAACCAACAACCTTTCTTTTTCCCCCAGACAACGAGAAGAAAAAGATGGATGGAATACAGAGCAATACGGACTTCTTGCCCGGCTACCGGATGATAATCTGAAAGACATACCAGAATTTTTTCGCCGCCTCGGTGGAGAAGGACGAATTGCCCGGGTTGAACGACGACCGGAAGCTTGGCCGGGAATCCCGGAAGCACTGACCTCTGCGCTGGGCAAACTGGAGCAGGATAAAGAAATCCGAGGCATCCGCCTCATCCTTGCCACTCCGGCCCTGTTCGCCAATGGTTGGCGACCAGGCTGGATCCAAGATGATATGACAGGCTGTCCTCCGGGCTTTGCTAAAGATTCGGAACCCCGTATCCGCCTTCGCCTACGGGCCTTTATCACTCCGCGCTGGGAGCCGGTTTCCGGCTGGGATCTGGTGAGAAATCCTCAACCCGGAGATAAACCGGAAAAAAAAGGATCAGGTGCTGCCCGCGCTGTCCGTCGGATGGTGCCTGCCGGGGCTGTGTACTGGTTTGAAGTCGAACAAGGCCACGAACATCTCCCTGAACTCTGGCTCCGACCGATCAGTGATTTGCCCCAGGACCGGAACGACGGCTACGGCCTGGTTCTGCCGGGTATCTGGAAACAAGACGAGAAGCAAACAAACACCGCAGAGGAGAAAGAGAAATGAAGACCATGTGCTATTACATCCATACCCTCACCGCCCTCCATGCGGGAACAGGCCAAGGCGTCGGGGTTATTGATCTGCCCATTGCCAGGGAAAAATCAACCGGCCTGCCCATTGTGCCGGGCAGCGGGATCAAGGGGGTTTTGCGGGAGGAGTTGCGGCCCATAAAAGACGAGGAGTCAGATTTTAAAGAAACCACTCCTGAACAGGCTCAACAAGATGAACAGGAGTATAACAAAGCAACAAAGAAATGGACAACCCTGTTCGGACCGGATGCCAAAGAGGTTGATAATGATAAAGAGGAAGAACGAAAAATCTTTGCCGGTGCCCTGAACATTCAGGATGCCCAGCTGCTCTGCCTGCCCGTGCGCTCGGTGTACGGGGTCTTTGCCTGGGTGACCTGTCCTTTTATTTTGCAGAGATATAAGCGGGATCTGGATGAAGTGTATACGCAGGTCAAAGAAGACCGCCCGAACTTGCCTGTAATTCCTTCTCTGGACGGGAAATCAAACACAGAGGGGAAAACCATGGTGCTGGTGACCACGGGCAGCCAGCTCTGTTCAAGCGACGGACAATCTGTTTTCCTTGAAGACTTAGATTTTCAGACGACTGAAGACAGGCAATCTGCGGACCTCATTGCAGGAGAAATTGCCCAGGCCATATTCCCAACTGCTTCTGCTCCAGACGATAACTGGCAAGATTTTTTCCAAAAACGCTTTCTGATTATCCCAGATAACGTGTTCAGCTTTCTGGCTGAAACCGCCACTGAGGTTCGAGCGAGGATCAAACTCAAGGAAGGTACTCGGACAGTGGAAGATGGTGCTTTGTGGTACGAAGAAAATCTACCCGCCGAGACCCTGCTGTGGGGGCTTCTGGGATGTGATCGCTCCCGAAGACCAAAGGAAGAAGGTGAAGAAAAAGAATCTCCTGATCTCATGGAGTATTTCAGATCCGACCTGGAGGGGCGAAAAGGAAAAGACGCCGCAATCTCGTTACAAATCGGCGGTAATGCCACAGTCGGTCGGGGCCGGGTGCGCTGGATTCCCGGACAAAAGGGGGAATGAGCCATGCAGACACGACAACAGCAGGATGCTTTGCAGGCGTTGGAAGATGTTCAGAACGTCCTGGAACAAGAAGAAGAGTTTAAGAAGAGCTACGCCACCGCTGTCCATCGTTTTCCTTTTTTGATCCGACAGAATGGCCTCCAGCAGACCCTTGCTTTTTATGCGGGCAAGGCGCATGCAAAGGCGGAAACTGGACAGAACACGAGAGACACGGCTGAAGGGCTGTTTCTTGACCATATCTTAGCGACATTAAACTTAAACAGTGAACCGGATCAGGTTAACATCCTAAAGGATCTTGCAAGAGCTGATCTGCAAAGCTACATGCGCCATACCCGTCGTTGCCTGGAAGTGGCTCTCTGGTACCGACGCTTTGTTGAGAGCGTATTAAAGATCGATGCCACAGGGACTTCCATAGAAGAAACAACGGACAGAGGAAACCATGACGGCGATTAAAATGCGACGGCAAGTCCTTCCTGAGTTGATAAAGGAAGGGAAAAAGTGGGACAATCCCGGCCTGTTCTTTGATAAGGGATTTGAGGAATGGAATGCTGAAAAAGATGGAGAACGGGGCGAAGACATAGGCGATCACATCAGAATTGTCTGCGACATCCCGGTCTCAGATGTTTACAAAGCAGCTTACCGCCGCTGGCTTGGAAAAACTGCGGATAAAAATCGCTTCGCCCGCTGGTTTGGCCAACTTGACGGAACCCGCCTGTTCATCGGTTTGGGCATGGCCCATGTCCTGGAAACCCAGGTCTGCCGCCACCCGGTGTATGGGATGCCCTATATTCCCGGCTCGGCTCTGAAGGGACTGGCCCGCGCCAAGGCAAAACAGTATGCCGATAAAGGTGAATACGGTATGAGTCAGGATATCGTCAATGTTCTGTTCGGGCCGGACTGCAATGATCCCAAACACCCGGAAACTGAAGCCGATACCGGCTACCTGATCTTCCACGATGCCTGGTGGATTCCCAAACAGGAAGGCGGTTGCGAAGATAAGCCTTATGCCCCGGAAATCGTCACTGTCCATGCAGTGGAATACTATAAAAATCAAGGAGAAATTGCTCCCCATCCTGATATGGAATCACCTAATCCCAATCAGCAATTAGCGGTACAGGGGAGCTTTTATTTTGTCGTGGAAGGTGCGCAGCAATGGGCGGAACTGGGTATGAAGTTTCTCACGTTAGCCCTGGAAGCGGATGGTATCGGCGGGAAGGTTGCTGCCGGGTATGGGTATTTTGTTGAGGAGGAAGAGCGACGAAAAGAAAGAGAAGCACGAGAAAAGGAGGAGCGTGATAAAATTGCCGCTGAAGAGGCAAAAAAGGAGGCCCAGCGGGTAGCCGATGAAAAAGCAGAGCAGGAAAAAATTGCTGCCGAAAAAGAGGCTGCGTGGCTTTCAAGCTTGACTCCAGAGAAACAACTTACCCATGAACTCAATACGTTATTAGATCAGCATGACAATCTTACCAACAAGATGGGGCCAGCTGCAAAAAATATCAGGAGTGACCTTCAGGGACAACTTAAAAAAATTTTGAAACACAATAAGTGGCCCGACGCAGAGGTCGCTGATAGACAGGAGGCACTGAGGAGCATTGAACGTGCTGTCCCATTATTGGACAAAAAAATCAGGCAAAAGAGACTGAACGCAGCAAAGGCATTGCTGAAAACAAAAGACGACGAATAACCCCGGCTATACCGAAAGGATTATATTTAAAAAGATAAGGGTAACGTGCTAGATTAAAAGCTGATTAATCATCACCTGTACGAGGAACAGAACATGAATAACTTCTTTCAAACGATCTGGAGCACATTGGGGAGCATTGCTCTCCTGCACTGGATAGCAACCGTTTTACTAGGTGGTTTTTTCTTTTATTTCAGAAGGTATATAAAAGTCCAATGGCGGTTTAGAAAAAATCTAAAAAGAGAAGTATACTTTCTGAAAACATCAGGCAAACATGACCTGCAAGCTGAACGAAAGAAACTGATTGATTTGAATGTATTTAATATAGCTGGAGAAGTTAAAGACATCTCAATGTCCACAAAAATATTGCAACCGATAAATAAAAATGCTGTTTATATCGTTGGCTACGATACTGACTATACTAGATATAAAGAACTTTTTGAGTCGGCAAAACCATCCGTCCCTATTATCATATTTGCCGATCAAAGAGAGATACAAAAATCAGAGCATTGGACAATATTCAATGAATATATTTATTGCGATGTAGCCAATACAACACATCGTCTTGCAATTATCCTATTAAACACATTGAAAATTGTATAACGCTCTCCGGTCTCTGATACAGCCGGTTCCCCTTCCCCTCCAAGGCCACAGGCATAAAGACTGAGGCCTTGTTTCAAACAAAAATCAAAACCTCCTCCTGTCCCGCTATTCGGCAAAGACATCCTCAAGGGTGGTAGCGATGAGAATGCGCTCGGACCAAACCTCAAGCATCCTGCCTGACGCCTCTTTCAGCATCTGCTCTGCCCATTCAGGGAGGTCTCCGAAGCGTTTCCTTAGCTGACGTGAAAGGAGTAGCTGTTCTCCCTGCTGCATTCCTTGCTGCACACCCTGCTGCATACCCTTTTCAAGCCCCTGATCATAATATTTCTTTAAAAAAGACTGCATGATACCACCTCCGTGAACAGAATCTTCCAGAACTGTTTCAAGTGTTTCTTCGTCCAGTTTGCCCGTGCCCTCGGTGAGATAATAGAGCAGGGTGAATATAATCTCGCGTCCGTTTTCATTTTTCAGCATTTCCTGAGCCTGGGCCAGTATTTCCGGCAGCCGCTCCGGCAAATCGTCACGAAAAACATGTTTCAGGGTCAGCAGCACAGTCCGGGCCGACACCCCGCCCCGGATATCCCGGTCGTCCAGCCGGGAAAAATCCTGAAGCACCGGAGAAAATTCCGGCAGATGCGACAGCAGAGCCGGTTCCTGAACCGTGAACAGAGAATGAAAATTCACCGGATGTTGCCAGGGTCGTGGCCCGTGATAGATGATCATCGGATACACAGGCGGTAGCGTTGTTGCCTTGGGATGTGCTGCACAGTATTCTTCCCAGATACGCACCATATAACGCAGAACCTGAAACACGGTCATGGGGTCGGCATAGCTCTTGTGCTCAAGGAGCAGATAGAGCAGGAGTTTTTTTGTCTCGCCGCCCTGTACGGGCGTGTAATCCACGGTGTAGAGCAGGTCGGATGCCGAAGGGTGCAGCTCGGGATCAACAAAGGTATCTGGAATCCGCTCCAGCGTTTCCAGATCAATATGCTCCAGCAGTTCTTCCGGAAGATTATGACGGAAATAGCCTGCCGCCACCTCGGGCTGCCCGAAGGTCTGCCGAAAAACATGGTCGTGTGGATTGGTTACAGAACTCACATGATGAATATAACAGATATCCGTCAGGATCGGCAAGCAGGAAAGAGGCGGGAATTCTGAAATGATTGCAGGTAAGGCGTAGGGGCGACCGGTTGGTCGCCCGATTTTACACCGGGGTGGCGGTACGAGGGCAGGCATACGGGGCACCTCTGCAAACGCAGGTTATTTGATCCGCATCGGAATTCCGCAGCTCACCAGAAAGACCTGATCCGCAAAAGCGGCAATGACCTGATTGCAGCGTCCCACCAGATCACGATAACGCCGAACCAACGGATTATCCGGGACAATGCCCAGACCCACCTCATTGGTGACCAGAAAGACCTGCCCTTGGTGTTGACGAACAGCACGGGCCAGTTCTTCTGCAAGAGCGGTTATTTGATCTTCACTGATCTCTTTTTCCTTCTGCTCTGCCTGGTACATCAGGTTATTGATCCAGAGGGTGAGGCAGTCAATGAGGACTGTGGTTCCGGCAGGGGTGCGGTCCAGCTCTTCAGTAAGGCGGACCGGCACCTCTGCGGTCTGCCAGCCCAACCCTTCCCGGTCCTGCTGATGCCGGAGAATGCGCCCGTCCATTTCCGGGTCGATGCGGGGGCAGGTGGCGATAAAGAGGCGGGGGGCGTTGATTTTCTCAGCCTCCTGCTGGGCAAAGGCGGACTTGCCGGAGCGGCTGCCGCCGGTGATAAGGGTTATCATTGCTTTCTCGTACTTTCCGCTTTCCTGAAGAGAGAAGTATGTGCGTCATATCTTACCCCTTATCTGTCGTTAGAGGTACATTATTACACAATGCAACGGTTCTGGCAAGTATCAGCCGGACTCAGCCCTGCGCCTGCTCGCTAATTGTTATTCTTTGTTGGTCGGAACGGCCAGACCCAGCTGAGAAAGGCCGGGAGCTGCCGGGTTTGCATCCAGACCTTTCCCTGGCCGCGAAACCGGCAAACCAGTCCTTCACCGGAAAAGAACAGGGATTTATAACCGCCCACACTGGAAACCGTATACTCAAGCCCTTGGGTAAAGGCGACAATATGGCCGGTGTCCACCACAAACTCCCCGTTCACATTCTGGGCGATAATACCGCCATAGCTGTTGAACCAGAGGTCACCAGTGCCGGAACATTTGATCAGAAACATATTTTCACCGGAAAAGAAGCCCTTGACCAGGCCCTGCCATTTGCTCTCAACCTCAATGCTCATGGAAGAGGCCACATAAGCGGAATTCTGGAGAAAGATGGACTCGTTGTCCAGATAGACATGGGCCATGTCCCCCGGTGCAGGCGGGGCAATGGATATCTCGCCGTCAGCGTGTTCTGCTGTAAACTCATTGATAAACAGGGATTCGCCGGTAAGAAAGCGGCTGAATCCGCCTTTAAACTTGGTCTTCATGGCAATATTGGTATCCATGGTTGCCATGGCTGACGCCTCCACCTTCAGGGTCTGGCCGCCGGGAATGGTCACGGTCAGAAAGGCGAAGTCAGGCTGACATTCGAGTTTGAAGGGAAAATCTGTTCGTTTTGTCTCCATGATAATCTCCTGACAAGTCTTAACGGGGTTTGAGGGAAGGGCCGAGGGCATGACCGAACGAGCCTGGATTATGGGACTGGCACCAGACCGTGCCGTGGCCTTTGAATTTGCAGACCAGTCCTTCGCCGCCAAGAAAGGAAGAAACCCAGCTCTTTCCGGCCTTGATCAGGGTGAAATCCAGGGTTTCATTAAAGGCCACAATATGACCGGTATCCACAATGTATTCGCCTTTGACCTTGACCGGATAGATTGCGCCAAAGGAGTTGATCAGCACCTTGCCTTTGCCGCTGATATTGAGCCAGAACATGCCTTCGCCGGAGAGCATGGACTTGAAGCCCTGCCAGCCGAAATCAACCTCCACCTCTTCAGACGAGGCCACATAGGAGCCGCCCTGGACAATCAGGCGTTCGTTGTCCAGCTCATAGTCCATCATATCACCGGGCAGGGCCGTGCCGAGAAAGACCTTGCCACCCTTTTCGCCGGCAGTAAAATGGTTAAGAAAAAAGTTCTCTCCGGAAAGCATGCGCTTGAGTGCCTTGGCAATGCCGCCACCACCTTTCTTATGCGTCGTGGTGCTGATATCCATATCGCCGCTCATGGTGATCATGGCACCGCCCTCTGCGGTCAGGACTTCTCCCGGCTGCATGCTGACAAGGGCCGCTGAAGAGCCGGGCCTGTAATGTATCTTGATATCCATGTTTCTTCCCCCTGTTAAAGACTTCGGTTCACCCAGCCAGCCAGCCCGGAGATACTGCGGGTCTGGACAACAATTTTGCCTGTGCCCGTGACCCGTGTGACCAGGCCTTCGCCGCTGAAAAAACTGGAGAAAAGACCACCAGCCAGCTGAACCTTGAGTTTCATCTGCGGTTCATAGCCCACCAGATGACTGGTATCCACGATGTATTCCCCGTTGATCTCCCGTTCCAGCAGACCGCCATAGGCCCCGAACCAGACCGTGCCGGTCCCGGAGACCTGGAGCTTGAACAGCCCTTCGCGGCCAATAAAAGAGGCGAACCCGGCCCATTTGACCCCCAGTTTGACTCCCGGTGTGGAGCAGATATAGGCACCGGGCTGGAGACAGTAGCTTTCATTGTTCAGCTCCAGTGTTCGGATGTCTCCTGGGGTGGCCTGGGTCAGGGTCACCCGTTTCACTCCTTTGGTATTATTGGTAAAGGTATTGACGAACAGGCTTTCCCCGCCGAGATTGGTAAAGGTATTGACGAACAGGCTTTCCCCGCCGAGAAATCTCTTACACAGGGCAGAAAAGACATTCCCGTTCAGCCCGGCCTTCATGTCCAGGTCCGCATCCATGCTGACCATGGCGTCTGATTCCGCAATAATGCTCTCTCCCGGCTCAAGATCCACATGCCCGTAGGCAAAGACCGGTTTTCCTGCAAGTTCTGTTTTCATGCCGCCTCCTTGTTGCTGGTTTTATGGATTCGGGCCACCGCTGCCCTTGTTGTCCTGCTCCTTGCGGTGCGCCTCCCTGACTGCTGCCTCCACTTCCTGTTGTACCTGCTGATAATCAATCTGTAGCCTGTGCCTCTGGAGCGTTTGGACCTCCTCCTGCCAGAGTCTGTTCAGCACCTGAATCCGCTCATTCGTGCCCGGATGAGTGCTCAGAAAGCTGAAATTGTCTTCAATCTGTTTTTGCAGGACATTCTGCTCCTTCTTCAGGGTCTGAAAAAAACTGATCATGCCGTGCGGATTAATTTTGGCCCGTTTCAGAAGCTCCCAGCCCCTGCGGTCCGCCTCCAGCTCAAAGGCGCGGCTGTTTTTCAGGCTGGAAAGATTGCCGCCCAATTCGCTCAGGGTGGCAAGCAGGGCCGAGGCATCCCCGAAAACCGCCTGCACGAGCAGGACCGTCCCGGCCCGGCTGACCAGTCCCCGGATATGGTGGCGCAGGGTCACATGGCTGATCTCATGGGCCAGTACGCCTGCAACCTCTTCTGCCGAGGCCGCATTGAGCAGCAGGCCCGAGTGGATCACCACCCTGCCGCCGGGCAGGGCAAAGGCATTGATGGAAGAATCCTCAATCAGATAAAAATCAAAGCTGAAGTCTTTGTCCGCAACCGCCTGGGTCAGCGGGCCGGTAATCGTGGTAAGCTGCTCCGGCATATCCAGAAAACGCTTGTCCGCTGTGACCAGACTGAACAGCTTCTTGCCGATCTTTGCTTCATATTGCGGCGGAACACTGTTTGCGGCCACCCTGGCCAGCAGGTGCAGACCGAAATAGGCCCCGACTGCGCAGAGCGCGATGCAAAAGAAAAAAACCGCCACCGAGCTTATGCTGAACAGCCGCCTCTTTTTGATGGCTCTAACCGCTTCAACGCAGGCCGGGTTCCTGACCAGAAAGCGGTCCTCCAAAATCTTTTGGTCAGCCGAGTACAGGGTCCAGTCAGGATGGGCAGGATGGCGGAAATAGATCAGGCGGTTGCCTGCACCGCCCAGGCTGATCTCCAGGCCCTGTACAGGCAGGGTGACAGAGGTGTCCCCGGTCTGGAAGGTGAGGGCATCGGTATCAACGGTAATGAAGCCGCTTTTCCGGCCCCGTTCAAAGTCGCTGTGCAGCGCGTGTGCTTGGTAGTTCATAGTGGTCAATAACGGACTGGCTCCAATTGCTCCGGGGTAGTCTGATTTATCATTTTAACAGAATTTTGAGGGAATGTGGAGTGAATTTGTTGGGATGAGGTGGGGGGATGCTCAACAGGTGAGATGAAAACAAGCCGCAACCTTCCTGCCCTGCTCATGCAGAGCGTTATATTCCTGTACGGCTTCTTTGGTGGGCATGGCCTTGGTTGCAATGCCTCTGCTTTCGAGTTCGTTGGATAGAGTTTGTTCCGGCTGCATCATGCCGGGGCTGCCGGTTCCGATGACAAGAATATCCGGGGCGGCGGTATAATAATTTCCTGAATGTCGGTCAGGGAAAGGGTGTGTCCGGTTTTGCGCCACCAGGGATGCAGGATTGTGCCGTCCGGCAGGATCATCAGGTCTTTGCGGTAGGGCCTGCTGTTGATTTCCATGCAGCCGAAGGAGTAGGCATCAATCATGGTGTTGCTCTAATTGCTGCATCAAGAGTTGCCTCGCTCTTTCTTCGGCCTTCACTGCATATTTTTGGACAAATTCAATATGTTTCTGGTTGCCTCTGTCAAAACGGGCTTCTTCATTATTTTCTGAATTGGTATAAACTGCCTCAGCCAGTTCTCTTTTAAGAAAATCTATAACTTTTCTTCCGCTTTTCGTATCACACATACTATGAGAAACGAAATGTCTTGCTCGTTTTATATTTTGATAATCTATATTCCCGGTATTTTCTTCTATTTCCTCAAGAATCAAAAACCACCTTTTTAACATATCATCAGGATAGTTTTCAGATAATAGACTCAGCTCTTTCGTTTGAATGTAAGTGAACAAAGAACGTTTTAATATCTCGTCAATATTATTAAATCTACTTAGATCGGGGAATTCACCTCTTGATGATTCACCATCAGAATTAAAGACTGGTACAGTAATATCCACATCTAAAGAGTTACCGCCCGACATCCAACACTTTATCATGTCAACCGTAATTCTCTCGTTAAGAGGAAGGCATCCTAAATTTTCTACGCTATATTTTTGTTCTTTTTTCTCAAAAGATACATTGTAATGTGATGATTTGAATTTATAAAACATGAACCAAGAGTTGGTTTGTTCCTCTATAGAAGAAATTGCATCTTCTATCTCATCCGGCAAAATTTTATTTTTGCTGATTTTTAGTTCACCGTCTCCAGTCTCATTTATCACAAAATGATACGATAAATAAGCATCTTCCCAATCCCGTTTTGTTTCAGTGTATGGAATATTTTTTATCTGATAATAAACCTCAACGGTGCCTGTATCATTCATTTTGTATCTCTTTTGTTGTTTGAAGAAAATTGGGGCAAGCCTCTGTTCACTAATCCACTTTGTTTACCACCACATCCCCCAACCTTCAACCCCATTCTTTCCAGTCCCGGAATCCTCCCACAGGGTGAACAAAAAGCCCCCCACAGCAAACCGGATAATCATTGCCTTTGTCCGGCAATATATTTACAGTATATGAAGGTACCAAGCCGGTTCCGGGAAAAATACAGAGCAAACATTATTACGCAACGTACTAAAATGAATCAAAACAAAGCGTCAAGCATAATAAAAAGGAATACACCTGTTCTGATGCAGAATGCAGATATCCAGCAGCGGTACGTACAAGAACAATATCGAAATGAAGATATTGCACGCTTGGAAACATATCTCACGGAAGCTGGTACGTTCGAATTCACCTGCCTGGAGAATGGTCTTTTTCCGGCTGTCGGACAAGCAGAGGAGGATGATATAAGCGGTTATCAACACGCTTGGGTAAGAGATAATGTGCATATTGCCTATGCCCACTTCGTCTGGGGAGCAACACAGACAGCCTTGACGACAGCCGATGCTCTTATGAAGTTTTTTGCGACGCAGCAAGACCGCATTCGGCAGGTCATCAATGATCCTTCTCTTGCTGAAGACCCTATGAATAGGCCCCATATACGATTTAACGGGCAGACTTTAGAGATGTTGGAGGAAAAGTGGGCTCATGCTCAAAATGATGCGCTTGGCTATTTTATTTGGTTCTATTGCAAGACAGCAGCACAACGACCAGCTGGAATTAATGATAGTTCACTGGAGACCCTTGCGCTTCTCGCAGTATATCTCCAGGCTATATCCTATTGGGAAGATTGTGATAGTGGTCACTGGGAGGAGTATCGCAGAATAGGTGCATCCTCAATTGGTGCAGTTGTCGCAGGACTACGCCAGATGAGGAAGCTTTGTTCGGATCAAGGTCTGTACGAGCGGCAACCGCTTTCCAATCATGGAGTCAACGAGCAGTTCTTGAATAATCTCGAAACAAAAGGGACAGAGGCCCTGAACAAAATACTGCCCTATGAATCAAGAGGTGCTGAAACGAAACGACGATATGACGCCGCATTACTTTTTTTAATCTATCCTCTGGAAGTGGTTTCTCAGGATCAAGCCGTGCAAATATTGACAGATGTTAAATCTGCTCTTCAAGGAGAGATTGGTATTCGACGCTATCTCAAAGATTCGTACTGGTGCCCAGATTATAGAGAACTTTTTATAAAGGGTGTTCGCAGTACTGATTTCAGCAACAATTTGTTGCACCGTGACAAGTACCATCAGGAGGGCATGAAGGCCCAGTGGTGCATCTTTGATTCCATTATTTCCTGTATTCACGGGATGCGGGTACTTCATCGCAAAGGTGGAACAGAGGAGTGGAATGAGCAGATCAGGTACCTGAACCGTAGCCTTGGACAGTTGACAGCCAAGAAGAACACAGGCATTCTGAGCACTCTTTTTGGGTGGCTGAAGCCAAAGAAACAAAAGGAAGACTCAGGTCTTCTTTGCCCAGAGTCTTATTTCTACGAGAAAGGGCGGCTTGTCCCTAATGACCATGTCCCGCTTCAATGGGCACAAGCCAATTTAAAGCTGGCCCTCTACTGGCTTACTAAATCGGTACAAGTCGGTACATGAACCTTCTGCCCCTTCAAGACAGGGATACGAAGGGACAGCAGGCATGGAGAGAGGGTGCTTAATAACGCCTCGGCGGAGGTGGCGCATAACCATCATCTGGCCAGAAACGATTCCGTGGTTGCCGGGGATAGCTCGGCGCACAGGAAATGATCTGCTTGCGACATAAGGTCTCGCGCCACTCATATTTATAAAAATGTTTTTCCAGGGCATAAGCTTCTGGACGGAATTCCACCTGAACAGAAGAAGAATGCTCTCCCTCACCGTATCCGGTTCCGGCAGCAGAATCAGCTCCAACAGATTCACGGGCACGGGAGCGGGAGGGGGCTGAATAGAGACGCGGTCGGGCTGAGGGACGAAAAACAGGGCGCGGCTTTTCTGCATACACGGCAACAGCTATCACGCCCATTGCACTTTGATCGCCCCAGGCACCGGCATAGGAATCACTCGGCTCAGTGAAGTAGAAGCGATTGACTCTATCCCTTCCGGTCCGCCAGCCGCGATAGACCCCAACACCATAGGGGGCAAGAACATACATCCTTTCTGTGTTGCGCAGGTGGGATTTTTTCCCGGAAATGATATTGCGGCCATCCACTGTCACCACCAGACCGATCCGCCTGTTGGTATGATTCCTGATCCGCACGCCATACCGGGCATTGCGTTCCGCCTGCACATAGGCCCGGTAATTCCCCTGCGAGGAGCTGACAGGATATGTCGGCAAGATACCTCCCTGATCAGCAACCACTTCCACGCTGATGTTCTTTGCTGCAGCAGGATGACCAAAAAGCAGGACCAAACCGACCAGCAAGAAAAAAAATTTCTTCACAGCACATACCTCCTTCTACTTTAGAAAAATTCAGAAAGAACCTCTGTGCAAGGCCCAGAGGTTATAACAAGATGGGAAAAAAGAAAACGTCAGGTACCGACTGGATACGGCAGGCTCATCAGGCATTACCAACAATATTGCTGAATATAGAAATATTAATGCCATAACGAAGGGCTGCCTGTTTCCACTTCATATCATCTGGTGTGTTGAACAGCACATTCATATCACCAGGCACGGTCAACCAGGAATTATCCATTAACTCTTCCTCCAGCTGTCCTGGGCCCCAACCTGCATAACCCAGAAGAAACATATACTTTTCAGGCCCCTCACCTCTGGATATTTTTTCCAGCAGCCTTGATTCCCGGGAAAGATACACACCCGGACTGACTTTGAGCGCATTGCCTGCCTCATCATCCGAACTGTACAGGATAAAACCTGCCTCCATTTCCACAGGTCCTCCATTATACACTGGCGGCAATGGACCTTCAGGCAAAGAAATATTGGTGCTGAGCAGCACCTCCATCATGGAAATCTCCTCATTCGGCTTATTAATAACCACTCCCATTGCGCCGTCTTTATTATGCGCACACAGTAAAATAACCTGTTCCTGAAATCGTGGATCTGGCATCTGCGGTGTTGATATGATGAAATGTCCGCTCAAATCTTCCATTTGGCTCTCCTCCAAGGTTCTTTATATATCTTTATGTTAGCATTGCTTATGATTGACAGTCAAGAGGGAACTTGTAAGATAGAGCGAACAAAAAAAAGCACCAAAATAAAACAATGTATGTTAAACAATATACAAAAAGGAAGAACGGAGACGATCTATGACACAACGTCCCACAGCAGCCCTGTCAACCAATTTACAAAAAGCTGTACTATGGATTGGGGAGATTACACAAAAAAAACCGAACAAGCAACGTAATCAGGTAATCACTGAGGCTCAGCTCCGTTTTGACCTGACTCCGGCGGAAAGTGAATTCTTGAATCATAATTTTAAGAATATAGTTACAGGTACAGGAGTAAAAAAAGGGAGTAGATAAGTATAATTTTTTTTATTTCTTTGCGCTAAGTTTTCCGATATGATATGTATTTATACAAGTAAGTGCCTGACTTTCTTTCTTCGCACAGGATAGTAAAAAAAACAGGTCCAAGAGGTTGCATTGGCTGATCTGGCCGACAATATGGAGAATCTTTTCCTCCATGCAGCAGCAGCCAAAGGACTTGCCTTCCGTGTCTCTGTTGATCCAGGCTTGCCTCCGACTCTGTTCACCGACCAGAGACGTCTGGAACAAATCCTGAAAAATCTTATTGACAACAGCCTGAAATTCACGGAACAGGGCAAGATAAGCCTTGCTTTTACCCAGGCTTCAGAAGATGTTCGTTTCCATTCAGAGACCCTTGTTCCTGCAAAGACCCTTGCTGTCAGCGTTGCAGATACCGGCATTGGCATTCCTGCGGAAAAACAGGAGGCTGTCTTTGAGGCATTTCAACAGGCAGACGGCTCAACTGGCCGTAAATACGGAGGCATGGGGCTTGGGCTTTCCATAGCAAAACAGCTTGCCACCGTACTGGGCGGTGAAATCCATCTCCGTAGTGAACCCGAAGCAGGGGCCGTCTTTTCCCTGTTCCTCCCTCTGCAGGCAGAGAAAAAACAGCCAAAGAAAAACTGTACCTGCGCCCGTGAACCAGCAGAGCAGGAAGACAGCGAAGCCAATCCCCTTGAAAATCAGCAATACTCAACTCAACAAAAATCAGCTGAGCTGGCTACTGATTCGAGAAATACAGAGAATAACTCAAAAAATGACTCCATCGGTGTCAATATCCCTGTGGAACAGAGAGACATTATTACAGCATTCTGTCGTGCTGAAAACCAGAATCAGGGTCCGATCAAAAAGCTGTTGATGATGACAGAAGATACCAGGATACACAGCATACTGGTTGATTTTGCTGAAAGCAGAAATATTGAGATACTGGAGGCAAATACCGACTTGCAAGCCTGGAATATCCTCAGAACACAGAGTATTGACTGCATGGTTCTGGATGTGGATCTGCCTGATTACAACGGAATTGAGCTGCTCAGAGAGTTATCAGAAGATCCAGATGTCTCTGTGCCACCGGTTATTATCTTCTCAGGTCGCAACCTGACCTGGAAGGAGGAAGAAAAACTAAACAAATATTCAACCCCCATTATCCTTAACAAATTTTGCTCCAGAGAACAGCTTCAAGATGAGGCAGAGCTGGCGCAACAGCAGGAATGGGCGCAAGAACCAACGCAGGAACAGGAGTCAGGTACCACTACGGAAATGCCTGAAAAAGAGGCTAATGAGGATTCTGTCTTGCAGGATAAACAGGTACTGCTGGTGGATGATGATATGCGGAACGTCTTTTCCCTTTCCGCTGCTTTGCAGACCAAAGGCATGGAGGTCAGCGTTGCAGAACACGGTGGCATGGCCTTGGATATGCTTGCTCAGGATCCAAAGGTGGATATTATGCTGATAAACTGCATTATGCCGGAAATAGATGCTCATACAACCATTGGGAAGATCAGAGAAAATAAATCTATTTCCAGCCTGCCGATTATTATCCTGTCAGAAAAGTCTTCAAAGGGCGACCAAAAAAAATGTCTTGAAGCAGGCGCAGATACATCTCTTCAAAAACCAGTTGATGTTGAACAGCTTTTTCCCATGATGCAAAAACTGCTGTCTCGAAAAAAGCATGCCCGGCAATGCGATTGATGGGCACCGAACACTCCTCTATCCCTTTGGTCCAATACGACGAAATTGGGTGAGCACTCCTTTTTCTCCATTTTTATTTATCAGAAAACAACCGAACTTCACAGTCTCTCCAGGCAAACGCACCTGCCATCACTGACTCTTCCACTGAATCCTTCGAGCCAAAGCAGGCGAGAGAGCAACCGCCATACAACACACCGCACGAACCTTACGGTGCTGTAATTGCATTCTTCTGCAAGGTGACTTCGGTTTGTGCCAACAGTCTGCCGGTAACCGATGTTCCCGTGTTCACGGCGATCAGCGTTTTACCAAGGACGATGCCTGCAAAGTGGGCATCGGTTCCCAGCGTTACCGAGCCAGCCACCTGCCAGAAAACATTCTTGGCCAAGGCACCACCAGCCAGCGTCACCAGCGTCGAGTTGCTCTGCTCCAGATTTCCCGCCACCTGGAAGATCCAGACATCGTTCGGGCCGCCCGCCAAGGTAACATCCGTGCTGACCTTAAGATCCGAACTCCAGTTGTAGAGACCGGGCACAAGGGTCAATCCGCCGATTTCACCGGCATTCAGCTCGGTATAATCGGGCAGAATACGCCCTGCGGCATCGTTGTAGGCGAGTTCCATATCGCCCACAGCCGAGGTCAGAAAGGTGGCATCAGTTATCGAGCAGGGCGAAGGGCCAGCTGCGTCAACGGTATATATCTTTCCCGTTACTTCCTCGCAGGTGAGAAGAAGAGATTTGCCGGTAATGGGACTTGTTCCGACATTACCGACAATGCTGGATTGAGGCACGTTGGTAATCCCGGTCTTACTCAGAATAGCGAACGTTCCTGCGTCACCCAGATCGACCGGAGAGGGGCCGCGATGAGTACTGTTGCTGTTCAGTAATAACAAGTACAGCCAAGGTACCGGAGAAACTCGGGAGACCGTCGGGTCGGAAGCAGCGCTGGTAATCGTGGTCGAGACCGGAACGGCAAATGAGTCCGAGGAGAACAGGACAACAAGCGCGAAGAGTAGTCCCAGCAGACCTGTCATCATCCGTTTCGCCCGATCCGCTGCTTGGAACAACGTATATTTTTTTTCCATCCTGCCCTCTTTTTCTCCATTTTTATTTATCAGAAAATAACCGAACTTCACAGTCTCTCCAGGCAAACGCACCTGCCATCACCGACTCTTCCACTGAATCCTTCAAGCCAAAGCAGGCGAGAGAGCAACTGCCATACAACACACCGCACAAACCTTACGGTGCTGTAATTGCATTCTTCTGCAAGGTAACAGCGGTCTGCGCCAGTAATCGACCGGTAACCGATGTTCCCGTGTTCACGGCGATCAGCGTTTTACCAAGGACGATGCCTGCAAAGTGGGCATCGGTTCCCAGCGTTACCGAGCCAGCCACCTGCCAGAAAACATTCTTGGCCAAGGCACCACCAGCCAGCGTCACCTGCGTCGAGTTGCTCTGCTCCAGATTTCCCGCCACCTGGAAGATCCAGACATCGTTCGGGCCACCCGCCAAGGTAACATCCGTGCTGATCTTAAGATCCGAACTCCATCTGTAGAGACCGGGCACGAGGGTCATTCCACCGATTTCACCAGCACCCATTTCAGTGAAGTCGGGAGAAACCCTTCCTGCCGCATTGTCGTAAGCAAGCCCCATATCTCCTACAGCCGAGGTCAGGGAAGTGGCGTCAACTGTTGCGCAGGGCAGATTATCGGCGGCGTCAACAGTGTAGACCTTCCCTGTTACTTCCTCGCAGGTGAGAAGAAGAGATGTGCCGGTGATGGGACTTGTTCCGACATTACCGACAATTTCTGATTGATACACATTGGTGATGCCGGTCTTACTCAGAATGGCGAAACCCTCGGCATCGCCCAAATCGACCGGTGCCGGACCGCTGGCGTTCGCTACTCCGGTTGCGAAAATGGCGAGTACTGCGGCAATAAACAACTTGTTGGAATGCGTTTTGAATACGTTCATAACAATCCTTGTCCTGATGGTTGTAATTCTAAATGAATAAGCGACAGGCATTATTGCCTGCCATTTTAGAATTAACATCTTGCCGATAAAAACTAATCATATTATTTTTATTGTCAATCTGTAATATTACATTGCCATTCATATTGCGCTTAAACGATAGTAGTAATCCTAATGCAATATATACTGTAGACATCCTGTAGTATTGTCTATATTTCATAAAAAATTTAATATTACATAGTAAATAATTTTATTAAAAATAATTACCTTTTATGTCTTTTTTGGGAAAAAGATGGAAACAATCCTGCTTTTTTTGTTTTACAAAATAAGTCAAAAGGAAGTTTGAAATCGATTTATTGCAATGACAATAACTGAAGTTTAAAAAAGATGAACGGTTATCATTCCTCATCTGCACACAAAAAATATCATTGACTCAATTAATTGATTTATTTATGATAAGCAAACCGTGTGCTCGAAAAAATAGAAACAAGAAAGAGCAACCCGACAGACCTTCTGTACAGCCCGAGATAACTGATGCGCCCTTCCCTGCCCGCCCATATAGCCGAAAAAGTCCGAGGCATTGTCCAGCGGATCACCTACCATAACCGGGATAACGGCTGGTCGGTGTTGCGGGTCAACCCCTTTGATGCCCACGGCGAGACCGTCACAGTCACCGTGCATCAGATGCAGGTCTTTGCCGGGGCCACTATGGAGTTCTCCGGTTCCTGGACTGTCCATCCCAAGTTCGGTCGTCAGTTCAAGGCCAACGAAGCCACAGAGCTGAAACCGGCCTCTGCCGGGGCCTTGGAGAAGTATCTCGGTTCCGGCCTGATCAAAGGGGTCGGCCCCAAGACAGCGCAGAAGATTGTCCGTCATTTTGGCAAAGACACCCTGGAGGTCTTTGAAGAACGAATCCAACGCCTCACCGAGGTTCCCGGCATTGCCGAAAAGAAGCTCACCTCTATCAGCGCGGCCTGGCAGGAGCACCGGGCCGTTCGTGATGTGATGCTTTTTCTCCAATCCCACGGCATCTCCACCCTGTTTGCCGTGCGCATCTATAAGCAATACGGCGACAACTCCATCGCCTTGGTCTCGGAAAATCCCTACCGGCTGGCAGCGGACTTTTACGGGATCGGCTTCTTCTCTGCTGACAAGGTGGCCCTGTCCATCGGCTTTGCCCCGGACTCACCCCTGCGCATCACAGCGGCCATTCGTCATGTCCTGTCCGCCAGTCGGGAACAGGGGCATTGCTATCTCACCCAGGAGCAGATTGGCAAGCAGGTCAATAAGCTGCTGGAGATGAACCTGACTGATCAGATCGCCTTGTTTCTCCACGAGATGGAACAGGATGACGCCCTGCGAGTCCGCCTCCTGATTCCCTATCCCAACCCTGACGCGATGCAGGAGCCGGAACGTTGCTATTATTCCAAAAGCCTGTATTACGATGAAGACTACGTTGCCAAACGCCTGCGCAGGCTGACACACCCGCTGGAACATGATTCGGCCCGGATTACCTCCTGGCTGGAACGCTACGCTGAACAAACCGGGGTTTTACTCTCTGCTGAACAGGCTGCTGCGGTTCGCTCCATTGCCGGATATCAATGCGCCATCCTCACTGGCGGGCCGGGCTGCGGCAAGACCACCACCACCAAGGTGCTGGTGGCCCTGCTCCGGGCTATGGGCCGTTCCGTGTTGCTGGCCGCGCCGACTGGTAGAGCAGCCCAGCGTATGGGCGAGGTCATTGGCATAGAGGCCAAGACCATCCACCGTCTCCTGGAATTTCAGGGCACCGGCTTTAAGCGCAATGAAGAGAATCCCCTCCAGACCGATGTGCTCATTCTGGACGAATGTTCCATGCTGGATATCAGCCTGACGGCCTCCCTGCTCCGGGCCGTGGCTGACGAGACCGCCATCCTCTTTATCGGCGATGCGGATCAGCTGCCCTCAGTAGGGGCGGGCAACGTGCTGCGGGATATGATCGCCTCCGGGGTTATCCCCACCCACACCCTGAAGACCATCTTCCGCCAGGCCAGGGAATCCAGGATTATCACCTATGCCCATCAGATCAACCAAGGGACATCCCCACGGATTGCCTCGCCTTTTAAACAACCGGAGATCTGGCAGGAAGCAGATTGCTTTTTTATTGATTCAGACGAGGCCACCAAGGCTCAGTTGAGCTTTATTGCTCGCACCAGGCAGCATCTGCAAACCATTGAGGCTCGGGAAGCAGCAGGCAAAGATGATCCCTTTGCCGCTGATCCTGTTGATACCGTTGATACAATAAGGCCGAACAACTCGTACCAGGGTTTTGAGATCCCTGAACAGTTTCAGCATGTAAATCTTCAGGCCCTGACCACAGCAGAAGGCCCGGCCGGAGAACTGGCTGTGGTGGCCAAGAAGGTGCATCCCTGGTCATCCCTCTACTACGGCATGACAGCGGTGGATGTGGTGCAGCGGCTCTACACCGAGTGGATCCCCAAATACTGCGGCCCTGACTGCGAAATTCAGGTCTTGTCCCCTATGATCCGGGGCAGCCTGGGCACAGCTGCGCTCAATAATACGCTTCAGCAGGCGGTCAATCCGGGTGGGCAGGGCAAGGCGGAGATTTTGGTGGGGGAACGGGTCTTTCGGGTCGGGGATCGGGTGATTCACCGACGCAATAATTATGATCTGGGGGTATTTAACGGCGACATCGGCAGGATTATTGCAGTCAATAATGAGGCCATGACCCTGCGGGTCTGCTTTCACCCGGATCAGCGGGAGGTGGAGTACCAACGCGAGCAGATCACTGAACTGGAGCTGGCCTACGCTATTACCATTCATAAATCCCAGGGATCGGAGTTCGAGGTCGTGATTATACCTGTCCTGACCCAGCATTTTCGGATGCTCTTCCGTAACCTGGTCTATACTGGCCTGACCAGGGCGCGGAAACTGGCCGTGTTTGTCGGGACGAGAAAGGCCCTGGCTATGGCTGTGCATAATCAGGATACGGGGTTGCGGCAGACGGCGTTGAGGGAGTTGCTGAGAGAAAATTTCTAAACTCCGGGTGCAGAAAATAATTTCTTTCGGGTGGTTGCTGTGTTAATAAGTAACTTCTCAATAAGTGGTGGTAGCAAATAAAATCAGGATGTTACACTAGCGACAAAACTCACTTTTAGCAAAATTCGAGCCAAAAAGCAAAGTTGATATATCAAATAATTGAGCATTCACGTCTAATGGCATCGTATAAAACCGCCCGTAAAACATGACATGCAACCTCTTGAAATCGTTCAATATTACCAATTATTGAGAAATTACGTACGATCCACTTAACTGTATGAATGCATACAGAAAACGAACAATCTTAGTAGCGTTAAGGTAAAATTTGCTGATATTTTTTCACGACTGACATGACATCAAGTGTACCTATCTGGTTGGTCAGGTAAATATTGATCCATTGCAGCAGATGGGGAGCATCCGGACGTACTGCGATACTGATGTCGCTCGGATGTCTTACTTTCGGATCAATCCCGACATAGATTGCCGTTTCAGGATGCATACGCATAAAGAATTCCAGCTGAAGCTGACCATGCAAACCAGCCAGAATTTTTCCGGTTCTGACAGCCTGCATGATTTCTGGAAGAGTTTGATAGAGCTGGATCTGTAACCTGGGAAACTCTCTTTGCAGTGCCGCCTGATAAACGCTGCCTTGCAGAACTCCAAACGTGACTGTTGCAGCACCCGGTTTCGCTGCTATCTCCTCTACAGATTCTATTCCGTATTTACGTTTGAGCTGAACAAACAGCTCCCTGTTAAAAAAAAATTTATGGTTTTGTTTTACATATGGCTTTGAGAAGAGTACTTTTTTTGCCCGGCGAACATCACTGCTCAGAAAGGATACAGCGATATCCGCCTTTTTCTGAGCAACAATATCAATTACCTCATCGTATGTTTCCGCAGTGCGGATGAATTCGACCGGTACGCCTATTTTTTCCCCGATATCCCGCGCAAGATCCGCTTCAAAACCGGTCATTCCTCCCTGAGAGTCTGTCATGATCATAGGAGGAGCATCCTTGGCGAGTATTGCCACAAGCAATCTGTCGTTATCCAGTATTCGTTGAATATCAGAAAAAGAGGAGCCTTCAGTTCCTGAAGATACAGAGCTGTGTACCAGAAACAGCAGGAGATATACTGCTGTCAATATATTTATTTTCTTCATGTTTCTTCTGTTATTTCGGGACAGTACTCTGGCTCGGACACCTCTTTGCTGCTGCGTGTCGTCAGAGCGGTCAGAGTAATATTCGCCTGCAATGTGAGTACAGTTCGTACCGGACCAATGATGTTATCTGTAGTTGCCAGAACAACCAGCGCTACAGGTGTCGGTATCCCGATTGCACCCAGAATCGGTGCAACTGTAGGGATCAGTACTGCACCGCCTCCAACCGCTGTAGAGCCAGCAATTATACTACCGATTGCGATAATAATATATTCTTGTAATCCCAAGTCGATAACATAGATTTGCGATAGAAAGACGGTGAGAAAGGAAAGCAGAAATACCGCACCGTGCTGATTTGCAAAAATGCCAAAAGGAATAATCAGATCAGGAACACGCCGGTCAATTTTAAAAGATTGCTCCAGTGTTTCCAGGGTGACGGGAAGAGCGAGCACGGGATTGTTGGTCATGAGTGCGAGCATATTGGGATTACTCAATTTTGCCAATACAGGGATCAGAGGGCCGCGCACAGCGGCCCAGAAGAGCAGGAGGTACAGCATCATGAGTACGGCTCCTCCTGCATAAAACATAACAACAAATTTGACAAGTGCAATAAGCGTATTAGGATCAATCCTGGATACAACTCCGGCGACCAGAAATAAAAGACCGGGAGCAAGAAGGACAATAGCCCAGCGGAAGAGCTGCATAAAAGTTTCGTTTATGGTTTCAACCAGCTCAAGTGCCCGGTCGATCCCTTTGCTTTCAATTATTCCCATAGCCAGTCCTGTGCAGATGCTGACAAAAACAATGCTCATCACCTGGTTTGTGCTGAGTGCTTCGAAGATATTCGTAGGAATTATGGTGGCAAGAAAGTCGAGCACACCGAGTTCCTGTCCTGATTCTACAGGGGCCTGAATAATCAATGCGCCGATACTTTTTTCTGCCTCTGCTCCCAGATCCACCCCCGGACCAAGCAGCAGAGCAGTGAAAATACCACCGGCGCACGGCAGAATCAGTCCGAATATATAGTAGACTGCAATTGTTCTGAACAGCAGCCGTGTGTCTGGATCCCGAAGCAGCCCGGCAATACCTTCAATAATAGCTGTAATTAAAATAGGCACCAGACACATCGAGAGAAACGACACATAAATGCTGCCGAACGGAAACAGTGCAGCTCCCAATGGCTTCATAAACAGCCCTATAATGAATCCTGCACAGACTCCGATAAGAACTGTTTTGGGATCAAGCAGTAATTTTTTAATACTCATTCCCCTTACTCTTCTTATTTGAATTCGAGTTTGATGATTTAGTAAAAAGTCAGAAAATGGCGAATTGCTAACAGCAATTCAGCGAACTACGGAATAAGATTCCGAAAAAAAAACGATCTTTTTACGACACCATCAAGTTTGCCCCCTTCAATCACCTGATCTGATCTCACCACGATCTGAAGGCGAAATCTGATTCTATCAGATTGGAATTGATGAATTGTTGTGTTTTTTTTCTGTCTGGGGTATTTATTATCAGGTTACACCTAAACAAAAAACTTTTCATCCTGCAAGGACTTCAACGTACTTTTTTCCTGTGTACACACACAACACAGAAAAACTCAAAGGCATTGTCCCGCAGATCACCTACCATAACCAGGAGGCTGTTGCCAGTGGCTGAAAGACCAGAGCGTACACTTCAGTGCAGATTCGGTCTTTCGCATTTATTGCGACGGTTATTTTCCAGACAGCCTTGAAAACCTGCGTTGTGCTCCGTGGTTTCTCAGCAGAGAGCAGCAAACTGGCCTGGTGCAGCTTTTTCGTGTTGTCTTGGAACAGTAACCATTAAGAAAGGAGACACAATGATGCAGGCACAGGAGCAGCAACACATCAGTCAGTCGGAATATCTTGCCGGGGAAAGAAAAATACAACCACCGTTAAAACGGTGGGCTATGTTCGGTTCGTCCCTCTGGGACTTCTTAATCATGAAGGGACATTTGTTCATAGCCCATTGATTTATCGCTGGGATTCAGGAAGCTACCAGGGCTAAAGCCCATGATAGTATTTCTCGGCTGTTCATACATCACCTCATTTTTTATCATGAAACATGCACGAAATGATAGTCACTGTATCTTCCCGGTATAACTTGTAAACTCGTTGCCGAGTGATCAAAATCGCAATCACCATTTTTAGAAAAAATCTACCTTAAATAGCTGTCCTAAATATGGGTTCATTATAGTTGTTATCAATCAATCAGGAATGTGGTAAATTACTCGTTGCACTGTCACTGAAATTTATCTTCACAAAAAACGCTCAAATAACATCTCATAATCGTGTTGGGCTTTTCACGATTATAACAACTCTCAAGTTATACACGAGTTCATCATGAATGACCCAAAAACAAAGCTTAATCGTCTTAAAGAGTTAAAAGTAAAGATAGGCTGTACTGAAGCAACACTTGATACGTATAGGGACAGTCATCCATTTCTTTATCAGACTAATTTTTATTATCTTGAAAGGTTGAATCAAGAGCTCCAAGATATTGAAAACTCGTATAGAGAGATGAGGAATGGGAATAAGCGTAAATTTTCCCGGATAGCAATTCAACGGGCAGTACATATTGATTTTTCTAAAAAAAAATATCATGGCGTTCTTGAAAATATCAGCCTCAGCGGTCTTTTTATTAACGGTTCATTCGAACAAGCAAAAGGCGATATTTGTAAAATAGCAATCAGAACTGCGAATGGCTATTCAGATTCTGCTATCCGTAGTGTTGGAGTAATAACCAGAAAGACTGACAGCGGCATCGGGGTTGAATTTATTGCTATGAAAACAGCTAGCTACAAAGCTCTAAAATCTGACATTTCCACTCACAGCACTAATCCTCTTATTTTGAAGGATGAGATTGCACGACGAGATTTTTTCTGCTTTAGTGATAATTTAGTTTGCAATAGAATTTTTATTTCAAAGAGAAATAAACTTAGAAAAATACTTGATCTTTTTTAGTCGAGAGGCACCCAAAAACCTCCCTCAGTAAAATCACCTCAAGCAGGTGACTAACACAGGCAGTTAAAATTTAAAATATAAGGGACTCAACAAGAAACACCTTGCCCATTATTTCGCATGTCGTAGTGGCGAACCTGTGTGTTCACCACTTCTTTTATGCCGGGCAGACACGCATATCCTCCCCCAAAGGCACAATCTTTTCTCCGCAATCATCCTTTTGAGGAGGGATAGGAAAGGCTCCTGTTACTCATGAGGCGGCAAAATCTCAATCTCTAACTTGCCGATTAAGGCCCCAATAGCAAGCTGACCTTCCAGATCCCCACGGGTAAAACGGATATGATACAAATCAGCTGGGAGCTGATTAACGGTGGTATCCAGACTGATCCATTGCCCATCCAGACAGACCTCATTCCAGGCATGATAATAAAAGGCATCATTTTGAAGCGTAACGCCAGCAGCAATAGCCGTGGGAATATCAAGACTCCGGGCCAAAGCTGCAAAAAGGGCGGCATGCTCATTACAATCCCCTTTGCCGCTCTTCAGGGTTGTGAGGGCATCAGGCAAACCAATAACCGGTCGTTTTTCAATTTCTTTGTACACCCAATCTGCCAGCAGGGCGACCTGACGTGCAGGCTCAGTCACACCTCCAACAATCTCTCTGGCCTTTTTCTTAATAGCCGGGTCATCAGCCTGAACATAGCGGCTGGCACGGATATTTGCGCCATCTCCTCCACAGCTCTGTTGCAGGTCAAGAGACTCACCTGTTTTATCTTCTGAAAGCGGAGGAAAAATTTCCTGCGTCAAGACAAGACGACCATCGGCAAAACGCTGTCGCCCACCATTAAGTGCAACCCCTGCTCCCTCTGGTAAATGCAACTGAAATACCGCCTTCCGGGCATCTTTTTGAAAAAGCTTGCCTGTATATTGCACAGCAACCGTGGACAAAAGTTCATCGCCACTATCCCGAATATCCATTGCTTTAAATTTAGGTTCTGCCTGAAAAACAAAACCAGCTGGTGAGCGCTGCTGGATAACCTTGCCCTGATCATCCAGCCAAAAATTAACCTGCATCCCTGAATACGATTCTGTAAAATGATGCAGATGGTATATTCGTTCGTTCAACAGCTTCTTTCCCTGGCCATTATAGGTGACCACAGAAGATCGGGCAGCAAGGGAAAAAGGGTCAAAAAAGGGAATCTTTACTTTATCTCCTTTTTCATCCATTGCTCCCAAGAGATAACCCCGTTGATTCAAAGGCAACACAGGTGGGCCTTGCAGAGTGATAGTATCCTGAATAACTGTGGCCCCGGTATCTAAGGTAAAGTGAACCGTATTACCCTGAACTTCTCCCTCTGCCTTGGTCGTATAAAATGGTGAAGAAAAAAGAAATTCAAAGGTACGGAGCTGGAGACTTTTGCCCACTGTCGCTGTGAGATCCATCCGAATCGGTTGCACTGAGTTAAGTACCTTAAGACGCAGTGAGGCCTCCTGACGGACACGCAAACGATCTTCTCCGTCAGGGCGGATATCTTCCATGACATAGCCTATGCGCTTATCATGAAGATGCACACCATAGTACTGCTGATGTTTTGCTTGAATCAAGACCTCCTGCTCATCACTCTTCAGAGCATTAATCAAAAAATCCCGTTTCACCAAGGTAACAAGAAGGGCGAGCCAACAGCAGATAATAAAAAATTTCAATATTCGGACAGGCATGGTGGGTTAAGCAAGGAAAATTGGCTAAAAAAGCTGGGCTGGAGAGGCTGAAGTATTTACCAAAAGAGAGGGATAAAAAAACAGGGCAAACAGGGGAGGACTGATCTGTTTGCCCTGGATTCCGTAATGCGGATATCACTCGAATTTACTCTCTCCTGTTACCGATCAAACTCACCATCTTCGGTTATCTTCTCCATCTCTTCTTCTACCTGATAATAGGTATAGCCAAAAATCGTGGCATCCCCATGATAGGTGTAATTAAGTTGGATTTTCCTTCGTTCAAGAGATTTCAAAGAAAACTTGGTCGGCAACCCCATAAGCTCCAGATTCTCCTCCACTTTTTTCTTTATAAGCTCTGGATTGTCATATTTCTTAATCTTATTGGCCTGCTCCTGAAGCATATAGCCTGTTTTCTTTTTTTCCAGCATCACGGTGCCAATCTGCCAGGATGGCACTCCAATCACCGCAACAATAACAATATAAATAATATTCTTAACCATTTTTCTCCCCTTTTCGGTTCATCCTTAATGCACAGTTAATGCACAGGATATATTAAAGTAGATACTATGAATCCCATAGGCTGACCCCAACACCTCTTCTTCATGACGAAAAAATAAATTATTCAGGATAAGAAAACGTCATATTTCCCCTCCGACGACCAATACGTACCTTGCCCCCCTTGCTGAGTTTACCAAAAAGAATCTCCTCTGTCAGCACATCGCCGATTTCCTTCATAATCAGCCGGCGCAACGGACGGGCACCATAGGCCGGATCATACCCCTCTTCTGCCAGACCACGCCGGGCTGCCGGGGTCAGGGAGATCTCGACATTTTTATCTGCCAGCTGGGCCTGAAGCTCAATCACCATCTTATCAACGATCCGCTCAACCGCACCCATTTCCAAGGCATGAAAGGTGATGGCACTATCAAGCCTGTTTCTGAATTCCGGGGTAAAAAGATTTTTCAGGGCTTTTTGCTCTCTTCCTTTGGAATCGCCGATAAAGCCAATGCTTCTCTCGCTCATTTCACGGGCACCGGCATTGGTAGTCATGATCAGGATGACATTGCGAAAATCAGCCCGCCGTCCACTGTTATCAGTCAGGGTTGAGTGGTCCATCACCTGAAGCAAGATAGAAAAAACATCAGGATGGGCTTTTTCAATTTCATCCAACAAGAGCACAGTATGGGGATGCTTGCGGATGGCATCTGTCAACAAACCACCCTGCTCAAAACCAACATAGCCCGGAGGAGCACCGATAAGCCGTGCCACAGCATGTTTTTCCATGTATTCACTCATATCAAAACGCTCAAAATGGATAGACATAGACTGGGCCAACTGTCTGGCCACCTCGGTTTTCCCCACGCCAGTAGGACCGGCAAAAAGAAAACACCCTGTGGGTGAGAGCGGATTGCCCAAACCAGCCTTAGAACGTTTCACGGCTTGTACCACTTCGCTCACAGCCTCATCCTGACCATAAATTAAAGACTTGAGCTCATCCTCTAAATGACGGAGTCCATCGGTTTCATCGTTATTTGCAGATACCACAGGAACCCTTGCCATCTTAGAGACAATTTTCTCCACATCTTCAACAGTTACTGTCTCACCAATCTTCCCTGCCAGACGCAAAGAGGCTCCGACCTCATCCATAACATCAATAGCCTTATCCGGGAGAAAACGATCATTGATGTATCGCTCAGCAAGTTCAGCTGTTATTTCGATTGCTTCCGCAGAATAGGAAAGATTATGATGCTCCTCGTAACGGGATTGCAAACCTTTCAGGATCTCACAGGTATCTTCAATCGAAGGCTCTTCAATATCAATTTTTTGAAACCGACGGGACAGGGCCCGGTCTTTTTCAATATAATTTTTATGCTCTTCATAGGTTGTTGAGCCAATACAGCGAATGGTTCCGGCCTGTAAAGCAGGCTTCAAAAGGTTGGAGGCATCCATAGACCCCCCGCTGGTGGCACCCGCTCCAATGATAGTATGCATCTCGTCAATAAAGAGGATAGCATTATCTTTCTCTTCCACAGCTGTCACCACAGCCTTGAGCCTTTTCTCAAAATCTCCGCGGTACTTTGTTCCGGCAACCAAGGCACCCATATCCAACATATAGATAGTGGTATCTTGCAGCAAATCCGGTACCAGTTTTTCAGGGTCTGGCTCTTCCTTTTCCTCTCCTCCTTTTCGGGCAAGGCCGTCCTCATAGATACGCAGGGCCAAGCCCTCAGCAATGGCTGTTTTCCCCACCCCTGGCTCACCAACCAGCAAGGGGTTATTTTTTCGTCGACGACAAAGCACCTGCATCATCCGCTCAAGTTCACGGCTACGCCCAATCAGGGGGTCAATGCGCTCCTGCTCAGCCAGTTCTGCAAAATTCACTGTGAACTGTTCCAGAACATCCTCTTTGCCTTTTTGCTTTTTCGCAGCAGACGCCGAGTCATCTGGTTGAGGAGCAGGTTTTTTCTGTATTTTTTCCGGAATATTATGAGAGATATACTCCACAACCTCCATTCTGCCAACACCTTCACTGCCCAGAAAATAAACGGCGTGAGAGTCTGGCTCAGCAAAAATTGAAACCAGGACATCGCCGGTATCCACTTCTTTTTTTCCGCAACTCTGGACATGATTAACAGCCCGCTGCAGAACCCGGTTAAAGGCAACGGTCTGAGAGGGCTCGTCTTTGCCTGCACCTAAGAGCGGCACACCACCAGCAAGAAAGGACTGGAGCCGTTCTCTGATTGAATTATTGTCACCGCCGCATTTATTGATAATATGAGCGGCAAGATCATCATACAAAAGCCCCCAGAGCATATGCTCAACTGTCACATATTCATGCTTTTTTGCCTTAGCCTCTTTAATGGCCTTGATCAAGGCTAATTCTAATTCTCTACTCAACATAGCAGTATTATGGGTAAAGTACACCGTCTCAATGCAGAAAGGTCAGTTATGCCTTTTCTAACGAACATTTCAACGGAAATTGATTTTTCCGGGCTGTCTGATGCACTTCAGACACCTTGGTCTCTCCGATTTCCCGGGAGTATACTCCAGCTACTCCCATCCCCTGATGATGGACATTAAGCATAATCGTGGTTGCTTCTGAGGTATCCTTACCAAAGATCGTTTCCAGCACCATAACCACAAACTCCATGGTTGTATAATCGTCATTATGGAGAAGCACCTTATACAAGGGAGGTTCTTGAAAATCTTTTTTATCCCTGGTCAGTATCTCTTCCTTATGTCCTGAATCTGTTTTTCCCATCTTCTTGATTATATGCTGTTAAAATCTCAAATGTCAATCTTTTGCCATCCATTCTTCAGCATACACATGCTTTTCGGGTCAATACAAAACAGCCCGATATGTCCGGCGTTACTCATAAAGATTCTTCTCCTTACCTTCTTGTATTGTAATGCCCAAGGATGATTTTGCAAGCTTCCTTTCTTGACTTCAAATATCAGGCAGTCATCATAGAAAGAATCAAATGCTGGATAATAGTCTCTGTATCCACAGAAGACCCTTTCAGGCGCATATCTGCTGCCAAAATATCCTGCAACCAGGAACGAAGAAAAGGAATGGAAAAACAAGCAGCTGCTTTAAAGCGCATGTACACAGCAAAAGGATGACCAGAAAGCTCTGCTTTCCAACGCTCATTTTCTTTTAAGGCTGGCAAACATTGTTCCTGAAACGCATTTGCTGAAATACCAGGGCGAAAATGATACTGTCGCTGTTCCAGAAGAATGCGAAAGAGCAATAAACTCCTGGTGAAGTTACGCAAGGTTGCAACAAGAGCCAGGGCATGAATACCATTTTCCTGAAGCCGTGAAGCAATAAGCAGGGCCTGTTCTGGCTTTTTCTCACTGATTGCCTGGGTCAGCTCAAAAAAAGCCTCCTGTCGTGTACGGCCAACCATACGATCCAGGTCTGGCATGGTAATTTTTTCAGCCTCTCCCACAGATAAGGCCAGTTTTTCAGTTTCCATGACTGCAGCAACTGGATGAAAGCCAACCCGCTCAAGTAATTGCTCCATCACTCCTGGGGCCATTGTCTTGTTCATCTTCCCCAGCACAGCAGCTACTTGTTCCTGCAGGACTGCCTGTTGCACCTTTTTGGCCTGTGTACTTGCTCCGGTATCCACATGCAGATTGATCACTGCATATTTTTCCTTAAAGGATTTAAACAGTTTTTTACGCTTATCAACCTCTTCAGCCAACAGCATCAAAATATTATTCTCTGGTATTCCTCCTTCAAGGGTTGCCAGCACCATTTCTCCGTTATTTTGGGAAAGATTGATCCTGCTTGATTCTGCTTCTTGTTGACCGGAAAAACGGGTAAGAATTTCTCCTGTCCATTCTAATTTTTCAGCAGGCTTGGCAAAACCAAAACATTTTTTCCATTGGGCAGCAGTCAGGCTGGCAGGATCATTTTCTGCTGTATTGGCTTCTAAACCGCCCGCTTCCATCATGGCCCGGAGATACTTCAAGGCATTCTCAGGCTTGTTACCTTCATGGGCCTGTACGGCCCGTTTCCAAATTGCCTGGGCAACATTCTTAGAATGAAATAATCTTGTATTATTCACTCTGAAAATCTGCCGGCCTCCCAGCAAACTAAAACTTCTGAGCTTAGAAAGAGTCAGGTTGCTATCCTCTGTATCACCGTCAATACTATGGACCGTTCCTCCAGCAGTACAGAGCAAGGTGGCTATCTGGTCTGCGGCCTGTTGGCAGAGATAACGTTCTCCGATCAACAGATAAGCAGGAACAACCTCCCCTTTTTTGATCTGCTGTAAAAGGGTGGGCAGTGTTTTTCTTTCATAAACAGGCATGGCAATACCTCCAACTTTCATCCCTCTGGTGATAAGGGACAACAACACAGCATAGGATACATTTCAAAAATTTCAAGCCAGACGTAACTATAGAACAATTCTTGCTTATATTCTTCACTGGCCAATGCAGTAAAAAATTTCTTCTGGGAAATTCCTTTGTTGTCGAGTATCATAAAGCATTTTTCGCATTTACAAAAGTACCCTGATGCTTGCTCAGGAAATAAGTTTCTACATCTGCTAAAACTTTGCTCTGACTCTTTACAATAAAAACCCTGTCCGAAAAAAGTATCCTGACAGTACTCGCAATATCGCAATATGTATACAGACATTGTAATAAACGCAACACCTTATGAAAACCGTATTGCGGTGGTGGAACGTGGCAACCTGCTTGAGTTCCACCTTGAACGTCTGACAGAAAAAGGGTTGGTGGGCAATATATACCAGGGCAAAGTAGTCAGGGTACTGCCAGGTATGCAGGCTGCGTTTGTTGACATTGGTCTTGATCGTACAGGCTTTCTATATGTTGATGATATTGACACATCAATGTCACAGCTCTCCACCTCAGAGAGACATTCAGGAAAGCATTCTTCATGGTCAGAAAAGAATGGGGAATCCAACACCTCATCTCATCCTGCTATTGAAGATCTGGTCAAAAAAGGGCAAACCATTTTAGTGCAAATTGAAAAGGAGCCCATCGGTTCCAAGGGTGCCCGGCTGACCTGTCATATCACCCTTCCCTGCCGCAACCTGGTTTTTATGCCCTTTACCGATCATATCGGCATTTCACGTAAAATAGAAGACGAAAGTATTCGAAAGGAACTCCGGCAAAAAATTGAGCAACTGCGACCAGAAGGAACAGGATTTATTGTCCGCACTGTTGCTGAAAATGTTACCAAGGCTGAAATTGAAGCAGACATGGAGTTTCTTCTCTTGCTTTGGGATGATATTCACTCCAAGGCCCAACGAGCCAAAGCACCTTGCCTGATTTATAAAGATCTGGACATGGTTCTCAAGGCAGTGCGAGACCTCTTTACAGACAGTGTCAATGAGCTTGTTGTTGATTCAAAAAGTATGCATGAGCGCCTTCTCAACTTTGTCCTTACCTTTGCGCCCAAGCTGAAAAACAGGATAGTCTATTATGACAGTGAGGTTCCCCTGTTTGATGCCTACGGCATTGAGGTGGATATTGCCCGGGCTATTGACAAAAAAGTCTGGCTCCGTTCTGGTGGATACCTTATTATTGAAACCACAGAAGCGTTAACAGTGGTCGATGTCAATACAGGCCGTTATGTTGGAAAAAATAATCTCAACGAGACTATCTTTAAAACAAACATGGAGGCAGTCAAAGAGATTGCCTACCAGCTTAGACTTCGCAATATCGGTGGAATTATTATCATTGATTTCATAGATATGGAAACAGAACAGCATAGAGAAGAACTATATAATGCCTTTCAGGAGGCTATGCGCAAGGATAAAAACCGGGTAAACATCCTCAAGGTTTCAGAGTTTGGCCTGGTTCAGATGACCCGGAAACGCTCCTGTGAAAGCCTGTCCCAACTGATGTGCGAGCCCTGTTATCATTGCGGCGGAGAAGGTATTGTCAAATCACGACAGACTGTTTGTTATGAAATTTTTCGTAAAATATACCGAGACAACCGTCATGCTGATGGCAAAAATATAACGATTAAGGTGCATCCTCATATTGCGAACACTCTGTCCCAAAAGGAAGCGCATCACCTTCACCATCTTGAAAAAACCACTGGTAAAAAAATTACTGTATCTCCAGAGTACAATCTTCATAAACCACAATATGAGATTATCTGGGACGAATAATCTTTTCAAAGAAAAGCTTAAACCCTCAAACGATCACTCCTTATCTTACCTGCTACCATGATCTCAAAAAACAAACGCAGAATAGGCAATTCCCGTTCCAGCAAAAAAAGACTGGGTCGCAACGTCCTCATCACCCTCATCCTCCTTATTCTTCTTGCTGGTGTGGCAGCCGGTTTCATACTCTTTGAGACAGAAAAACCAACAATAACCTTGAATAAAGACCTGCTCTTTCTTGGTAGCCCCCAGGAAATTCAGGTACAGGCAGCAGATCAACGAAGTGGTATTCAACACGTCTCTATTGTTCTTCAACAAAACGAAAAAGAATTCCAGCTCTTCAGCAAAAGCTTTCCCCGTCAGGCCTGGCTCACAAAAGCAGGTCCTGATACAATTCAGGAAACCTTTACTCTGGATGTTCAAAAGACCGAGGCCCAAGAAGGCAAGGCCAAACTTCAGGTTTCTGTCCATGACTTTTCTTTGAACGGCAATTTACAGGGTAATGTGACAACCCATGTTTTCCCGGTAACTATTGACACCAGTCCTCCACGGGTTCATATTGAACATGCTCAGCAATATATGTCACCAGGTGGAAGTGGCATTGTGGTCTACAGCATCTCCGAGCCCTCAAAACGTCATGGGGTTATGCTGGATGACAGCTTTTTTCAGGGATACCCTCTTGCAGGCAGCAAAAAACGATTTATAGCATACATTGCTCTGCCTTGGGATAGTGGCAAACCAGAACAGATGCGGGTTGTAGGAGTGGATCAGGCTGGTAATGAAGGAAGCAGTATCTTTTCCATGCATATAAAGGCTGCAAAAGAAAGGAAAGACCGCATTTACGTTTCAGACGGTTTTCTCAATAAAAAAATTCCGGAATTCCAAAACAGCTACCCGGAACTCACAGGAAGCAACCTGGAAAAATATCTTATTGTCAACAGGAAGGTTCGCATTCGCAATGCGGAAAAAATTGCTGACATCTGCAAAAACACCGCAAGTGAACAATTATGGCAGGGTCGCTTCCTCCGCATGGCCGGAGCTGGCAAGGCTGGTTTTGCTGATCAACGGACCTATTATTACCAAGGAGAGGCCATTGATTACCAAACCCACCTGGGCATGGACATTGCTTCAACAGCAAAGGCCCCTATTGAAGCTGCAAACAGAGGAAAAGTCATCTTTGCAAATTATCTTGGCATTTACGGTAACATGATCATGATAGATCATGGCCAGGGCCTGACCAGCCTGTACTCTCATCTCAGCCGAATTGGGGTTGAACCAGGGCAATTCGTGGAACAAGGAGAGGTTATTGGCAACTCAGGCACCACAGGCATGGCTGGAGGCGATCATCTTCACTTTTCCATGCTGGTCCACGGCATCTTTGTCACCCCGGTTGAATGGTGGGATCAGCACTGGATTGATGTGAATATTAACAATATTATCCAATAAAAAGCCACTCACATCTTATAAAACACCATGCAGCGCAACGGTATCCCTTTTCTTCTGTACAGCTATCTGGCAACAGAACTGCTTGCTCCCTTTTTTGCCAGCTTTCTTATCCTGTACGGGGTCTTTTTCCTTATCCGACTCATTCCGCTGCTTGAGGTCGTCCTTGAACTGGGAATAAATTTTCCCGATTTCATCCGGCTTTTTTCTTATATTTTCCCGCACATGTTGCTCTATGTTATTCCTATGGCCAGCATGGCCGGGGTGATTATCGGTTTTACCCGTCTCACCAATGAACGGGAAATTCTCGCGCTCAAGGCCTGTGGTATAAGCCTGCGGCAGATGCTTCCACCTGTTATTATTGTCTCTACCTTTATCGCAGCCCTGACAGGCTATTTCTCAGTCCGCCTTATTCCGGCTGGTGAAACTGCTATGCACCAACTTATGTTCCAGCTGGCAAAGGAAAAGATAGACAGTGGAATCAAGGAAAAAAAATTCACCGAGGCCTTGGGCGACCTTGTTGTGTATGTTGATGATATTGATGAGAACGAGCACTGGAACGGTGTCTATGTCTCAGACATGCGTGGCCGGGAGCAACCCATTATCATCATGGCCCAAAAAGGCCGGATGAAGGCAGATATCAGTACCATGTCTGTCACCATCGTGCTCAGCAGGGGTACCTTGCATAATACCGATGCACTGGATAGCCAGATCGTCCGCTTCCAACGGTACCAGCTCAATATCCCTTTAAAACCGCCTACCCGTATTGATGGGGATGATGTCACCCTTCTGAGCCGGGGCAGCATGTCACAGGAACAGCTCCAGGCCGCTGCCAAGAAGTACGGAGTTGATACCCCGGCTGGCATCATTTATCTGACAGAGTACCACCATCGCCTGGCCCTGCCCGTGGGCTGCCTCATCCTCAGCCTCTTAGGATTACCCTTAGGCCTGCAGGCTGGCCCAGGACGTAAGGCCGTTGGCATCCCTCTGGGATTAGGATTCTTTGTCCTCTATTATATTGTTTTTACCCTGTTCAGAGTCATGGTAGAAGATATGGCCGTGTCCCTGCTGACAGGCATGTGGTTGCCCAATGTTATTTTTGCAATTATCACAGGAATTATTTTCTGGAGGGTTGAGCAGGAACGCCCGATTTTCTCTGAACGCCTGACCCTGTGGATAGAATATGTTATTGATGTCCTCTTCCTCAACCCACTAAAGAGACTCTCCACTTTATTCCACCAGATCCTGAGCATACGCCGGAGTAAAGGGAATAAGAAACCAGAAAACGAGCCGGATTGGCAAGGAATGCTGGTCCATGCTGATGCCCAGGAACGGGTCTTTCACCTACCGGGTTGCGAACAATACCATTGTAAAAACTGCACCCTTCAGTTCAACAGCACCTTTGTTGCCTATGAGGCTGGTTTTGCCCCCTGTCCATACTGCAAAATCCAGGTTGATACATACCATACCTGATCAATGGCCAAGACAAGTCTGCAATACAGTCTGAAACTCGTGGTCACTGGTCTGCTCCTCTTCCTGATCTTTCGTAGTATCCATCCAGAAAAGGTTCTTAAAGCAGTCACAACAATCTCTCCGCTCCATCTCCTTGTTGCCCTGCTTACCCAGCTGGCCAGTCTCACAGTGGCTGCGTATCGCTGGCAGCTCATCGTTGATCGCCTGGGCTTCAACGCTCCCTTGAGTTTTTACCTTGGCAGCTATTTTAAAGGGGCCTTTTTCAATCAAGGGCTTCCCACCAGTATTGGCGGAGATGGGGTACGTATCTATGATTGCGCCCAAGTCACCAGCTCTACTGAAGATGCCTTTTTTAGTGTCTTTATTGATCGTATTATAGGCTTAGCCGGACTCTTGCTTCTGAATATTGCTGCCATCCTGCTCAATCACAACCTGTTACCAACACAAGTCTACTATCCCCTCCTGCTCATTCTTATTATCTTGGTAACCGGTCTCTTTCTCCTCTTTTTTCTGCGTAATTTTTCCTTTTTTACTGTTGGTAAATACTTGGGCTTTCTGGGTCGCCTTTCAGAGCGTTATTTTCAAGTTTACTCTTCGCTGCCAGCCATCTCCAGTCAAATGAGTCTTTCCCTCCTGGTTCATCTTTTCTCCATGAGTACCTTTTTCTTTCTCGGTCAAGGGATAGGGTTGACGTTCTCTATACAGACCTATTTTGTCATGGTTCCGCCAGTCATCCTGCTGACTCTTTTACCCATATCACTGGCTGGATGGGGAGTCCGCGAAGGAGCGATGGTGGCCTTTTTCCTCCTGATCGGAGCGGAAAAATCACAGATACTGACCTTATCCCTGCTCTACGGGCTGGTCACGCTGGCTGCATCACTTCCAGGCATTATCGTTTCAATCCGCAGCAACAAGCCTCCTCACTTGCATCCCTAATCAGCCACACCATCCTTATGCATTCCCAAGGCAAGCCCTAACAGACTGCCTACAAGATATAAAATCCCTCCAGCCCATAGAATATCGCTGACAAAATGCCCTCCCTGAAGAATCCGGGCAACGCCAACCAGGGTGCCAAACAGGAGGCCAGTAACCAAAAAGGCCTCTGCATACCGTTTCTTTCCATCCCGTAACACAAACCAAGGGGCCATGAGAAAAAAAGCAATCGCAGCATGACCGGAAGGAAACGAGCTATTGCTGCCTCCGCCGCCCGGTTGCCAGCACTGGGTAAACTGATGCTCTCCACCAAATTCAACGATCTGACGGGGACGGGGTCTGCCAAGCTCTCCTTTAAGCAGGACATTGATAACCAGCCCTGGACCTATGGCAAGCAACAACAGGATAAAAAGAGCCTTTTTACGCCAATGGGCAAAGCGCTCACGAAAAAAACCCATCAACAGAACAAATACGGCTGAAACAGCAAGGATAACTGCCGGGATCGGCGCAACCTCATACAGGATATTCCAGGGAAAAAGATTTCCCACAGGCCAGGCCCTGTTGCACTCAGGAAGCACAGCAGCAATAGTAAGGTCACGGGGAACAAGCGAGGTGATAAAACGATCAGCATCGGTGAGCCAGAGAACGGCGGTCACCAACAGGAGGGCAACAGTCACTGCTGCCAACTCGGTCAATCTTTTTTTCTGCATAAAAAACAAAAGGGTCAACAGATTTCCCCTCTTTTGAGGGGCAAGTAACAAGAACGCTGGATTTTCTTTATTGGATAGAGCTTTTTTTTATTTACAGACGTACAGTAATAATACTATATTGGGTCAGCGAATGCCAGAGGTTGGATATTGATTCTCATACTTATTCATCGTACAGGCATTCCTTACCCAGAGTACGGGCGGGTAGCTCAGCTGGATAGAGTGTCGGCCTCCGAAGCCGAAGGTCGCGGGTTCGAATCCCGCCTCGCCTACCATGTAAAAAAAACACATTGCCCTCTCACCCCGAAAACATTCTTTTTTCTTCCCCCGCAGTATTCCCACACTAATAATCAGCATCTTTGCATACCGTATTGAGCAACAACCAATCAATACCGGCTGCCAAGGAGATCCCCAAGGTGTAGGCAACAAGATCAGACCAGAGAAAGCCAAAGCCAAGGATAAAACCAAAGAGGCGGATGGAACGGAGAGAGTCCAGCCAGGCCGGATGAAAGAGCTGGGAAAGTTCGATAAGGTAGGCAGTCAGCAGCGCAACAACGATGCATGTTTTCGTGGAAAAGCGAAAGAGGAGTGCGTAAAGAAAAAAGACCAGCATGGCCCAGAGAAAATCACCGGCATAGGTGACATACCAGTTGGGCAGGAAATGAGGAACAAGACGGGCAGGCAGTCCAAGGGCAATGATTACGCCGATCAATGGAAGATAAACCAGCAGGTTGCGCTGAACAGTACCCATAAATCACCTCCTTGACTCGAAAGAACTACAACCGATCCATATGATTGGCATGACAGATAGCCACAGCCAAGGCATCAGCAGCATCGCTACTCGGTGCGCCGCTGAGACCGAGCAAGGTGCGCACCATGTGTTGCACCTGCTCTTTCTCAGCATGCCCGTAGCCAGCCACGGCCTGTTTGACCACCCGAGGCGTGTAATCATCCACCGGTAAACCCTGGTTCATGGCTGCTGTCACGGCAGCACCTCTAGCCTGGCCCAGCTTAAGGGCTGAGCGCACATTATGGGCAGAAAACAGATCTTCCACTGCTGCAACCTCCGGCTTATACTGTTCCATAACCTCAGAGATCCCTTGAAAGATGATGAGGAGGCGCCGGGAAAAATCTTTTTCTGTGCCGGTGCGGATGGTGCCGCAGGTGACAAAGCCAAGCCCTGCCCCCTGCTTATCAATGATGCCGTAGCCGGTAATCCGGGAGCCGGGATCAATGCCGATAATCCGTACCGGCTCGCCTTGCCGATAAAGAGGCCGGAAATTGTCTATGACAGGGCCTCTATGATTTCATCCGGGATGTCGAAGTTGGCATGAACCTTCTGGACATCGTCATGATCGTCCAGATTATCCAGCAGGTTCAGCAGATTCTTGGCCGGTTTCTCTTCAGCCACTTCCACAGTATTCTGCGGTACCATTGAGATGGATGCCTCATCCATCTTAATCTCGGCTTTTTCCAAGGTATCAACCACATCGTTGAAGTCCTCGGGAGTGGTGAGGATTCGAAAGCTGCCTTCCTCTTCGACCACGTCTTCCGCACCAGCCTCAATAGCCAATTCCATTAGCTCCTCTTCTTCCACGCCTTCGGCATCCACCACGATCACGCCACGCTTATCAAACATCCAGGCCACGCAGCCGGACTCGCCCAGATTGCCGTTGCTCTTGGAAAAATAATGACGAATATCCGCGACCGTCCGGTTCTTATTATCGGTCATGGTCTCCACCAGCACAGCCACGCCAGCAGGCCCATAGCCCTCGTAGAGGATCTCTTCGTAGACTGCGCCGTCCAGGTCGCCGGTACCTTTTTTGATGGCTCGGTCGATATTATCCTTGGGCATGTTTTCGGTCTTGGCCGCATTAATGGCACTACGCAGCCTGGGGTTACCGTCCGGGTCGCCGCCGCCCATCTTGGCTGCCACGGTGATCTCCTTGATCAGCTTGGTGAAAATCTTGCCTCGCTTTGCATCGTTGGCACCTTTCTTCCTCTTAATGGTGCTCCATTTTGAATGTCCTGACACGGTTACTTCTCCTTCGTTACTGTTAAATCATGTATAAAAATCGAACCGACATCGCCGGTGTTTTCCTTCGAAAAAATTCTATCGCCTAAACCCACGTCCCAACAAAAATATCTCCCGGCTTTCAGTACGGGAACTCTGAGGCTTCACCACCTTAACCGTGGAAAAGCGCTGTTTGCATTCTTGCTGAAACTCCGGAAAATCTTCCCCCTGAAAGACCTTGCAATAGAAACTGCCGTTCTCATGGAGCATCAACTCAGCAATTTCCAAAGCCCGACGGCACAGGCGCAGGGAGTACTGGTGATCGGAAAATTGATTACCGGTGGTTCTCGGAGCCATATCGCTGATCAGGGCGTGAAAACCGGGCCAAAGTTTGCGCAGCTCAGGGACCAGTTCATCAGAATAGACATCATAACAGAGCCAGGTAATTTCAGCATGGTCTTTTTGGGTGGGAATATCGGTGTGCTGGAGATCAACACCAACCACAGCTCCCTTGGCTCCAACCACCTTGGCTGCATACAGACTCCAGCTGCCCGGATGACAGCCCAGATCTAAAACACGTTGTTTCTTTTTAAGAAATTTATGCTTCTGCTGGGCCTCTTCCAGCTTATATACTGACCGAGCCGGGTAATTATCTTTTTTCGCCTTATGAAAATAAAAATCCTGTTCTTTCCGCATGGTGATTCAGATTGTACATGAAAATACTCAGGGTGTTACCCTGAGCTGGTTAATTACAGCCCCTTCAGGGCTTTTTCTTGACTTTATTGCTCAGAAGGATTGGCGGGACAGGTCTTCCGCCTCCGAGGCTGCCAAAGCCAGTGCTTCCTCACGGGTACTGACCCGATGTTCCATATGGGCCTCTTCCACTTGGTCCAAAATTTCACGGAACAAGGGACCAGGTGTAAGACCGAGTTCTTCGATCAAATCCCTGCCTGTAATCAGAGGAGGAGCCGTGCGCACCGGGGTCACATGCTTTTCCTCGACCTGAAGCAGACGGTCAAAAAGTCCGGCCACCTCCTGCTCAATATCATCAGGGCTGGCCTCACCTTTCCCAGCCAAAGCATCGGACATGGCGACCAGAAACAAACCAGGAAGGTGTTCTCCAATTTTTCGCACCAGACGCAGACAGGCTTTCAGGGTCAGCTTGCCCTGCCGCTGATTATTGGCAAGAAAAAACGGACGCATATGGCCACCAATCAACCGAGCGACCAGCGCAGTGTCTTCTTTGGCCCACCGAAGCCGCCCGGCGATTTCAGTCAGGATGTCAGCCCCGCGCAGATCATGGTTATAAAAGGTGATCCGCCCGCCTTTGTCCTCATTGATCCCATAGGTAACGGGTTTGCCCACATCATGGAACAGAGCAGCCCATTTCATCTGCACCTGCCGTTTTTTCGTTGCCAAATACTCTGTCATTACCGGGAAAGTCACCGGGAAGTAATGTTCAAGGTCTGCAAGCACCTGCTCCATCTGATACAGAGTCTCCAGGCAATGCTCAAACACATCCAGATGATGACTGGCAGGCTGATCCATGCCCTGCCCTGCCCGCAGTTCTGGCAAAATTTCCCAAAGCAACCCGCTGTCCCGCATCGCGCTGAAGGTTTGATGCGCTCTGGGTGAGGCCATAATCAAGTCCAGCTCATAGGCAACCCGTTCCGTGGCTACCCGATCAATACTTTCCCGCTGCTGGTGGATCTGTTCCAGGGTATCCGATTCAATGGTAAAATCAAGGACCGCAGCACAACGAAACACCCGGAGCATCCGCAACGGATCATCAGAAAAACTCTTTTTCCCGGCAACCCGTACCTGCTGTTGCTCCAAATCAACAAGCCCACCTGTCGGATCAATGATTGGTAACTCATTCTGGTCCTGACAACGACCTGTGAGCAGATCATGGACTGGCACGGCCAAGGCATTCACAGTGATGTCACGTTTCTCCAGATCCTCTGCAATGGACTGCGCACCGGCCCGGAACGAAGAAAAATCAACATCCACTCCTTTCCGAAGCACAATCCGGGCTGCGTCTTCCTCCCGACCCAATTCCACATAGGTTCCGCCGGTGATAACTTGTAACTTTTCTGCCCATTGTTCGGCATTGCAAGCTACGGTGAAATCAAGATCGCCAGGCTGCCGCCCCAGAAGCAGATCACGCACTGCACCGCCTACCAAATAGATTTCACCGCCGAATTCCTGATGCACGGCTGCCAGCTTCTCCACTAACCCGTCCGGGAACAGGGCCAGTACGGTAGCAGCGGAAAGGATATACTTATCATTCTTTTTCATAATGGGCAACTATACCAAGAGATCAGCCTCTGCACAAGCAGGCAAAAAAAGGTCGGGAGGTGCTGCAAAGTAATCCCACCGTACCTGTTTCGATGCGGATGGAATCGCCACAAGACAACGGCAATGATTATCAATCTCATTTATCTGTCTGTTTTGCTTTAATTTTCCGCTTGACTTTTTCCTGATAACAGAGAATGTTGTTATGATCAAAGGTTGAAACAACCGATTTGCATGACAGAGCTTGCCAAAGTACCTCTGCATCTTTTCACTCTCCATTCATAACGTTCAGAGGTGCTCATGTCTACACGAAATAATAATCTGGATGATCAGAACGAGCCTCTGGATGTTCCAATCCTCGTTGAGGATGTCCTGATCAAGATTTCGGAGATACAAAGCCTTATCTGAAATATCCGGGACGAGATTACGGAGGTTCCAAACGAGATCTCGTACATCCGAAACGCGGTTCTGAATGTCCGAAACGAGATCCCGGATGTTCGGGAAGAAATTCTGCACATCCAAAACGTCATTCTGAACGTCCGAGATGAGATTCAGGATGTTCCGAACGTGTTCCCGGATATACGAAACGTCATCCGGGGTGTACAAAATGAGACATTGAACATCCCGGAACAGCTGCCGGACATGCGCAACCGCCGTGACGGCAAAGATAAACCCATTTTTTCAGGAGGAAATCTCATGGCCTACAAACGCAGATCATCACAAGTCATCGCCGAAGCAAAGGAACGCGCCACCAACCTGAAGGCTATTGATCCGAACCTGGATTTGGGCAACGGCCTCACGGTCGCTGCCTTTGAGGACGAGATCGCCGAGGTGCAAAGCACTCTGGAGCAGTACAATACCCTGCTTGCCCAGGCCGACGCATTACTCAATGAGCTGAACGACCGGGAGAAAAAACTCGGCACCAAGTCCGGTCGGATGCTGGCCGGGGTGGGCGTCAAGTACGGCAAGGACAGCAGCGAGTACGAAATGGCGGGTGGCACCCGTACCAGTGAGATTAAGCGGGGGAAGAAGAAGGAGGAGCCGGAGGAATAGGCGGCCTTATTCGGGGCAGACAGTGATCAATCGAAAAAAGGAGGTGGATATCGAAAAACAGAAAAATGTTAAACAACAATACCTTCGCCATTCAGCTAACAGACTTACATCCCAACTTGCTTGCTAATTGGGCTATAATACGTGTTCGTGGGTTGTCACTGTAACTCGTTGAGTATAGATAAAAATAATTAAAACTCTGTCCGCCAAATCCCGGACCGTTTTTTAATTTACAGGTCAATTATTAACTCTTTGAAACACTGTAACCTCTGCTGAAAGATCGCCATTCAGAATGGCGAAGGTATTGAAACAAGTAACCATCAAGAAAAACATAAGGAGGAAAGAATGAAAAAACAGTTCATTGCCATTACGATGGCACTAATCGGTAGCCTGCTACCGATTATAACAGCACAGGTGAATGCAGCCACCGAGGCCGAAATTGATGATGCCATTCAGGACGGCTTGGCTTGGCTGGCGAGCCAGCAGCGTGCTGATGGTTCTTTCGGGCAGGCGGGGTGGGACTATTATCTGGCAAACACAGCTACAGCGGTACTCTCATTGGAAAACGAGGGGCATTTTCCCGGCGGTGGCTCTTCCTACTCTGATGAAGTGGAGAAAGGGTTGGATTTTATTTTCCAATATGGTCATAAAATAAACATCAATCTTCAGACCGTTGGCTATCCTGGCCGGAATGACGACCCAGACACCAACGGCAACGGTCAAGGTGTTTACTTCGACTCCACTGGCTACACCTACATGTATGAAACCGGTATTGTCATGCAGGCTCTTGTGGCCAGCAGCACACCGAATCGGGTTGTTTCCACAGGTGATCTAAAAGGAATGACCTATCGGGAAGTCATGGAAGACTTGGTGGACTTCTGTGCCTGGGCGCAGATAGACGGTGAGAATGGGCGCGGTGCTTGGCGCTATTCTTATTACAATAATGCAACTGGCTATGGTGACAATTCCGTAGCACAATGGCCCACCCTTGGTCTTGTCGCTGCTGAACAATGGGAGATCTATGCTCCCCAGTTTGTGAAAGATGAAATGCAGCACTGGGTTACCTTTATTCAGGACCCGGTAACGGGCGGCTCAGGATATGATGTTCAAGGCAATTGGATAAACGTTGCAAAAACAGGCGGTTTACTTGTAGAATTCTACTATCTCGGTGATGATAAAGATAGTCCGAGAGTACAAAAGGCCATTGATTACATCAACTCGCGTTGGAATGACGGCCCTTCCGGCGGTTGGTTTGGAAATCTTGGTCATCCTTATGCCATGTTCGGCGTGTTTAAGGGACTCGAGCTGTTACAGATAACAGAAATCCCCAATGCTCAACCAAATACGGAAACCCCGGCTGGTGATTGGTGGGGTCACTACTGTGAATTTTTGGTCAATGATCAGATTCATCCAACATCGGACTCGGGCTATTGGAACGGTTATAACTATGCTGGTCAATACCTAGCAACGCCTTGGTATATAGTGATACTTCAGGCAACTATTTTCCCTGTTTCCGTTGATGTCACAGTACCGGGAACAGCCTGCACAGACACGGGATACGATGTCAGCGTTCACTACAGCGTGGAACGGTTCTTGGCAGACGGGACTTTGACCGTCTATAGAGATGGCGTTGAATACGACACCATTACACTGACCGATTTCCAGGGATCAGACACTGTGAACTACAATATCCCCAGTGATGATCTGGGCGTTTACACATGGAAAGCTGTGCTGAATGTCACCGGCGGAGGAATTACAATGGAAACGGAGGATGCTGCTTCCGGCGAGGCATATGAAAGCCCTCAAGTTTCCGGGATACCCGGTCAGTATGCGCCGTTCTCGACCTTTGATTTGGATGACTATCAGACCTGCGAATGTTCCGATGTCACCTGGCAGGCATTGAATGTCCCTGCAGCTTGGACGGTTACTATTGACACTGACAATGTTGTCACCATAGTTGCTCCGGCAGATGATGTCACCCCGGCGGAGATCACCTTTGAGGCCACGTTCCACTGGGGTCCGATAGATTGTATAGACAGTGCCACTGCGACCTTCTACCCTAACCCAAGTTCGTAGGATTTGTGCTCAAAACACGAAAAAAAGTCCTTTTTGGGGCCTTGCTCCTCTTTCAAATATCTGTAATTACTCATCACAGATTTTCGGATTCTTAATGTAGTGCCAGAGAGTGCGGGGCAGGGATTGACATGGGACACAAAATAAGTCAATATACGCCCCATGTATATTCGGAAAACATCAATCAAGAGCAAGAAGGGTGGCGGCAAATATTTTACCTATCGGTTAGTGGAATCCCGTCGAACCGAAAAGGGGGTACGGCAGTATACCCTTTTGAACCTGGGGACGGATTTCTCCCTGCCAAAAGAGCAGTGGCCCGATCTCAGCCGCCGTATTGAAGATATTCTCAGTGGCCAGCAGGG
>JAABTP010000048.1 GCA_011389815.1 Desulfobulbaceae bacterium | reverse complement strand
TAGAAGAGCATTTTCATCCAGGTGTTCCAGCTATTTAAGTGGTACCAGAGGGATATGTCAGATAGGAAATTATCAGTTGCAATGTTTTCTCAATTTATTGTCTTTACTTACATGGGGGTATCAATCATGAACTCATTGTTAAGACAGCTTTTCCTTATTTTTGCATTCGGCTTATTGGCTTTTCCAGGTCAATCATTTGCGCTATGTGCGGCGCAGGATATGGCAGGCGACTGGGTCAATAAAGATAGTCAGACAAGAGGGATAACAAAGCTTAACATCAACTTTGCCTGTAATGATACCGTTCTCAATGGTGTGCCAAGTAATGATCCCGACACTGTTCAAGCTTGGGGTTCGTGTTCACCAACGGATTGCAAATGGGAGCCGAACATCCTTATCAATCGTTTCTGGGATGGCAGGAAAACGCAATACACATACGCTGAGGTTGTTTATAAAAAGAGCTTTGCCACTGTTACATTAAAGCTCTATCTCCTTGACGAGAATCATTTACAAGTCATCTCATTAACTGATTTCAAAGATAGTGGGAAACCTGATTATAGTGCGATAGAGTATTTTAGAAAATAACTATTCGGTTGGGCAGGCCGGGCTTGCCACCCGGCTTTGTGAGCATATAACGTGGAGTAATCGGTTAAGCCTAAATGACGCTTGAGCCAAGAGCGGTTATATATGAAGATAAAGACTGTTTACATTGAGACCTCAATCGTCTCGTACCTCACAGCTCGTCCCACAAACGACCTGCTGGCCGCAGCCTGGCAGAAAATAACCAGTGACTGGTGGTATACACAACGCAGCCGCTTCATTCTTTACACATCAGGGGTTGTCACCGAAGAGGCTGGACGAGGTAATCCAGAGGCTGCTGCACGGCGGCTCAATGCCTTATCCGACATCCAGCTGTTGGCAATCCCCGAAGCAGTTGTCACCTTATCCAAAGCACTCCTTAAAGAAAGCGCACTTCCGGCAAAAGCATTGGATGACTCGCTTCATATCGCAATAGCAGCAGTTCACGGTGTTGACTATCTTCTGACATGGAACTGTCGGCATATCGACAACGCTGAAACGAAACCTGTAATGAGAAAAGTATGTGCCGCACATGGCTATGCGTGTGCAGAGATTTGCACTCCGCAAGAACTTATGGGAGTAAACAAAGATGGCAGATGAAATCATCGAAGAACTCTGGAAAATTAAAGACAGTATCGCCCGTGATCATGCTTACAGCGTGGACGATCTTGTCACCCATCTCAAAGCGAAAGGGTTGTCGCTTGGGCAGGAAGTTGTGGACCTGTATGCAATGAAAAATAAGAAGAGATCAAAAAGGTCAGACTCCATTGATTCAAATCACTATTAACCTTTAAGAACCACCCGAAGAACATCCCCAAAAGCCACCACCCCTTCCCGCAAACAGCAAAGCTGCTCGTCCTGGTCACACCCAACCAAGGTAGAACCAGCCCCACCAGGAGTAGTGCCACCGTCTAGGATCAGGTCGATCTCCGCGCCGAAACTGTCCAGCACCTCAGCAGCAGTGGTTGCAGGCGGAGCACCGGAACGGTTAGCACTGGTCGCAGTAATCGGACCGCCAAAGCTATGAAGGAGGCGGGAAGCCAAGGGGTGGGGAGAGTGACGGATACCGATATTGCCGGTTCCGCCGGTGAGAAGGGCGGGCAGAGATGTTCGCCCAGGAAAAACCAGGGTCAGCGGACCTGGCCAGAAATGATTCATGAGTTTCTGCAGAACCGCAGGTACTTCAGCAGCCAGCTGAACAACCTGAGCCTGCTCAGCAACCAACACCAGTACAGCCTTGTCGGGCTGGCGCTGTTTCATTGCAAAGAGACGCTCAAGGGCCTCGGCATTAAAGGGATCAACACCAAGGCCGTAATAGGTCTCTGTGGGAAAGGCAATCAGACCGCCTTGATCAAGCAAATGAGTAGCCTGATCAAGGGCTGCCGGATCTGAAGCAGAGCAGAGCAGAGCACGAGAAATCAGCAAACCTGTTCTGTTATCCATCAAGAAGGGCTTTATTCTTGGCTTCCACCTGGGCTGCCATATCCCGACTGTGCTTTTCCAAAGCAGCAATCAAATCCGGGTTATCAGTAGCAAGAATCCGGGCCGCAAAGACCGCTGCATTCTTGGCACCCGCCTTGCCAATCCCCATAGTCCCTACAGGAATACCCGGTGGCATCTGCACGGTGGATAACAGGGCATCCAGACCATTCAGAGATGAGGCATCAATAGGCACACCAATCACAGGCAGCGTGGTATGGGCTGCCAACACGCCTGCCAGATGGGCAGCCATGCCAGCACCAGCAATGATAACCTTTAAACCACGCTGGGCCGCTGTCCGGGCATACTCGGCTGCCTGGTCCGGGGTACGATGAGCAGAAGAAATCCTGATCTCATTCTTGATCCCCACATAATCAAGATAATCTGTGGCTTCCTGCATAATCGGCAGATCCGAATCTGACCCCATGACCACGCCCACCAGGGGGCCGGTATTTTTTTTTAGATGGACAAGAGCCCGATGGCCGATATCCCGTCGGTAATACGAGCCCTTCCACCTGATTTTATCCACTGCTTTATAGGCCCGCTCAATAGCTTTGTTAGTGGTATTCTCCATTGCAGTGACACCCAGCACCCGACCACCCGAGGTCACGGTCCTGCGATTTTCAATAGCAGTGCCTGCATGAAAGACCACGACATCCTTCAATTTTGAGGCATTCACCAAACCTGAAATTGGCTTGCCTGTGATGTAATTCCCTGGATAGCCTTCTGAGGCCATAACCACACAAACTGCGGGCCGGGGATCAATCTTCAACTCAATCTCATTCAGCTTGCCATCAAGGGCCTTGTCCAGGATGTCCACCAGATCGGTTTGCAGGCGCATGAGCAGGGGCTGACATTCGGGATCACCAAAACGACAGTTGAATTCCAGCACATTAATTTTATCGTCATCAATCATCATGCCCGCATAAAGCATGCCTTTAAAGGGCCGCCCCTCTTCAGCCATTCCGCGAACAGCAGGGAGCATGACCTCGTTCATCACCCGCATGCTCATCCCTTCATCCATAATCGGGGCTGGAGAATAGGCCCCCATTCCCCCGGTGTTGGGACCACGATCGCCTTCAAAAACAGACTTATGATCCTGGGATGAAGGCAAAGGAAGAACATTCTCACCATCTACAAAGGCAATAAAAGAAGCCTCTTCACCGGTAAGGAATTCTTCGATGACCACAGTGCTGCCTGCGTCGCCAAAGGCATTCTCTTTCATCATCTGCTCAACCGCTTCCTTGGCTTCATCTTCGGTCTGGCAGATAAGAACACCCTTACCCGCAGCCAGCCCATCAGCTTTGACCACGCAGGGAGCACCGATTTTCTCAATATACTTCTTGGCAGCACCAATCTTTTCAAAGGACTTATATGCAGCTGTAGGAATATTATATTTTTTAAGAAAATCTTTGCAGAATACCTTACTGCTTTCCAGTTCAGCAGCAGCCGTGCTTGGTCCGAAAATACGCAGGCCTTGTTCTTCAAAGCGATCAACAATACCAGCCGCCAAGGCATTTTCCGGCCCTACCACGGTCAGATCAACATTTTCTCTTTTGGCAAATTCAAGCAGCCCATCAATATCATCGGCGCTGATTTTAACACAGTTTGCCATTTTTTTTATTCCGGCATTTCCGGGCGCACAGCAGATGGATCGTACCTTTTCCGACTGGCTCAACTTCCAAACCAAGGCATGCTCCCTGCCACCGGAACCAATGACCAGAACCTTCATACATCCTCCTCACTCAATCTCTTTGAAAAAATTGTCGGCCCAACACAACAGGCGAACAACCACAATAAGGTAGTTATCTACGCCGCTACCCTAACAAAAAGCACCATCTTCCTCAACTCTGGAAGATCTTTTCAAGCAAAAAAGCATTCCTTTTTACTTATTTTCTTCTTCCCTGCTGCTTTTCTTGCTGTTTGATTTGCTCCCATTGCTCCCGCAACGCCTGTTCTGAAAGGGATGTTCCTTCCTGTTTTTCAAAAACATGGGGATGACGGCGCACCATTTTTCTACAAATCTGCTGAACAGCATTACTGGCCGGGATACCATCCTTTTCCTCATAAATAAGCCCCATGAGGGTCAGGATAAAATACATATCTCCAATCTCTTCCCGAATATGCCTCTCATCTCCGGTATCAATGGCCTCGGCCAGCTCTGTTGCCTCTTCCAACAGGTATCTTTTTAAGGATTTCCCGGTCTGCTGTTGATCCCAGGGACAGCCCCCAGGTGAACGCAGCTTCCGAACAATCTCATCAAGTTGCTGAAACGGATTGACATCCTTTCTTGATTCCGGTTTACTATCCATAGTTCTTACCTTTTCTACGAATCTACGATATGCCAGTCAAAAGGTCAGTCCCTATAACCACTGCTAACCACTGCTAACCACTTAACAAAGGAAAACAGTATGAGCGAAAAAGTCCTTTTTTTTAAACGATATCCCCTTACTCCAGGTCAAAAAATACATATAGAAGATGGACCTCGCAAAGGTGACTGGCTGGTCATTGGCGTTGACGAAAAAAAAGTCGCACTCCGATGCCCGGTTTCAGGAACCGAGGTTTCCTGGGACCGGTTCTGTTATTTTACCGAGGAACGGGAAGCCGAGTTCCCTGCGCAGAACTAAAAAGCTGTCTGTTGCTGCCTTGTTGTTATACTCTGAAAATCAGGAATTGATACTGACCAACGAGACCTCATAGACAATGACCCGGCCAGCCAGAGGATGGTTATAATCCACAGTGATTGCATCTTCATGTACTTGAGCAATCGTAGCAGGCACCTTATGCGATTCTCCCTCTCTTTCCACGGTCAGGGAAAGAACCATCCCTGGTTTGGGATCAAGCTTTCCCTGAAAATGCGCCAAGGGAATCTGCTGGACCAATTCCTGATAATGGATCCCATAAGCATCCTCTGGCTCCACCCGGATCACCCTGCTCTGTCCCGGCTCCATACCAAACAAACAGGCCTCAACAGCCTTGCACAGGGCACCACTGCCTATGGATACAGTAGCAGGATTGTTCTCATCTCTCTTTTCAATCAGCTCTCCGGTTTCCAAAGAGGCTGTATAGGTGACAGTGACAGTATCAGTCAAAGCAACAGGGCACATATTTTCTCCCAAAAGAAATCTCGCTGACCTGCGAGGAATAAAGTTAACGTGATGTTATTTTGCGTGCCCCCTTTATAATAAATCATGCTGATTTGACAAGCCTGCTGAACAAACCCGGGCACAGTACTCACAATACAGCAACGAAAGAACCTTGACAAAGGCGGCTCAGCAGCATAAATGTACTGTTTTTGGCACTGAGTTTTTAACGATACCTCAGACAGGAAAGCAAACCATGGAACTCGAATGCGCAAAATACGGAGATAAAATGGATGCTGAACAAGCAGCCTGTCAGCATCCTGGTGATTACTGCCAACACAGATCATCCTGCATGATTCAATTTATTGAAAGAGAAAACAAGGGAAAAACAAAACAAAATGGAACAGAGGTAACCAAAAAGGTTTCTTGAACTCCTCTTTCCACTCTATCCAGTATAGTTCATGATCAGCGCTTGGCATGCTGACCAGTTTTTTTACCGGTAAAGTAAAAAAAAGCAACAATTTTTATCCCACCTGTTGAGGGCGGGACAACAAAACATGAAAGTTGATCGGACGGCTTGAGCTGATCACCCTGTACTTTCATATAAATTGTCTAACGGAGGCGATATATTATGAGTATCCTGTTCAAAAAACTTCTATGTAGCCTTGTTTTTCTTTTCTGCGCATTCTCTCTTTTTTCTGGTGAAGCTTTAGCAGAGGACAGTGAAGGAAGTATATCAACTGCGGCCAGTAACATTCAACAAGCAAGCCAAAAAATTGCTAAATCCTATTTCTACAAAGAACAGGATATACGGTACGAAAAAGCTGTGGAGCAGATGGAAGAAGGTCTGATCGAGTTTGACAAGAATTTGCCAACGCTGCAACAGGGTATTCAGGGCAAGGAACAGGAAAGCATTATGAAGTTTCTCCTCTCCTCCTATGAGAAACTCAAAGCAATTCGCCATAAGCCCCTTACTAAGAAAAACGGTGCCATTGTCATTGATGCCAGTGAATCCCTGTTTGATGCTGCTGGCTTTCTTGCTGAAGCACATCTGCCCAAAGCCAGAACCACAGAACAGACTATCCTTGAAGAGACCCAACGCCTGTTGCGCCAGCTGGAAAGGATCAATAAGTATTATATTGCCCATCATGCCGGAATTGAAAATAACAATAATGTTATTCAGCTCAGACAAGCTGTTGCTACATTTGAAGCTGGCCTGAGCAAGATCACTGCCCATGCAAACAAAACCGGGGCTTTAAAAGAAAATATTAACCGTATCAATAAACTATGGCCCATTGCCAAGGACTTCTATCTTGGGGTGCAACAAAGGGCCCAGCCTGTTATTGTACTGGCAGCCACAGATAAGCTGACTGAAGAATTGCTTATTCTGGAAAAACACCACAAGCTTCAAACACAAAAGGATCCACAGAAGCAAATGAAGTTAAAGCATTAAAAAAAATCATGGACTTTTTAGACGTCAAAACCGATTTTGCCTTCAAAAAAGTCTTTGGCAGCGAGCAGTCAAAGGCTATCCTGATTGATTTTCTCAATGCGGTCATTGATTTTGGGGATACCGGGATTACAGATCTTACCATTGTTGATCCGTACCAAGTGCCTTTGCTCAAGGGTATGAAAGACAGCTATGTGGATGTCAAGGCTGTCCTGTCGGATCACCGCAAGATTATTATTGAGATGCAGGTGCTCAGTGTGGAGGGATTTGAAAAACGAGTGCTGTACAATGCAGCCAAGCTCTATTCCACCCAGCTAAAAAAATCAGAAAAATACTCCACTCTGGAACCAATCATCGCCCTGACCATTACTGATTTTGAAATGTTTCAGGAATTCGATCGGGTAATTTCCTACTGGAACCTACGGGAAAAGGAAAGCCTGATTCAATACAGTGGTGATATTGAACTTATTTTTATAGAACTTCCCAAATTCACCAAGAACGAGGATGAACTGCATTCAGTAACAGATAAATGGATTTATTTTATCAAGAATGCCGGAGAACTTGATTTCGTCCCTAAAACATTCTCTGAACCCAACCTCCTTGATGCCTTTGAGCTGGCAAACACTGCCGGATTAAATGAAGACGAACTTGAAGTACAGTTTAAACGCCGCGATTTTATCTGGCTGCAAAAAGGTTCCCTGGAAAAGGCAAAAAAAGACGGGATACAGGAAGGAAGAGAGAAAGGTGAACAGGAAGCAAAGCTCTCTATAGCCCAAAACCTGCTGACACAGAATATAGATCCCGAAATTATTGCCGCAGGCACGGGATTATCCAAGGAACTCATTATCAGCCTGCGGGATCAAAATACTGAGCAGTAAACAGACTCGTTATCTCAATCACAATCTACAAAAAAATGCCTGAACTCAACTTCACAAAATCAAAAGACGGCCTTCTGCCCGCCATTGCCCAGGACGCAACCAGCGGCGATGTACTCATGCTGGCCTATATCAACGAAGAATCCTGGCAAGAAACCCTGAAAACAGGTAAAGCCCATTACTGGAGCCGCTCCCGCAATAAACTCTGGCTCAAAGGCGAGTCCTCGGGCCATGTCCAGATGGTCAAAGAAATCCTGGTGGACTGCGACCAAGACACCGTGGTCTTCAAGGTGGAGCAACTGGGCGGGGCTGCCTGCCATAAGGGCTATGCCAGCTGTTTCTTTCGCCGGGTCAAGGGCGATGATTTAGAAATTATTGCAGATCCAATCTTTGATCCAGACAAGGTTTACGGTTGATCTGCGGTCTCCTGTACTCCTCTAATGCTCTGAACAAGACAGGCACAGGGGCCAAGGCCCCAACGGTGAGGCGATTCAAGAAACGTTTGTAGGGGTAGACCCCTGTGTCTACCCAAAGATGCTAATCCCGAGCCGCGACAGGCGGACTCGTCAATAATTGAGGAAATCATGAGTGTACTCAAAGTAGGCATCCCTAAAGGGAGCCTGGAAAAAGCAACCATTGCCCTATTTGAAAAATCCGGCTGGAAGATCAAGATGGCGGCCCGGAACTACTTCCCGGAGGTGGATGACCCTGAATTGTCGGTTTATATCTGTCGCCCCCAGGAGATGTCCCGCTATGTGGAAGACGGGCTGCTGGATGCTGGTATCACCGGTAAAGACTGGACCTTGGAAAACGGTTCAGACATTGCTGTAGTAGAGGATCTGATCTACTCCAAGGTTAGTAAGAAACCCACTCGCTGGGTCATTGCCGTGCCTGGAGAATCTCCGATTACCTCAGTGGAACAACTGGATGGCAAGCGCATATCCACAGAGCTGGTCAACGTGACCCGCAATTTCTTTGAAGAACGAAATATAAAGGTGGACATTTCCTTTTCCTGGGGTGCGACTGAGGCCAAGGTTGTGTCCGGGCTGGCTGATGCCATTGTCGAGGTTACTGAAACCGAGGCCACTATCCGTGCCCACGGACTCCGGGTCATCCACGAGCTGATGCAGTCCAATACCCAGCTCATTGCCAACCATAAGGCTTTGGAAGATTTCTGGAAAAAAGAAAAGATCGACCATATCGCCATGCTGCTCCAAGGAGCCCTGCGGGCAGATAAAATCGTTGGTCTGAAGATGAATGTCCCGGAAGAACGGTTTGATGATATTCTGGAGATTCTGCCCAGCGTGACCGCGCCCACTGTGGCTCGCCTCTACAAGCAGCCCTGGTTCTCTGTGGAAACGGTTATTTCCGAGCATCAGGTCCGGGACCTGATTCCGCAGCTGAAAAAGATCGGGGCCGAAGGCATTATTGAGTATTCGCTGAACAAGGTGATCTGATTTTTTCTGTCTTTCATCAAAATACCCGACGTTGTAACGTCGGTACCCCATAAGGAACACATGAACTTTGCCCAGGTCACCTTTATTGACTCTGTCTTCAGCCTGCAACGGCTGCCTGAGCCTCTCTACCCGGAAATAGCCTTTGCAGGGCGCTCCAATGTAGGTAAATCCAGCCTGATTAATCGTCTGGTCAACCGTAAAAATCTGGTTAAGACCAGCTCCAAGCCGGGAAAAACCAGGAGCCTGAACTTTTTTGAAGTCAAGGAGCAACTCTATCTGGTCGACCTACCTGGCTACGGATTTGCCCAGGTGAATAAGCAAATGCGTTCCGAATGGGAAGTACTGATCAGCGGCTACCTGCTGGAGCGGGAGACCCTGGCCTGCGTAGTCGTCATCATTGACCTGCGCCATGCCTTGAAGAACACAGATCGGGAGATGATTGATTGGTTGCAGCATCACAATATCCCCAGCCTGCCGATCTACACTAAGGCAGACAAGCTCTCAAAAAACAAACAGGGCAAGCAGGCAGCAGCTCTGGATGCAGCCCTGAATATTGCCCCGGCAGATCGTATCCTTTTTTCCGCTCAAAGCGGCCAGGGATGTAGGGAATTACAGGACAGACTGGCGACGTACAGTGGAGAAAAAGGATGATCTTATCTCCTGACAAGAAAATATGAGAAAAAGTCCTGCATGGACGATAGAGAATAGCCCGGTGTTTCAACGCCGGGCACCCAACGGAGTTTGAAAATTTTATGGAATCCTTTGATGAACTTTTAGAGGTCTCGACCAAAATCCACGGCCACATCTGCGCCGGTCAGGTCATCGGTGTTCGAATGTCTATACTGGGCCTTGAACGCATCGGCATTGAAGACCCCAAAGGTGCGGATCGGAAAAAACTCTATGTGCTGGTGGAAATTGATCGTTGTGCCACCGATGCCATTCAGTCAGTGACCGGATGCAGTCTGGGCAAACGCTCCTTGCGCTGGATGGATTTTGGCATTATGGCAGCCACCTTTGTGAATCTGGAGACTGGTAAGGCGGTTCGGGTGACAGCGCTGGAGGAATCCCGTGAACTTTCTAAAAAATACTGTCCTGAGATTGAGGATAAATACCAGCGGCAGTTGGCGGCCTATCGAGTCATGCCGGAAGAAGAGTTATTTTTTGTGCAGGAGGTAACGGTCAATATCCCGGAATGCGATATGCCGGGTCGGCCTCAACGGCGGGTGCAATGCGAGCAATGCAAGGATCATGTCCAGGATAACCGGGACGTGGAACAGGAAGGACGTGTTCTCTGCAGGGCCTGCGCTGGTCAGCGCTATTATCAGGTGCTCTGAGGGATCTTTAAGGAAACATCTTACTGGCTACCAGTAGAGTATAAGGGGCGGAACTTCTGTTGTGAGGGCCCTGTTAGGCCAGGCAAGCACGCAGGTACTACCCCTACAGTCATTCTCAGCCCACAACCTTGGGCACTACATAGGCTTCGCCGTTTTCCTTGGCTGCATTAGCTAAGGCCTTTTCACGAGGCAGGGATTCCCGCACCACATCTTCCCGAAAGGCATTATTCTGACTGTGAGTATGGGTGGTAACCGGCACACCTTCGGTATCCAACTCATCCAGCTTAGCCACGTAGCTGAGGATATTATCCAGCTGCGGGGTCAGTTGCGCAATTTCTTCTTCACTTAATTCCAGACGAGCCAATGCAGCTACTCGTTCTACTTCTTGTTTGGTTATTTTCATGGGTCTTATCCTCAACATCCCTTAAAAACATATTTCATTTCTTCTCCCAAAAAACTTTCTTCCCCAGATGTACCACGTATTGCCGGATAAAATCAATGGCTATTCGATGTGCAGAAGCTGAGTATAACATCAGGAGGTTATCAGAAAAAAAAGGTGACGCACAGAGGCGGCATTCAGACCGCCTCCTGCATCGTGGGGAGAAGGGTTGGCCCTTTTTTATTAGTCAACAACACTTAACAGCATATCCACTGTGTAGTCCTGTTGCCATGTCTGTCGTTCTCGTACATAATCACCCGAGCCGCTATCCACCTTTTGGAGGTAGCGGATCAGCTCAATTGCGCTTATATTTTTGCTGCCTGCCTTGATTCCAGCCCATTGCACCTTACCATCTGTTATTTTCATGCCACCGCCTCCTTCATAAGCCAAACAACCGGATTATTCACCGATACTTTCAAATCTTCAAGACGCAATGCCTGCTTCAACAGATTATCATCTACGGTTAAAAAAACATCTGCACCATCTTCGGCACAGGCCAGATGCAAGGCGTCAAAAGCCTGTATTCCTTGCTCTTCAAATTCTTTTGCCCGGGTGGAAATGCTCTTGTCTATATTCACGACCTCATCACTCTGCCCCATGAGCAACTTGAGCTTCTTTTTCCTGTCTTCATCAGGAATCTGGTCAACCTCAAACTGGGCAATATTATGCCACTGCCGCTGTTCACAAAAGGACAGAATGACCTTAACAGCCTCTGATTCAAAACGAAAACGACGGTTTGATTGATCATCAAACAACCTGTTCATACAACAATTATCTAAATATACATGCATAACAAAACTCTCTTACGTGTATTTTCTCAGTCACTCAAGTCAAGGGGCTGCGCCCGACCAATTCTGTTGTCAGAATTACCATGCTGAATGCGCAGAATACTTCTTTTTTTTGAAAAAATTTTCCTGGAAAATCCCTAAGAAATTACCAAATCCTTTGGGTACGAATACGAACAGGAATACGTTGATCCTGTTGATAAGGAAAAAAGAGAGACGATTTGAGAAGAGAAGTAGAACACTTATAGCGATACTGTCTGGTCAATCGTGGAGTTATGCAGACTTGAGAAGAACAAAAAGGATGTGTCAGGCAGTTAAAGTTCCTGCTTATCCAATGGGAGAGAGCACGTAGGGTTCTCATAACAACCTCCTGGTAAGAGTAAAGTAGGCGACCCGGCTATCTCCCCTCTGGAGACCCGTGGCTTTCCGACACCGTTTCACAACGGTTGTGGCTTTTATCAACTTTCTGGTACCATCCAGAAAGCAGGCAACCGTTCCAGGTTACCTTTATGTTATGATTCAACAGACGATAAGATTTTTTTTTGAAACCGTTTAAGAAGAGTTTTGTATCGGTCAGTTATTACTTGTTACCGTCTTGATGAGTAAAATATATACAGCTTTATCTCTCTGGTCAAGAAAAATTTTCGCACTGGAGAAAAAAAGATAAAGAATCCACCCCCAGAGGGGGGTGGATTCTACGATGAAATAAAATTATTGCCCAGAGATTAATCCAAGTAATTCTTTATAGCTCCCTCCTTATACCTCCCAGCCCGCCCCAGCAGAGCGGGACAAGGAAATATGGAGCAAAGAAAGATCTCGCCAAACAAACTGTCTCAAATTCCTGGCCAATACCCTCTGACGATTTGAAGAGATTGATCCAGAGCTGGACAGGCAACCGAAGAGGCTGCAAACCGATCTGCTTTTTCCTTTGACAAATTAAACGGATAGCCGCAATCAAGTTTCTTTCCACAAAGTTCAGCTAAGACTGCAAAACAGCCGTCCCGCATGGCGGTCAGATTATAACCACCCTCCAGAGTAACCAGCATTTTCCCGTTACAGACCTCGTCTGCCACAGCAAGCATCTGGCGGGTCATCCAGGAATAACCTGCGGGTGTCACCTGCATGCTTCCCAGTGGGTCGCCGTCATGAATATCAAAACCACAGGAAATTAAAATAAGCTCAGGTTGATAGGCACGGGTCACCGGCACTACCAGTTCATTAACGATTCGGGCGTACTCCATATCACCTTGACCACCCGGCAAAGGGATATTGAGAGAGTAACCAGCTCCGGCACTGTTGCCGACTTCTATAACAGCACCAGTGCCTGGGTAATAAGGGTACAGATGACTGGAAATATAAAGCACCTTGTCTGTATCATAAAAACTCTTCTGGGTGCCATTACCATGATGCAGGTCCCAGTCAAAAATCAGAATACGTTGCATTCCCAATTCCTGGATGGCCCAGCGGGCAGCCACAGCCACATTATTAAACAGACAAAACCCCATAGACCCATCCTGCTCAGCATGATGACCAGGGGGGCGCACCAGACAAAAGGCATTATCCAGTTCTCCCTGTTCAATACGAACCAGACCATCCACCAAAGCACCAGCAGCAAAACAGGCTGCCTCGTAAGAACGGGCCGAGGTTTGGGTATCAGGATCTAAATAAGTATGTCCCTGCCCATGGGTCGCTGCCACCTGCTCCACCATTGCTGCGGAATGATTGAGCCGCAGAACCTCCTGCGATACGGGATCAAAGCCGGGAAAGAGAAAATGCTCTGCAATATCTCCCTTATCCAGGGCCTCATAAATAACCCGCAAACGCTCTGGCGATTCTGGATGACTAAAGCCAGGCTGATGTTCTAAAAAAAGTTCATTCCGATACACACCTGTTTTTCGCATCACGCCTCCTCCCGCAGTTCCCTGCATTGATATATCTTCTCTTCTGTAATAATCATATCCATATATTGATCATGGGGTTCCATAGGAACCTGCTTCACTATTTGCAACGCATAGGCCAGCCCGATTCGCCGGGCCTGGGGTGCCTCCTGGGGCAAAAAACGATCATAATAACCACCACCATAGCCAAGCCTGCCACCCAAGGCATCAAAAACCGAGCCAGGAACCACAACTGCATCAATGTCTGCCGGATCAATCATTGCCCGGGCGATCTGCTCTTTTGTTGGTTCCGGAATGCCAAAACAGCCGGGAACAAGCTGGCATCCAGGATCAGTAATCTGGACTGCCAGCAAGCGTGACTCTTTGCGCAGGGTAACAGGAACTGAGACTTTTTTCCCCTGAGCAAGACAATGCTCAATCAGGGCCAGGGTTTCCACCTCGCTCCGAAAATGAACATAGATAAAGAGATGGCTGGCCTTGTTTATAAAGGGTTGCCTCAATAATTGGGCCTGTATCTCCTGGCTTTTCTTTTGACGCTGAGAGGGATCCTGTAGATCCCGGTCAGCAAGACATTCCTTTCGCAGACGATTTCTCGTTGTATCTTCCATAGACTCTGTCGTTTTCATGGACATGTTGGCTGGCGACTTGATAATCAAAGAAAATTGCTGAACAGTATCAAGATCTGCTGCTTCTGTCAAACGACGGAAAAACTGTCACGGGTTATCTGACCTCTCTGGGAGAACAACAGGAGCAATTGCCCTGCCTGATTCCCCCTGCCTGTTCTTACTCATTGCTTTGCAGCTCTTAGCGCATTGGCCGCCCTGTCTTGTTTCTATGCATAGAGAAGAGCCTCCCTGGCACTTTCCTGCAAGAGTACCCCTGGACACAGGGAAGTCAAGCAGTTCTTACATTGTCAGCCCGGAACAGAGATGGTATCCTTGCAGGAATATATCGCTCTCAGAATATATCTTCCACCATTGCCTAAGGAGCTGCTGCATCATGGCGAAATACTTCAACACCACCGGCCCATGCTTCCCCCGCCTCCATTACATGCTCCCGCCCAAAGACCGCCTCATCGGGGCAAGTCTGGACCGTTATATCCGGGATGAACTCTACTGGGTTCTGCATGCGCCCAGGCAAACCGGCAAGACAACCTTTCTCCATTCCTGGATGCATGAGATCAATGCAGGCACAGAGGCCGTGGCCTGCTATGTCACCTTAGAGACCTGCCAGGAAGTGATTGAGGTGGAACGGGCCATGCCGACTATGGTGGATGCTGTCCGCCAATGGGCGAAACGCTTTGAGCTTCCTGTCCCTGGACACCCCTCAGACGTTGCAGCGGAAAGCATGCTCTCCGCAGTGCTGACCGAATGGGCAGAGATGACAGCACCCCGGAAACTCATCGTGTTCTTTGACGAGGTGGATGTGGTGGCTGGTCCGGCTATGGTCAGTTTCCTGCGTCAGCTGCGAGGGGGCTTTGCAGGCCGGGGCGCGGGTTCTTTTCCTGTCTCAGTGGCCCTGGTGGGGATGCGGGATCTCCGCAACTACCTGGTCTCCAGCAAGGACGGCAGCCTGCTCAATCCGGGCAGCCCCTTTAATATTAAGGAGGATTCAGTCACCCTGACCAACTTCAGCCGAGAAGACATCACCGCTCTTACCTCCCAGCATACTGGGGAGAACGGGCAGGTCTTCACTCCCGAGGCCCTGGACCGGATATTCGCCTGTTCCTCGGGCCAGCCCTGGCTGGTGAATGCCCTGGCCAAAGAGTGTGTTCTGCGCATCGTCCCGGAAGCAGGGACAGCTGTCCGGGCAGACCATGTGGATCAGGCCAAAGAGCGGCTCATCGCGTCACGGGCCACCCATATCGATTCCCTGAGTGTGCGCCTCCGGGAACCGAGGATACGCAAGATTATCCAACCCATCCTCACTGGTGCGTCCGACCCGACTATGGCAGACGGCGACGACTTCACCTTCTGTCTGGACCTGGGCATAGTGGCCTTTGACGAACAGGGCACGCCGGGTATTGCCAATGCTATCTACCGGGAAGTCTTTGCCCGCGACCTGAGCTACGGCATGCAGGTGGCTGTGCCGCCCCCGGAGTTCCGTTGGCAACAGGAGGACGGCAGCCTGGACATGGAGGCCCTGATGGATGAATTCCAGAAGTTCTGGGCCTGGAACTCAGAGATCTGGGAGGAAAAGGCCGACTACACCGAAGCCTTCCCGCATCTGCTGCTCATGGCCTTTTTGCAACGGGTGATCAATGGAGGCGGGACTGTGGACCGGGAGTATGCTGCCGGGAGGGGACGAATGGACCTGCTGCTGCGCTTTGGCGGCGGGATCAACCTGGTGGAGATCAAGCTTGTCCACCTGCGCATGGGCCGGGAAGCCACCCGGGATCAGGGCCTTGAGCAGGTAGACCGCTATGCCGACCGGACTTCCCCCCATACCTGCCACCTGGTTATCTTTGACCGGCGCCCGGATCAGCGTACCGTGCCCTGGGAGGAAAGGCTTGGTCGCGAAACCTGTACAACGCCGTCTGGGCGGGCAGTGGAGGTGGTTTGGTGTTGAGGGGGTATGTGATGGAGGTGGACGATAATGCAAAGGAGGTCAGGACTTTGTGGCGGTAAGGGTTCTGAAAGATAGATTCAGCATGGTGGTACAGCGGGTATGAGCCTCGTCATACAGGCAAGCCCACCCCGCGATAAATCACGGGGCTACTATTGGTTGTCCCTATGGGACAGAGGCAGCGTCCCAGAGGGACAGCACGAACATAGCCCGGGGTTTCAACCCTGGGCCTCCTGTGCAGGGTGACGGAAACACCACGGGCAGGCACGGGGACCTGTCCCTACGCCGCCCAACGATATTCCCGGCCATGACCATCCGGTGCGTTCCGTACGGGCGACCGGCCGGTCGCCCCTACGCCCCTTGCCGCGCGGCCCGTAGCCGCTCCAGGTAATTGCGACATTCTTCCGCATCATGGGTGCCGATGGCTTCTTTGATCTCCACGGCCAGGGCAATGTATTCCTCGGCCTTGGCAAGGTCGCCCATATCGTAATAGGTGGTGCCGATGTTCCAGCAGGTTACCGCCTCTCCGGCCCGGTCACCCAGCTTGCGGCAGATCGCCAAGTCTTGTTCACGATACTCCAACGCCTTGCCCGGCTCACCCTTGGCACGGTAGATCATGGCGATGTTGTTCAGGGTTGCGCCTTCCCCGATCTTATTGCCAACCTCTCTGTGAATAGGGAGGCATTGTTCATAATACGACAGGGCTGTGTCCCATTCACCTTGGTTCATATAAACATTGGCGATATTATTCAGGGTCGTGCCTTCCCCCTTCCGGTCGCCGACCTCCTGCCGGATACGCAGGCTCTGCTCATAAAGCTCCAGGGCCTGCCCGTACCTGCCCTGTTGCCGATAGATCGCAGCCATGTTGTTCATGGTCACGCCTTCGTCCTTGCGTGCTCCCAGCTTGCGCCAGAGAGGCAGGCTCTGCTCAAACCAGTGCAGGGCCTGGTCCTTCTCCCCGCGATTAGCGCAGGTGTAGCCCAGCTCATTCAGGCACCATCCCTCATCCCGGCGGTCTTCAGCCTGCCGGGCCGCAGTCAGGTTCATCTCCACGGCAGCCAGCTTCTCTGTCCACCAGCCCTGCCGGTCAAGGTAGATGTCAATTGCTCCGACCAAGACTTTTACCTCCCGCCACAGCTCGCTCTTCAGGCAGGCCGCAATCAGCCGCAGGCAATGCACCCGCTCATCATCCAGCAGGGCATAGCCCGGTAGACCGGCGGCGGTCTGTTCCTCGCACCACACTATATAATAGGCAGCCGCCCGCGCCAGGGCCTCCGTGCTCAGGCACAGGTTCCGGGCCGCATACTCATGGATCAGGGCATGGCCTATGTGCAGGCGTTTTCTCCGGCGTTCCAGCAGCCCGTAATTGACCAGCTCGTTCACGGCCTTGCGGCACCGGCGTTCATCGTCTTCCAGCAGGGCGATCATGGGCGCGGTCGCCAGCAGGTCATAAGCCAAGGTACCCGCCAGTCCCAGCACAAGGCGGGCATCCTCTCCCACCTGGGCCGTGCTCCGCCGGAGCAGCAGGGCCGCATTCCCGGCCTGATGCTCCTCACTCTCCCCCAGCTCCCTGAACGGCTCCTTCTGCAACCAGCGCAGGTAGTCTGTCGCAGGCTCTCCGGTGCTGTGCAGATAATGCCCGGCCAGGCGCAGGGCCACGGGCCAGCCGCCCAGCAGCCCGGCAATCTGCTCAACGGCTTCCTGATCCCCGGCCTCCCCGCCCCAGGCCCGCAAAACCTCCTCGGACTGGTCATCCGGCAGGGGTTGCAGGTCCAGGCGCAGCGGCCCGCAGTCGCTCTTCCTCCTTGTGGTGATCAGCACTCCGCATCGTCCGCGCAGGGCCAGCACCGCCGGGAGGTCGTCCGCCTCCTCGGCTCCGTCCAGGATCAGCAATGCCTGCCTGCTCCCCAGAGCCGCAGCCACCTCCTGCTGCACATCCCCGTCTACGGAAAGCTGCAAGGCACGGGCAATGGTCTGAACGGCCTGAGCCGTGTTCGCCTGATGGTAAAAGGTGTGAAAGATGATGCCGTCCGGGAAGCGGTCAGGAGGAAGCCTGCGCACCGCACGGGCAGTCAGGGCGGTCTTGCCCATGCCGCCGGGTCCGCAGACAGCCGCAATCCGGTCAGGGTGCAGGTGCTTGTCCAGCCAGGCCAGTTCGTCCTCCCGGTGGAGGAAGATGTCGTCTTCGCTCGGAAGGAGGCGGGTTGCTTCCGCAGAGACAGGTGCAGGCTCCGGCGCAGCATAGTGGTAATGGGTTTCCTTAACGTGAACCGGCCCGGTGCCTCCGATAATGTTGCGATCACCGATAGACTTCTGGGTGACCGTGCTGCTGTTGCCGACCGGCGGTGCGGAATCTTTCCGTCCAAGGGCCGCCCATGCTTTGTTCAGGAGAAAGACGAGGGCGGCGAGAGCGGTCAGCCCGGCACCGCTCCATGTCACCTCCGGGTGATTCCACAACCATTGCCCTGTGTCCACAATCCATTGCCGGGCCTGTCCGAGCAGTTCCAGTTTCATCCATCCTCCTGGGCGATGTTCCGGTCGCCGTCCTTGTCCTCGAATTGCTTGGTCATGCCTTGCGCCTCTCTCTTCACACCCCGCAATAAATCACGGGGCTCTAATCGACTGTCCCTCCGGGACAGGAAAAAAAGCCGTCCCAAAGGGACGTAGCGAACATAGCCCAGGGTTTCAACCCTGGGGCTGGCCTCCGTATGCTGAGTTATCATGTGGATAGATTCCCCTATGGTACCCTGTTCATGCCTTTGCAACAACAAGGAAAGATGAAGGGGTGTCAGGAGGGAAGGTCAGGGATACCCTCACCGGGAGCATAACGCTTGTCTCGATTCGAGCATAACGCTTGTCTCGATTCGAGCATAACGTTTGTCTCGATTCGAGCATAACGTTTGTCTCAATCCGAGTATAACACTATACTCCCCAAACCCTGCGCCGCAGGGATTTGTTGCGGATCGACTCTACGATTCCCCATCATACCTCCAATCTCTGTATTTCCGCAACCTGTACGGGCGGTTCGCGAACCACCCCACCTCTTTCCCCGGTATCTTTGATCCGCATTCTGCCAAAACTGTTTGCAGGATGACGCGAAGGAAGGTATCCTAACATGTTAACAACGGTTGAGTCGATATCCTCTACTTTAAACAAAGGAGCGTTTTTATGGGAAGCATAACAATTCGTGTCCCCCAGAATATCCAGGTGCAGTATGCGGTTGAGGACCAGTTCATTACAAGGCGACTACTTGAGGTACTCAATGATATGATGTTACGGCTCCAGCCGGGTCGGGAAAAGCCGGATGAGCTGTTGGGCCTGTTTGCCGACGAGGCTGACCTGCTTGATGACATTGTCGCATCAGCTATGCACACACGGGAAACAATGCCGTTCAGGGAGGCATGAGATGAACAGGATACTGCTTGACACGGATATCTTTTCGGAGGTCCTGAAAAAAAGAGATCAGCAGGTAGCGGTCACAGCGCGACAGTATTATAGCCGGTTCGGGCAATACACTATCTCGATAATCACTGTTCTGGAAATCGTCAAAGGACTCCATAAGATGAAGCGCAAGGAGAAGATTCAAGACTTTTTAACAAACCTTGCAGGCACGGAAATGCTCACCTTGACAGAAAAGAGTGCTGAATTAGCCGGGAGGATGTTCGCTGATCTTGAGAGTAAGGGCCAGACAATCGGACGGGCAGACCCAATTATCGCAGCCATAGCTGTGGAGCATCAGCTCGTTCTTGCGACAGGCAACGAAAGGCATTACAGGCGGATTCAGGATGCAGGCTATGATCTGCAACTCACCAACTGGAGAACAGCTCCTTCTTCCATAAACGGAAATTCGTAATCCGCGTTGTATAAACCAGGCAGACACACAGGTCTTGTCCCTACCAGCCGCCCCCTCCCCTTTCCCCCTTTCCTGCCCCGCCCCAGAGAACAAACTGACCATTGCATGGCAAAATACCGTTGTCAACATATCACGTACAAGGTATAGTTCATAATTACAACCACAACGTGCCGCAAAGATGTAATACATCGTACCAAAACGAATGCCTTTCTTTTTTGAACACTCAAAAATGCAAGCTGCAACCCCGGAGGACGCCCTATGTCCAAAACACCTGTAGAACATGTACACGCACGCTTAGACCACGACGAAGACCTTTCCCTCCTCCACGAGGTCAGTATGAAGACAGCCGGTGTCTCCCGCCTGGAGATGTGTATCCAGTGCGGAAGCTGTGGTGGTTCCTGCCCCTCTGAGATGGATATGGATCACACCCCGCGCACCCTGTTTGCCATGCTGCGCGCCGGTATGCGGGAAGAAGTCTTACTGAGCAACACCCCCTGGATCTGCGTTTCCTGCTACCATTGTGTTGTCCGCTGCCCGCAAAACGTCCATATCACCGATGTTATGTACAGCCTCAAGTCAATGGCTATTCAGGAAAAGAAGTACCGCGACTCATCAGCACCGGACTTTTCCGAGACCTTTGTGGAGATGGTGGAAAAATATGGCCGCAGCTACGAGTTCGGCCTCGCAACCCGCCATTACCTCAAGCATTCGCCCCTGCGTATGATACGTACAGCTGCAATGGGACTGGGTATGCTGAAGAAAGGGCGTCTCAACATGAAGCCAACAACAATAAAGGGGATGGAGCAACTCACAGCCATCCTCAATAAAGCCAAGGAAATGGAGCTGGCCCATGAGTGATTACATCTTTTATCCGGGCTGCGCAATGGAAAGCAATGCCAAGGCCTATTATGACTCCTTAATGGAGATCGCCCAACCCCTGGGCATAAACCTCCAGGAAATCGACGACTGGAACTGCTGCGGTGCTACCGAGTATGTGGGCATCAATCTCATCCCTGCCTATTCCCTGATTGCCCGTAACCTGGCCCTGGCTGCCAAGACGGGTCAGAAGACGGTACTTTCTCCCTGCTCAGCCTGTTATCTCAACCTTGCCAAGGCTGATTATTACATGGCAGAACGGCCCGCCCTGGGGGAAAAGGTCAATGAGGCCCTGGCCGCAGGCAACCTCCAGTACACACCAGGCTCTCTGGATATCCGCCACCTGCTTGATGTGCTGATTAACGATATCGGGCTGGATACCCTGAAGGCAAAGGTGGTGCGACCGCTCAAGGGTCTGCGGGTTGCCCCGTATACAGGCTGCATGGTCCCCCGTCCTGATTATAATAAACGCTGGTCTGATCCGGAACATCCCACAGAACTGATTGATGTGCTCAAGGCTATTGGTGCTGAGGTCGTAGCCTTTCCAGGCGGGGCCACCTGCTGTGGCGGCCATATGACCCAGATCGGCCCGGACACGGCCTATGAACTCATCCGTCGCCTGATCTCCTCGGCAGAAAAGAGCAAGGCAGATATCATGGTCACGGTCTGCCCCATGTGCCAGCTCAATGTGGATGCCTATCAGGGTGAGACCAACAGCCATTACGGCACTGATTACGAGATGCCTATTGTCTTCTTCTCCCAGCTGGTAGGACTGGCCCTGGGCTTTCCGCCGGAGAAACTGGGCTTTGGTAGCGAGATCACTAGCACGGAAAAGGCCCTGTCCCGAATCGGTATGGATATCCCGGAAGCTGCCATTACAGAGGGGAAACAGCGCCAGCAGGAAGGACTGCCCATGCCACTCTGTATGCGAAAGACTGCAAAGACCCCGGAATGCAAAAGACCCTGCGCAGAGGAGGCCAAAGCATGAGTAACGACAAGACAAACAAGATCGGCGTCTATGTCTGCCATTGCGGCACCAATATCTCGCACACGGTTGATGTGGCAAAGGTGCGGGACTGGGCTGCTGAGGGCCTTGGCTCGGAAGGAGTCGTCATTGCCCGTGATTATAAGTTTATGTGCTCCAGTCCTGGTCAGGAGTTGATTGAACAGGACATCAAAGAACTGGGCCTGGATCGGGTGGTGGTTGCGGCCTGCTCTCCTCATCTCCATGAGCTGACCTTTCGCAATGCCAGTAAACGGGCAGGACTGAATCCCTATCTCACCGAGCTGGCCTCTATCCGCGAGCAGGTTTCCTGGGTGCATACGGATAAGGAAGCAGCCACGGAAAAGGCCAAGGCCGTAGTGACCGGTGCGGTTGAGCGGGTTATTGAGAATGAGCCGCTTGAGGAACTCAAGGTTGCTATCCACCCGGACACCCTGGTGGTGGGCGGGGGCATTGCCGGTATCCAGGCAGCCCTGGAGATTGCCAATGCCGGCAAAAAAGTCTGGCTGGTGGAACGGGAAGCCTCCATTGGCGGTCACATGGCCCAGTTTGACAAGACCTTCCCCACCCTGGACTGTGCCGCCTGTATCCTGACCCCGCGCATGTTTGAGGCTGGCAATCATCCCAATATCGAGCTGATGACCTGGAGCGAAGTAACCAACGTTGCAGGCTATGTGGGCAACTTCTCAGTCACGATCAAGAAAAAGCCCCGCTACCTCAAAGAGGAGCTGTGTACAGGCTGTCGGATCTGCATCGAGAAATGCCCAACCAAGGTGGTTGATCAGGGCTACGAAGCGGGTATTGGCTATCGCAAGGCCATCTACACCAGTTCGGCCCAGGCCGTGCCCAAGTACCCGGTCATTGATACGGAGAACTGCAACTTCTTCCAAAAAGGCACCTGCAAGGTCTGCGAGAAGTCCTGTCCCACCGAGGCCATTGACTATGAGCAAAAAGAAGAGTTCCTGACTGTGGATGTGGGGAATATCATTCTGGCCACCGGCTATGACCTCTTTGATGCCCGTAAGGTGAGCAACTATGGTTATGGTCGCTTACCCAATGTCTTTACCAGCATAGAGTTTGAACGCATGTGTAATGCTGCTGGCCCGACTTCAGGTGATATTGTCCTGCGGGACGGCAAGACCACGCCCAAGACCGTGGGTATTATCCACTGTGTTGGTTCCCGTGATCGCAATTATAATAACTACTGCTCCAATATCTGCTGTATGCAGAGCCTGAAATTCGCCCATCTGGTCAAGGAACGCACCGGGGACACGGTCTATGATTTCTATATTGATATGCGGACTCCGATGAAGGCCTATGATGAGTTCTATCAGCGTGTCCTGGAAGAAGGCACCCTCTTTGTTCGGGGCAAGGTGGCCCAGGTCACGGATGCAGCCCGCAAGGCAAGTGAAGAAGGCAAGCTGATGGTCCAGGTGGAAGACACCCTGATCGGCAAACAACGCCGGATTCCTGTGGACATGGTGATCCTCTCCATTGGTATGGAGCCGCGTCATGATGCTAAGGAGACCGGCAAGCTCTTCGGCATCGGCTGTTCAGCCAATGGCTGGTTTACTGAGAAGCACGCCAAGCTGGACCCCATCTCCACCATGACCGAGGGTATCTTTATTGCTGGCACAGCCACCGGCCCCAAGGACATCCCCACCTCAGTGGCCCAGGGCAGCGCAGCCGCAGCTCGGGTCCTGAATATGATCATGCGCGGTGAAGTTACCCTGGAACCCATCAAGGCCAGCGTCTATCAGGGGCAGTGCTCAGGCTGCCGCATCTGTAACAGCCTCTGTCCGTTTAACGCGATCACCTTCCTGGAAGACCGCAAGGTCAGTGAAATCAACCCGGCCCTATGCCAGGGTTGCGGCACCTGCGTGGCAGCCTGTCCTGCCGGAGCAATCAGCGGCACCGGCTTTAGCAATGACCAGATACTCGCCCAGATCGACGGCCTGCTGATGGACGTTACTCTGGCTGACGCATAAGAGGAGTCAATAATGAGCGAACAATTTGAACCGGTGATCATCTGTTTCACCTGTAACTGGTGCTCCTACCGGGCTGCGGACCTGGCAGGCACAGCCCGAATGCATTACGCCCCCAATGTCCGCTTGGTCCGGCTGATGTGTTCCGGTCGCCTGGACCCCACCTTTATAATGAAGGCCCTGTCCGGTGGCGCAGACGGTGTCCTGATCACGGGCTGTCATCCTGGCGAATGTCATTATATTGAACAGAACTACAAGGCCCAAAGCCGCTGGCTCCTTTTGCGACGAGTGCTGAAAGGCTTGGGCATTGCCCCGGAGCGGGTCAAACTGACCTGGACCAGTGCATCTGAGGGGACAAAGCTGACCAAGGAAATCAATTCCTTTGTTGAGGAGATCCGTGACCAAGGTCCCTTGGCCTGGCATAAAAACCTACAGCAAGAGAAGCAAGAGACATCACAACACAATCCGAAGCAGGCCCCTGTGGAGGTGACAGTATGAGCAAACCTAAATTCGCCATGTACTGGTCCGGCTCCTGCGGTGGCTGCGAGATTGCGGTCATCAATATCCATGAGAAGATCCTGGATGTGGATGCCAATTTCGATATCGCCTTCTGGCCCGTGGCTATGGATGCCAAGGTCAAGGATGTAGAAGCCCTGGAAGATGAGGAGATCCTGCTCTGCCTCTGGAATGGTTCCATCCGCAATGAGGAGAATGAGCACATGGCTCACCTGATGCGCAAGAAGTCCAAGCTGCTGGTTTCCTTTGGCTCCTGCGCCACCGAGGGTTGCATACCCGGCCTGGGCAACCTTTTCCCTGTTGCCGAGCTCATCGACACCGCCTATACCACCCTGACCACGGATAACCCGGATAATATCCGTCCGCAGACCGTAACCCAGGTACCAGAGGGTGAGATCACCATTCCGGCCATGAAGGACCGGGTACATACCCTGGCCCAGGTCGTGGATGTGGATTATTTCATGCCTGGCTGCCCGCCGGAGAGCCACCAGATCGCAGCAGTGATTGACCTGGTCATTGAGGTACTCCAGGGCAAGGCCGAGCTACCACCCAAGGGTGCTGTCATCGGAGCTGGTCATTCCACGGTCTGTGAGGAATGCCCGCGCCAACGAAACCTCAAGGCCATTAAGGCCTTCCGCCGTATCCAGGATGTGGCCCCGCTTGACCCGGAACTCTGTATCCTGGAACAGGGTGTTCCCTGCAACGGCCCGGCCACCCGCAGCGGCTGCAAGGCCCGTTGTCCCAGTGTTGGTGCCCAGTGCATTGGCTGCTACGGCCCGGCAGAAGGTGTAGTGGACTACGGCGCACGTCTGATCACTGCTTTTGCCTCGGTCATTGACTCCAAAGATCCTGAAGAGATCGAACAAATCCTGGACGGCATCCCTGATCCGGCAGGGCAATTCTATCGTTTCAACCTGGCTGATTCGCTGTTCCAGGCGGGTGCGCCAGCATTCAAGAAAAATGAGGTGTAGTCATGGAACGCATAACTATTGATCCCATTACTCGCCTTGAGGGACACGGGAAGATTGATATCTTTCTGGATGATAAGGGCGACGTTGCTAATTCCTATTTCCAGATCCCTGAGCTGCGCGGCTTTGAACGCTTCTGCGTGGGCCGCCCTATTGAGGAAATGCCCCTGCTGACCAACCGCATCTGCGGGGTCTGCCCGGAGGCTCATCACATGGCCGCTGCCAAGGCCGCTGACGCTGCCTATCAGATTACACCGCCGCGCACAGCCAAGCTGCTGCGTGAGCTGCTCTACATGGCCTTTTACTGCACCGACCATACTACCCATTTTTACGCCTTGGGTGGCCCGGACTTCATCATCGGACCGGATGCCCCGGTTGCAGAGCGTAACATCCTCGGGGTTATCCATAAGGTGGGTATGGAGATCGGGGGCAAAGTCATCCAGATGCGCAAATTCGGTCATAAGGTGGTGGAGATGATCGGGGGCCGCAAGGTCCATCCGGCTGTTGCCATCCCCGGCGGCGTGACCAAGATCCTCAGCGAGGGAGAGCGAAAAGAGATTGAAGAGATGGGCCGCTGGGCCATTGAGTTTGCCCAGTTCAGTCTTCAGACATTTAACGACATCGTTCTGGCTAACCAGACCTATCTGGACCTGATTGTCGGTGATATCTACCGCGATGAGACCTATTATATGGGGCTGGTGGATAAAAACAACAAGGTCAATTTCTACGATGGTAAGGTACGGGTGGTTAATCCTGAGGGCAAAGAGTTCTGCAAGTATGCGCCCAATGAGTACATGAACCATCTTGCCGAGCATGTCGAGCCTTGGACCTATCTCAAGTTCCCGTACCTGAAGAACGTGGGCTGGAAAGGTTTTACCGATGGCAAGGATTCAGGCGTGTACATGGCAACCCCGCTCTCCCGCCTCAATGCGGCAGATGGCATGGCCACCCCGCTGGCTCAGGAACATTATGAAAAGATGTACGAGACCTTGGGCGGCAAGCCAGTACATCAGCGGCTGGCAATCCATTGGGCCCGCCTGATTGAGCTGCTCTATGCAGCGGAACGTTGGGTGGAACTGGCTACCGACCCTGAGATCACCTCTTCAGATGTTCATTGCAAACCCACTGAGATCCCCACTGAAGGCGTCGGTATTGTAGAGGCACCGCGCGGCACCCTGACCCATCATTACTGGACCGATGAGCGGGGAATCCTCACTCAGGTGAACCTGATTGTGGGCACCACCAATAACTACGCCCCGATCCAGATGAGCACCAAGAAAGCGGCGCAGCATCTGATTAAGGGTGGCAAGGTGAATGAAGGCTTGCTCAACATGGTGGAAATGGCCTTCCGGGCCTATGATCCCTGCTTTGGTTGCGCTACCCATTCATTGCCGGGACAGATGCCGCTGGAGGTGCGGCTGCACGACCAGCGTGGTGAGTTGGTGGATGTTGTTACGCAGTCAGCAATTCCCGAACCCCTCTCAAATGCTGAAATAGCATAGTTGAACAAAAATATTTTCGTAAACATTTTTTATTC
>JAABTP010000047.1 GCA_011389815.1 Desulfobulbaceae bacterium | reverse complement strand
CCATAGGAATAGTCAAAAAATAAGCAACTTGTTGTTTTTGCATAACTTTGACTTTTTATGTCACGAACTTGGGTTAACGGTGGGTGGCAAGGGCGAGAGACTCAAGTTCTTCCGATGCGGAGTTGACAGCCCCCAACTCGTAGATACACCCGGCTCGGGATTACGGAGTGGTGGAGGTTAAATGAGAGCAGGGTCATATCACATCCCCCAGACAGTAATCTCGGTTCCGGTAAAGGATTCCCGCCTCCTGAAGATCTTCTCCTCCCAGGGCCTGTCGGTTCTATCAAAAATCACCAGGTGTCCGTCTGTTGTGCCGCATCGGTCCATATAGTTCCAGGTCTGCTCAAGCCCCTCCTGAATCGTGGCATCAAGGGATTTATAGAGAATCTTCAGCTCAATAACGCTCTTCTGCACCCCGCCCTCGTAAAACCAGATCAGCAGCAGGTCGGTTCGTTTGCGACCCAGCCCGTATTCCCGCTCCACGCGACCACCTGAATTGATAATACGCTGGAGAAATGCCTGAAGCAGGAGCTGCGGGCCAGCCTCTTTGTACTGGAAACGCTCGACCCAGTGCTCGGAATGCTCACGGAAGAACTCCTGAAACGCAGCCATCAGTTTTTCTATATCCAGGGTTCCGGTTGGATTCACATACCAGGCCGACTCCTGGGAAATAGTGAGCTGAGTGCTGAAGGTCAGCTCTCTGGGGATCACCTCCTGATAGAGCCGGTTGGCGATCCTGAGCTTGCCCTTGGTTTTGATCAGCCCCAGATCCTCAGCATACATGATATCATCCGGCGGAATGTTTTCCGGGCTTTCCGCACCGTACAGAATGGGACCGACCACCCTCTGCACCCGTTCCTCCCGGAGCTTATCCGCCAGCTGGTCAAGATGGGTCTCTCGCCGGAGGATCAGGTTGTCTCCGGCTTTGCGGATCATGTCCGGGGTAATGGTTACGGAACGATCCCGGTTTGCCTTCATATTAAAGCAGACTTCATAGGCCAGGGCGTTGACCAACCAAGGCTGTCCTTCAGTCAGTTCCCATACTGCATCCAGCACACCGTCGGCAAAGACCTGCCCGGTTGTCTCTGTATGAAGCCGGTACAGCCGTTCCGTCTCGTCTCGGGAAAAATCACCCAGCCTGAGCGACACGGCCTTGATATTGAAGGCACTGCCGCCGGTGATGATATCCTTTTCCCGGTCGGAATGAATACGGTAGTCCCGGATATCACGCACTCCGCAGAGGATAACGCTCTGCGGAAAATGCGAGGGGCGGGTGTTGTATCCGGTACGGAGCTGGCGCAGCACAGAGATCAGGGTGTCTCCGACCAGTGAATCAATCTCGTCAATGAGCAGAACAAGAGGTCGGTCGAGCTTTTCCGTCCACTGGGAAAGGGCCTCATGCAGGGCATTTTTTCCACCCCACTGCTCCACCAGCGCACTCCAGTTATCGTAAAGAAATCTGTCGTTCAGGTAACGGCGTGCTCCAGAGGCGATCTCGCCGACAATGCATTTGATACCGCTTTCAACGTCTCCGCGGGCGGCCTGGGCCATTTCCACATTGCAGTACAGGCAGGTGTATTTTTCTCCCCTGTTCAGAGCCTCCATCAGGGCCAGCAGGCCGGAGGTCTTGCCGGTCTGCCTTGGTGCGTGGAGTATGAAGTATTTTTTCTGATCTATGAGAGGGAGCAGCTCTTCGAGGTCAAAGCGTTCCAAGGGAGGCAGGCAATAATGATCCTCAGATTTGACCGGGCCTGCGGTGTTGAAGAATTTCATAATGCTCTCCGAAAACCCTTTCCGGGCTGCTGGTTATGGTATTTCGTTTTTTCCGCATTTTTCCCCAGAGGAGGAACCGCTCCATCTTCTGTTGGATGTTCCGAAAAACAAAGCTTAGTTCACTTTCTGGAGAAGTCAAGCGGTTCTTTCGGGGCAGTCTACTCCACATCGGAAGCACTTGAGTCTCCCGCCCTTGCCGCCTCCTGTTAAAAGGGTGGGTTATTTTTCAATATTAATCTGTTGGAATATTTATACCATACACCGGATTATTCTTGACAGACTGGCAGCCGATCTTCATACTGTAATCTAAAGCAAAACAGCCGGTCGGACACTCCCCCCCCTGTTCGGAACAAAAGAGTGGGATGAAGAAAAACTTCCTCGGTAAACAAGGCGGGTGAAAAAGAACAGGATGCAGGAAACAGCGTTTGAAAACATAGGCTACAACCATAAGTACGTACAAAAAAATTGGCTACACTTGCTTATGCTTCTTGTTTTCTGGGGTCTTGTTATTCCGCAGAACCATGTGCATGGGCAATCTCTTAATCCTGATATTCGTATTTCTCAATACCTGCACAGATCGTATATTGATAATGAAAAAATAAAGAGTGTCCTTGATATTACGCAGGATGATGATGGGTTTCTTTGGCTGGCAACCTATACAGGATTGGTACGCTTTGATGGCGAGGAATTTGTTCAGTACAACCGCATGATGCGTGATGATTTTCCGGCTTCAGCGGTACGTACTTTGCTTAAGGACAGCAAGGGCCGTTTATGGATTGGCACCAATGATAACGGGCTGTTTTTTTATCAAGACGACATTGACATTTTTACAGGGTTTACAGTTGAAGATGGGCTTCCTGCTAACTCAGTCAGGGTCTTGTTTGAGGACCAGGACGGTGGTTTATGGATTGGAACAACTTCAGGGCTTGCTTATTTTGACGGAACAACTTTTCAACGCTTTCCCTTATTAGACGTACCAGGCAACAAACTGGTTAATTTTATCTGTCAGGATGCTTCAGGAACTCTCTGGGTTGGGACGAAGCGGGCCGGGTCCTTATATGTTTTTGATAAGCAAGCAAAAGGGTTTGTTCCCTATCATGGAATGCTGGCTCAATTAACCCAACATACTGTTCTTGAGTCCATGGTCAAGGATCGTACAGGAAAAGGGCTTTGGGCAATTACTGCTGATATGCTTTTCCTGGTAAAAGATGATGAAGTTGTTAAAGTTTTTGATTTGAATAATGAGGTAAATCACCCGGGAAAAATCAGTAATACCAGAATCTATCAGGATAATAATGGAACATTATGGTTAACCGGCGATAGTGGGTTGTTCCGTTATTATCAGGGGGAGTTTGATGCTTTCTCGCAGCGTGAAGGCCTGAGTGATGATATTGTTTCTGCAGCATATCAGGATAAAGAAGGAAGCCTTTGGCTTGGAACACGTCCGGGAATTGATCAGTTTTCAGAGACAAAGTTTCTTATCTATTCTGACTCTGAAGGAATGCTCGGCCAGACCGTTAATGCGGTTTTGGAAGAGAAGCCAGGGGAATTTTTAGTGGCAACCAATCAGGGCTTGAATCTGGTTCGTCCTGATCTGAATACAGTAGAACCGTTTTCAGAACAACAGTTTAAAACCAGAATCAGGCATCTGTATAAGGATAGCCTGGACAGGGTGTGGGTGAGCACCTATGGCAATGGATTGCTCGTTCTGAAAGACCGGAAAATAGTGCAGCAACTCAAAGTGCAAGACGGCCTTGTTTCTGACAGGGTTCGGGTTGTTTTGGAAGACCGCCAGCATAATATCTGGGTCGGAACCACCTCTGGTATCAGCGTTATTGATCAGCACGGTACTATCACGAATTATACAAGCAGGACTTATACAAGCAAGGGAGAGAGCGGCCTGAAAAATGATTTTATCTTAAGCCTGTATGAGGACCAGCAAGGCCGTATCTGGATTGGAACAGATGGAGGCGGAATTCATATCTACGAGCAAGGGAGAATACAAAGGAGGTATGAAAGAGATAAAAGGTTACCTGGAAATGTCATTTTCAGGTTTTACCAGGAGCCGGAAGGTGGCATGTGGGTAACCTCAAATAATGGCATTTTTATCATCCGGGGCGACAAGATACATACTCTGAGTTCCAGGCAGGGTTTATTGACCAATAGTATTTTTGAGATAACAGCGGATGCAAAAGACAGGCTGTGGATGACAAGCAGTCTTGGTGTGTTTTATGTCCACCAACAGGACATAGAGGAGGTTCTGCTGGGGAAGAAAAAGACCTTCCCACGGGTAGTTTTTGACAACCATTCAGGACTTAAAAAAAATCCAACAGCAACAGCCTGGATGGAAGTCAGTACGAACAAGACATTATGGATTCCCACCCACGGTGGCGTTGCTGTGATTGATCCTGATCATATCCCAATTAATGAAATATTACCGAAAACCATAATTCTTTCTTCAAATATCAAGACAGCTGGTACAAAGGATTCCCAAGGTGTGTTTTTTATCCCGCCTGAGACAAGCAGGTTGAATTTTTACTTCACGGTGCTCAGCTTTGTTTCTCCTGAAAAAAATCAGTTGCAGTTTAAACTTGAGGGCTTTGACAAGGAATGGTCAAGTCCCAGTAAAAAACGGGAGGTCTCTTATACAAATCTGCCACCAGGCTCTTATTCCTTTAAAGTAAAGGGAAGGAATAATGACGGTGTTTCATCGTCTGATGACGCTGTGTTGCGCTTTTACAGGGTGCCGTATTATTACGAGACCTCCTGGTTTCGTTTCCTGGTGATTATTACGAGCGTTTTTTTGTTTATTCTGGCAGGAGTTTTAATCTATCGGCATCGTGTAAAAAAACTGAACCTGGAACTGAAACGCCGCAAACTGCAACTGGAGTTAGAGAGAAAGGCAACAGAAGTAGAGCGGGCTGCCAAAGAACATGAAATACGACTATCAGAGGCCTATAGTCGATTTGTTCCCCATATTTTCTTTAATTTTTTAGGAAAAAAGAGCATCCTTGATGTACGATTGGGAGATCAGGTGGAAAAGGAGCTGACTGTTCTTTTTGCTGATATTCGTGACTTTACCTCGTTGTCTGAAAATCATACCCCCAAGGAAACCTTTGATTTTATCAACTCCTATCTGAGTCAAATGGGGCCGATTGTGCATCAATACGCAGGATTTGTTGATAAATACATAGGGGATGCTATCATGGCTCTGTTTCCAACAGCCCAGCAGGCATTGGATGCTGCTGTTGAGATGAACACCAGCCTGTTGCGTGAGGAAAATCAGCAACGGATAAAAAATCATCAGATGCCGGTACGAATTGGTATAGGTATTAATACCAGCAAGTTAATGCTTGGTACTGTTGGTGAAGAAAATCGTATGGATGGGACAGTGATCAGTGATGGCGTGAATCTGGCAGCGCGTCTGGAGGGCCTGACCAATTATTATGGGGTGAATATCCTTTTTTCTGAAGAAACCTATCAAGGTTTGGCAAATCCTGAACAATATTACGTCAGGATTCTCGATAATGTGACCGTTAAAGGAAAGAAAAAACCTGTCAGGGTTTTTGAAGCCTTGGATGCTCTTCCTGAACCTGTGCGTTCGTTAAAAATACAGTCTGCTTTTGTTTTTGAAGAGGCTATTGCTTATTATCAGGCAGGAGAGTTACGCCAGGCAAAAAAAATATTTCAGGAATGTTTACGAGTATGTCCTGATGATAAAGCATCAGATACCTATATCCAACGTTGTTCTCATTACTTACAGGTTGGTATAGGAAATGATTGGAATGGGGTTAATGTCTTGGGATTTAAATGATCTTGTCAATATTGCTGAACAAGTATGATGGGTGAGCAGGCTGTTATGAAGAAGAGCAAAATACTTGTCACCGGAGGCGGAGGGTTTATCGGGCTTGCTCTGGTGAGAGAGCTCTGTGCGCAGGGGAAAACGGTTCGTGTCCTTGGGCGGCATCGCTATCCTGCTGCAGAAGCTGCCGGAGCTGTTTCTCTGCAAGGCGACATTCAAAACCTGAAAGATGTGCGACAGGCTGCTGCTGGTTGTGATACGGTCTTTCATGTTGCAGCCAAGGCAGGAATCTGGGGGACTTTTCAGGAGTATTATGCTATTAATGTTCTGGGTACCCTGAATGTGCTGGCAGCCTGCAAAGAGCTGGGCATCGAAAACCTGGTGTATACCTCAACCCCGTCTGTGGTGTTTGACGGCCATGATATAGAAGGGGGGGATGAGTCACTTCCCTATTCTGCCAAGCCGCTCTGCGCCTATGCAATCACCAAGATCCTGGCAGAGCAATATGTCTTGCAACATAACTCTGAGAAACTGCGAACAGCAGCCATTCGACCCCATCTTGTCTGGGGGCCAGGAGATACCAACCTGATTCCACGTCTCATGGCTCGTGGCCGGGACCAGAGCCTTCGTATTGTTGGCGATGGAAAAAATCAGGTGGATATTGCCTATATTGATAATGTGGTCCACGCCCATCTCTTGGCAGCTGACAATTTAGCAGGTTCAGGCAGTGCTGCTGGTCATGCCTTTTTTATTGGACAGCAGGAGCCTGTATCGCTGTGGCCGTGGGTGAATGATCTCTTTGCCAGGATGGACGTGCCTCCTGTGACCTCGCAGGTGAGTTTAGGAACAGCAAAGACCATAGGATGGCTGCTGGAAAAAGGCTATGGTGCTTTGGGCCGCAGGCAGGAGCCAAAGATGACCCGTTTTCTTGCCGAACAACTGGCCATGTCTCATTGGTTCAGCAAAAAAAAGGCAGAGACCTTGTTGGGGTATAAGGAAAAAGTGTCCACAGAGGTTGGAATGGAACGGTTGATAGAGTGGTTGCAGCAACAAGGGTTGTAGTTTGTTCAGGTTCTGTTCATATTTGAATAAAAAACTGGTATGCCCTTTTCATATAGTATAAACTCTGTTTGCTCAATGAGCGCATTTCATATGCTGGTGGGTGCGATGCATCTCGTGCCCAAGCTCTGCTTGGGTGCAGACACCGTGAAGCTCCGCTTCATACAGGCAACAGGAAGCAGAGCTTCAGCAATAAGGAAATATAACAAGAGGGAATCATGGCGGACGAAAAGAAAAAAAAAACAGAATCTACAAAAACTACAGCAGAAAAACCAATCAAGGTGAAACTGCTTGAAGGCACAGCCATGAAAAATATGGACAAGAAAGAGAAAAAAAACCGTTGTGCTGTATGGATAAAAAAGGCCACCCTGGATTATGAAATTGAGCTGAAAAGCATGCAGATTGAGATCATGAAGCTCCAGAAGCATATGAAAGCCACAGGGATGCGAGTGTTGGCTCTCTTCGAAGGACGGGATGCCGCTGGTAAGGGGGGAACCATCAAGCGGATCACTGCGTTTCTCAACCCGCGTAGTACACGCGTAGTGGCCCTGTCTAAACCCAGTGATAAAGAAACAACCCAGTGGTATTTTCAGCGCTATGCCCCCCATCTTCCGGCAGCAGGCGAGCTGGTGCTGTTTGACCGATCCTGGTACAACCGGGCCATGGTGGAGCCGGTCATGGGCTTTTGTACAGATGAACAGCATAAACGTTTTCTCAAAGATGTGCCCTTGTTTGAGGAGATGCTCATCAAAGACGGAATACTCCTGTTTAAGTTTTATTTTTCTGTTTCCAAAGAAGAACAGGCCCGACGTTTTGAGTCAAGAAAGCATGACCTGCTCAAGCAGTACAAGTTATCACCTGTGGATAACTTGGCGCAGGACCTTTGGGATACATACAGTGTGAAAAAATTCCAGATGCTGAACGAGTCCAACCGCACCCTGACCCCGTGGACGATTATTCGTTCAGACAACAAGAAAAGGGCCAGAATCAACTGTATGAAACATATTCTTTCCAATATTGATTACGAAGATAAGATTGACCCGGAAAAACTCATCCCTGACCCGGAAATTGTTATCTCAGGCATTGAGGAGATCAAGCATATGGAGAAAAATCTTTTTGAGCCTGAGCAGCTCAGGGGATAGCAGAACAGGATACCCCGTCCCTTGGGGCGGGGTTATTTATTACATTTTTTTACAGTTTGCAAACAAAAGAACAGATCTCGCTGAGGAAGACCCAATGGTTACAATAATTTTTTTCTTTTGGACCCTTGTTGCCCTGTTTGGGATTATTGGCGCCATGCGGGGCTGGGCAAAAGAGATACTTGTTACCTTCAGCCTTGTTTTGGCCCTTTTTATTATGCAGGTGTCACTGGCTTATATTGGACCGGTAAAAAAATTGTGGAACGCTATGAGCGGCTCAAGTCAATTTTATGCAGCCTCACTGGTCATGATTATGTTTGCCTTGTTCGGCTATCATACACCCAGTGCGCAAGGGCTTAACAAGCGCTTGTCCGGCGGAGACAGAGGTTCGGCCCGGAACTGGTTGCAAGGGGCCATGCTCGGTGGGGTACTGGGTGCGGGTAATGGGTATCTCCTTGTGGGAACCATCTGGTTTTTTCTTAACTTGGCAAAATATCCGCTTCCAGAATGGGTGTTAACGCCGCCAGTGGAAGGTACCCCGGCAGGAGACGCCGCAATAAAACTCCTTAACTGGTTGCCGCCGCTCTGGCTGGAAGCCCCGGTCATCTATTTTGTCGTGGCTGTGGTCTTTACTTTTGTTATTATTGTTTTGATTTAACAATCAACCCCTTGCCTTTCGGGCAGGCACAGGGGCCTGCCCCTACAAAATCCTACATGCCCAGCTCCCGGAGGATCTGCTCATTACTGGTCCATTTCTTCTTGACCTTGATCCACAGCTTGAGCTGCACCTTGCAGTAAAGCAGTTTTTCAATCTCTTGAGTTGCTGCTTTGCGGATCTCGCCCAGCATCTTACCTCGTTTCCCGATAATAATCCCCTTCTGGGATCCCCTCTCCACAAGGATGGTGGCATGGATCACAACCGGCCCACCCTGATGATCTTCTTTAAAGGAATCAATCAGTACTGCTGTGGAATAGGGGATTTCCTGGTGAGTGCGCAAAAAAACCTGTTCCCGGATCAGCTCGGCCACAATAAAGCGTTCCGTAGCGTCAGTGGGGATGTCATCTGGATAATACTGCGGTCCCACAGGCAGCTGTTCCACCAGGGTCTGCAAAAGCGTTTCTGTTCCATCGCCTTCCAGGGCTGAAATAGGCACCACAGCACGAAAAGGATGCATGCTCGTGAATTTTTCCATCATGGGCAGCAATGCCTCTTTTGCCAGCTGATCCACCTTGTTCAGGGCAATGATGGCCGGGCATTGTATTTGCTGAAAATAGTTGGCAAATTCCGCATAGCGTTTTGCAAGGCGTTTGGGATTTCCTGCTAGGCTGTGCAGGGCCTGGGCATCACTCAGAAAAAGAACAAGATCAGCCTCTCCCAAGGTGTCCATGGCAATGCGTACCATCTCCTGATTCATCATTTCCCTGGCCTTGTGCAGACCTGGGGTATCCAGCATGATCATCTGATAATCATTCCCTGTCACAATGCCCAGAATACGATTGCGTGTGGTTTGGGGCAAGGGCGTAACAATGGCGATTTTTTGCTCCAGATAACGGTTGAGCAGGGTGGATTTGCCCGCATTAGGCGGGCCAATGACCGCAACAACACCGGAGCGGTGTTCTTTGGGAGAGGATTGTTCCATAGGGGAAGTGTTCATCGTTGACATTCCTTGGCAATAATTAACAGGCAGGGTATCTTGCCCGCTCTTTTGCGCTCAATCTACTCTAAGTTTTTTACCATGCAAGTTTTTTCCTGCTGTTTTTTCGTTTTTCATTGAATTGGTTGAGCAAAACCTTTGTTTTTTTATCGTGTTATCTGTATAGTCAATGAATGTGAATATAAAATATACAGGCATTCTTTGACAGACCAGAGTCATATTGCTATTCTTGGTACCTGACTTTCCTGCAAACGCTTCCGGCAGCTTGTCTGCCAGTTGGATATATTAACCCCTTTTTCGGCCTGCCAGGCTGGAATTACAAGATATGAACGTGTTGGTGGCTCAGGGAGTTATCAGCAGGTTTTGATAGAACAACCTATGACAATGACACCTCCCGGAACAATTATCGAATACCTTGACAGCGGGCGTTTTATCTGCGGTCTTGTGTTACAGGACAGCAATAATCGACTGCGGCTGCTCAATCAAAACGGGCGGGAAATGAACCTGCCCACCTCCCGTGTGGTCACGGCTTCCAAAACAAAACATCAGATCAATACCAGCCGTGAAGACCATATTGCCTTGCTCAAGGAAATGGCAGAGGTCCGGGCCGCGTTAACTGACTCCATTCCGCTGGAAGAAATCTGGGAGCTGGCCAGCGACGAGGAAGATTCTGCGTTTCCAGCAGATTTTCTTGCCGAGCTTTCTTTTGGTGATAATCTGACAGATGATCAGTCGGCAGCCTTTCTCCGGGCCGTGTTTACCGACCGTTTTTTCTTTAAATATAAAAATGAGATGGTCAATGTTCACACCCCGGAACAGGTGGAGCAGCTGCGCCATCAACGGCAAAAGGAAAAGGAAAAGGAAGAAATCCTGACCCTTGGGGCAGCCCATTTGCAAAGTATTATGCAGGGAACCCCGGTGAGTACGGAGCAATGGCCGGACAGGGAGCGTATCCTTACCTGGATTGCTGATTTTGTCCTGTTTGGCAGTGAGGCAGAGCAGGCAGATATGGTGCGCCAGCTCCTGAAAAAGGCCGACCTGCATCAACCCAACCGGGCCTATCACTTGCTGGTTCGGGCCGGTGTCTGGGAAAAAAATGAAAACCTGGCTCTGCTCCGTGCTGAGCAGCCAGTGGAGTTCAACGCCGAGTTAATGGCCCACGCAGAGAGTATCAAAGAGCCCACAGCAGAAGAATTACTGGCTGATCCCAAACGCAAGGATTTCAGGGACCTGAATACCTTAACCATTGATGGGGCTTCCACCCGTGATTACGATGATGCCCTGCATGTGGAAGAGCTGGATAACGGTGATATCCTGGTTGGAGTTCATATTTCAGATGTCAGTTATTTTCTCACCCCCAAAGATCCCTTGTTCCTGGAAGGCATGGAACGAGCCACCTCGCTCTACTTTCCTGAAGGGCAGATTCCCATGATGCCGAGAGAACTTTCTCAAGGGATGTTCAGTCTGATTAAGGATTGCGTCCGGCCAGCGATCAGTTTTCTGGTTAAGATTTCGCCGGATGGTGAGATCAGGAACAGCAGGATTGTTCCCAGTGTTATCCAGGTGAAGCGTCAGCTCAGTTATACTGAGACTGATAAGATGATGGAAACAGACCGGGATTTGAGCCTGCTCAATAAGGTGCGGCAGCAATTACGCCTGAAGCGGGTGGAGCGTGGGGCCTTGCTCCTTTCTTTTCCTGATGTGAATATCTATGTTAATAATAATGGAAAAGTTGCTATTAACCTCAGTCCTTCTGACAGCCCGTCCCGAAACCTGGTGTCAGAATGTATGATCCTGGCCAATGGGGTGGCTGCTGATTATCTTGCTGCCCAGGAAGCACCGGGCCTGTTCCGTTCTCAACCCCCACCCAGGAAACGCCTGATTTCCGGGGTTCAGAATTCGTTGCAGGATATTGCCTGCCAGCGTCGTTTCTTATCACGGGGCGAACTCACCGTGCATCCTAAACCCCATTCCGGCCTGGGCCTGAACTGTTACACCACCATTACTTCACCTATCCGTCGTTTTCTTGACACAGCCATGCAGCTTCAAATTTCTCATATGATTCACGGAAAAGGTATGTTGTTCTCTGCGGATATGTGCAAGAATTTTGCCGGCACGATTCAGCAAAAACTGGGCCGGGCCAATAAGGTGCGTCAGCATCGGCACCGCTATTGGATTCTCCGCTATTTAGAAGAATTGGTTGGCAAAAGAGTCTCTGCCCTGGTGGTCAGTCATGGACCAAAACGGGTGAACCTGCTGTTGCTGGACTGTCTTTTTGATATTGATCTCCCTGTTAATTCTTCTTTTCGGGTGGAGCCTGGTGATACAGTCAAGGTACGTATTGTCAAAGTCGATGCCCTGGATAACACCCTGCGGGTGGAGTGGTAAAAATTTGATAGAAAACTGTGGAGTTGCCATGTAACCATGTGCAGGTGAAAAAATGAAATGAATACGTTAAAATAATCGTTAAACTCATGGGCAAGATTATTGGAACAGGAGGAGACAACAGAGAAGAGAAACCACCATCCTTTCACCTCTGCTTGGAACAGGTACCCCCTGAAAAAACAATGAAACCGGATAAATCCGAAGAAGCGTATCAAAACAAATATAGTCTTCTGGAGAATCTACGAGAATCCTTCTCTGATCCCTCACTGACGCAGGAAATCCTGCGGGAAAACGGTTGCGCCCTGGCTGAGGAGTATACAAGAATCCTGCAGCAACTTGTCAAGCTTGCCGCATTCAATGATACCACCCAACGAAAACTGCTTAATGCTGATCTGACAATACAGGAACAGCAGGAGCAGCTGCAAGAAAAGAATGCTCGCCTGGAGCGTGAAATAGCTGAGCATGTTGATCTGAAAAATCAGCTTCAGCAGCAGACAGAAGAACTCACTGCGATAAATAAGCGACTCATCAGAACTGTTGATGAGCTGACCCAACGTAATTTTGAAATTACGACCCTGCAGCAGCTGGGCGAGTTTCTCCAGGCCTGCGAGTCTGAAGAAGAAACCTTTCATGTCCTGACCAGCAACTGTCGCCGCCTTTTCCCGGCAGATGCAGGATATGTCAGCCTGGTGGATGATTCCATGAAAACACTTAGAGTCGTTGGATACTGGGGGAAGAGCAAGTACAAAACACTTGAATTTGATCAACAGCAATGCTGGGCTGTCCGAAGGGGAAGACCCCATGCTGTTCAGGAGCCGAAGATTACCCCGGTTTGCCCGCATTCCACCCTGTCACCGGATGAGAGTTCCCTTTGTGTCCCTATGACAGCGCAGGGGCAGGTGCTTGGCATGATGCATTTGCTGGTACGTTGGGAACAGAAACAGCCAGAGAGAGAAAAAGGACAGCTTTTTGAGGCAAAGCAACGCCTGTTTGTGAACCTGGCAGATCGCTACGCCATGAGTCTGATAGACTTAAGGTTGCGGGAAATTTTAAAAGTACAGGCTATCAGAGATCCTCTGACTGGCCTGTATAATCGTCGCCATATGGAAGACTCATTCCAGCGTGAGCTTAGTCGAGCCCGGCGTCATGATTTTTCTCTTGGGGTGATTATGATTGATATTGATCATTTTAATGTTTTTAATGATACCTACGGTCATGACCTGGGCGACAAAGTGCTCAGTGAAATCGGGAAGTTTATTCTGGGGCATATTCGCGACGAAGATATTGCCTGTCGTTACGGTGGAGAAGAAATTATTCTTATCCTGCCCGGAGCATCCTTGCATAATACCCATCGCCGGGCAGAGCAACTGCGCACCGGGATTGAAGAACTGGCTGTAGAAATGGACGGTGAAGAACATACTGTGACAGCTTCCTTGGGAGTTGCCATTTTTCCTAAGCACGGAAAAAACGTTGCAGAGGTGGTCAAAGCTGCTGATTGCGCCCTGTATAAGGCGAAAAACAAGGGGAGGAATCAAGTTGTCATTGCCCATGAATCACCGCTTTGCTCGTGCCGGAACTAAGAACTGTTTTGAGGTATTATTTTTGATAAATTATTATGTTAGCCCTATGCCAGGAAAATATTTTTTTTACTACAAGAGAACTGGGCCGCTGTTACGGCTTGACAGAAACCTGATGGGTTTGGTATCACATAATAAGGTATATGTACGGCTCCCAGCCCTTAGAAACCAGAGAATATAATGAAGAAAAAACAAACAGTCAGCCCTTATTTTTTTATACTCCTTTCCTTTCTTTTCTCCTGTTGCCTTTCACAAGCTGCTATTGCTCAAGAAGATCAAAAAAAAACTGATGATGTACTAACAACCATCCAGGAAGCGGTTAAACAGTATAAGCTTGGCCAGTTTGCCGGGGCAATTTCTAATCTTGATTACGCCACTCAGTTGATACGCCAGAAAAAAAGTGATCGCATGAAGGCCTTACTGCCTGAACCTCTGAAGGACTGGCAGGCCAAGGCTGCTACTGCCCAGGCATTAGGAACAGCGGTTTTTGGAGGCGGGGTGACGGTCAGTCGTGAATACTACACGGATAAAGGCGCCTCCCTTTCTATTGAAATAGTCTCTGATTCGCCAGTGTTACAATCCATTCTGACCATGCTCAATAATCCCATGTTTGCCGGTGCTGCTGGCGGGAGGATTAAGACCATTAAAGGCCAGCAGGCTATGATTAAGTATGATAAAAATGAGCGCAAGGGCGAGATGAATATTGTAACTGCCAACCGCTTCATGGTCACAGTGAAAGGGCATGGTGTGGAGCAAGAGACGTTACTGAAATTTGCCGAGGCGGTTGATTATGATGCGTTGGTGAAGAATTGATCATGACTCCCAGCTACAGCCATGCCGCAATGGCGGCTATGCTCATTACGGAAATTCATCAGGGACGTAAGTTCCGGGCCTTTTCCAAACTAACCCTTGTTATAGATGAAATAGATTATATTCCAGATATTTCTGTGTACAAATGGCGAAAAGTGGATTATCTGCATGGAGATTTCGTCAGAATGACAGAACTGCCCTTGCTGGCAATTGAGATTCTTTCGCCGACGCAACGGGATCTGGAGCTGTATGAAAAGGCGGAGCAGGTCTATCTTCCTGCCGGAATTAAATCGGTATGGATTGTGCAACCTCTGGCCCATACTGTTGCAGTTTTGACCTCGGATAACCTCATCCTGTACCATGAAGGAATTTTTTAGAAGACTCAACTGAAATTACAGTTGATTTAAGCGTTATTTTTGAAGATTAAACGTCCTCCCGGGGAGTGCCTGACCAGGTTTTTCCTGTGTGAGTCCCCCTGTCACCTTCCAGGAATTGGCCTTCTTCGTGGTGACAGGGGCTTTTTTAAATCCTTTACGATCATTACCACAGATTATCACAGCGAAAACAAGCCGTTTTTCATACAATGAGTGAACAACAGAAAAAGCAGCCCTATAATCGTCCTGTTACCGATGAGGCTATCTTAAAGGTAACCAAGGAAATCGTAGTCAAGTTTATTGAGATTGGGCGAGTAACTCCAGGTAATTTTGAAGAGCATTATCAGACTGTTTTTAAAGCAGTGAAGCAGTCGGCCAAGGAATTGTCATGAAGGCCCGGCTTGATCCCCAGCTCAATGTTGCACCGGACAATATTCAGCATATCCATATCATGGGGGTTTGTGGCACGGGCATGGCAGCCATTGCCGGGATGTTGAAAGAAAGTGGCTATAGGGTCACAGGCTCGGACCAAAATGTCTATCCACCTATGTCGGATTTTCTTGCCCAGGCCGCGATTGAGGTTATGCAAGGCTATGTGCCAGAGAACTTAGAATCCCGCCCGGATCTGGTTATTGTTGGCAATGTGATTCAGGCTGTTTTTCCAGAGGCCCAGAGGCTTGCTGAACTGGGCATCCCGTATTTATCCATGCCCCAGGCCTTGGGCCATTTTTTTCTTGGCGGAGAAGATTCCAAAAAGTCCCTGGTGGTGGCTGGTACTCACGGCAAGACAACCACATCATCCTTGTTAGCCACAGCCCTGCATCGGGCAGGCTATTCACCGGGTTTTCTTATTGGTGGTATTGTTGAGGCATTTGGCCGCAATTATCGTTTAGGAAAAGGCGAGTATTTTGTTGTGGAAGGGGATGAATACGATACGGCCTTTTTTAATAAGGTCTCTAAATTTCTCCATTATCGCCCCCATTTTGCTATTCTGACCTCTATTGAATTTGATCATGCGGATATTTTTGCTGATCTGGCAGAGATCAAGGATTCTTTTACCCGTTTTGTTCGCCTGATTCCTGAAGATGGAGCCTTGGTGGCCTGCACCGATGATCCAGTGGTTGCTGAGATCGCCACTCAATGCACAGGGCCAGTGATCAGCTATGGAACCGGGCAAGACTGTCAGTGGCAACTCCGTGATCTAACCGTCCACGGCCTTTGTTCCTCCTTTGCTGCTTATAAGGATGATGTCCTTTTCGGTGAATTCACCCTGCCCATGCCTGGTCGTCACAACGGGCTCAATGCTCTGGCAGTGATTGCCTTGATGGATCATTGCGGGATTGATCAGGAAGCTATCAAGAAAGGGCTGGCTTCTTTTGAGGGCATCAAGCGGCGACAGCAGATCCGGGGCAAGGTAAACGGTATTACAGTGATTGATGATTTTGCTCATCACCCCACAGCGGTACGAGAAACAGTGCAAGCCCTGCGTCTGGCGTGGCCGGACCGACGGCTGATCATTGTTTTTGAGCCTCGCACCAACTCCAGCCGCCGGGCTGTGTTTCAGCACCAGTATGAGCAGGCTTTTACCGGTGCAGACCACATACTTGTACGGGAGATTGTACCGCTGACCAATGTTCCTGCTGAGGAGCAATTTTCCTCCCCAAAATTGGTAGCTGCTCTGCAAAAGCAAGGTATTGCAGCTGCATATTTTCCTGACACTACTGCGATCCTTGCCGATCTTATTCAGCAGGCCCAACCTGGCGACGTGATTGCCATCCTCTCTAATGGAGGGTTTGATAATATTCATGAACAGCTGTTGGATTTACTGCAAACGACCGCTCATTCTTAAGGGATTCAACAAGAAAATATTCCACTCATTATTTTGAGAGCCGTAGGGGCGAAGCTATGTGTTCGCCCTTTTATGCTCAGATAGTTGTCCATTCTCAGAAGGAATAAAGTACTATCTTCTTTGCGGGAAAAAAGATAGAATATGTGCATCATTGTGGTGCTTAAGAAGGCTGTAACCTGAAAAAGGAGATAAAAAACATGAGTCTTATCCAATGGAATGATAGCTTCAGTGTTAATATTGTCAAAATTGATCAGGAGCATAAAAAGCTTTTTGAAATGATCAATGATCTTACTGATGCTATGAAGGAAGGCAAGGGAAAAGATGTACTTGGAGATATTCTGGATCGCTTGATCTCATATACAGCATCTCATTTTCAGACCGAGGAAGATTATTTTCAGCAGGTCAAGTATCCTGATACAGATGCACATAAAAAAGAACATGCAGCCTTTGTACAAAAAGTAACTGAATTTAAAGATGATTTTGATACAGGTCGGGCAACAGTTTCTGTTAATATTTTACAGTTTCTTAGTAAGTGGCTGCAAAATCATATCAAGGGGACTGATCAGAAGTACAGCGATTTTCTTAATAAAAATGGCATTAAATAGTATGTCACTCTTCTTGCCACAGATCGGGTGCAGATAATATACCTACTGCACTCCGATTTTCTTTTCCAATTCTCCTCCCTGGGCACTGGTTCCGTTCGATTATAAACACATCACTATGATATTCGGTAGTAAAAAACACTCGAGCAAGCATCAAATCAAATAACAAACTTTTGGTTCCTGATGCTTTGGCAGACAAAAAATGGAAAAATAACCCGGATATAAAGCTGAATATGATAGCTTATCTTGGATTCCCAGTCATTCTGCCGGATAAAACCCCATTTGGTACAATTTGTGTTTTTGATAGTAAGCGAAATGAATTCTCCCCAATTATCGAACAACTTATGCTAAAATTCAAGAAAATCATAGAGAACAAGAACAACCTTGAACTACTATATATGAATCAGAGTTTAGGAGATAAAAACAGACGATTAACGCCAGTGGCAGTCCATTGAGCACTATCTTATCAAACATCCAGAAGCCGATTTTAGTCACGGCATGTAAAGTGGACCCCAAGTGTATGAAAAAATTCTATCCAGATTATGAGATGAACTTTGGTTCTATCCCCCATCCTTCCGAGAAAACTCAAGAACATACCCCTTAAACTCTTTCTCTAAATAATCGGTCACTTTCGGCTTGACATGCCTACTAACGAAACCGTATTCAACCATTCTGGTACTCAGCTTACTTTTCCGCCCCCTGCCTGGGTCAACAATGATCACATTACATTGAAGGTTTGCGTGTTTTTGGATAAAATCAGCTAATAACGACACATGTTCGTCCTCATATAAGAGATCACTGCCAATAATGACATCAAAAAGGCCAAGTTCGCTCTTATCATCAGCCCAGTCAACACGTTCAAATGAAATGCTTTTACCGTTATTCAGAAGTGTGTTTCGTTTAAGAAAATGCTCAACTTCAGGATGATAATCAGTGGCGGTAATATTTGCCAACCGCTCATTGAGCAACAAGCTGGACAAGGCCATGCCGCAGCCTATTTCCAGGATTCTCTTGCCATCAATCTTGTAGTCCAACATATAATGAGCAAGCACTATACTTGATGGCCAAACTACACCAAAAATCGGCCAGGTAGCTGAGGAAATGCCCAGATCATGGGCCACCCTGTCAGGGTCGCTAAATTGTTGTCTATCACGAAGCGTACAGAGGTGAATATCGACATTACCAATCTCAATGGTTTGATAACGAATGCGCAAGGGAAGATTCACATGTATCCTGGTCAGAAGAAAAAGCTTAGCCAGATATCTGAGGATAAATGACAAAACTAAAGAACTCCCAGACTACTCCAATCTACAAACAGTGCAAGATGTTCCCTTTCACCATCGAAATAAAACAGCGCAGCACTCCAGGCTAACAGACCTATTTTAAAGAGAAATTAAAATTAATTTTTCTTTCTTCACGATATACTCACTTTTTATATTGCAATTAATCCATATACGGGTATAATTTTAAAAATAATCATTTGGCAATTCTTAGCTTTTTCTTTTACCATCGTCTTCACGGTGAGTCCAGTATACACTTGACGCCTTTAAAAGTTCTGCTTATTACCAGATATCATCGCAAGCATTGTATGTACATCGTTTTACAGACGCTTGCTTACAATGCAACTTTGAGAAAAAAGCATAGAACTATTTAGCGGCTGTCTTTCTTATAATTATTTCACTAAAAAATAAAATTTGACCTGTTGGACTGACTTGAGCCTGTTGTTGCTACAACAATGCATTGATGCAGCATGCAATGACATACCTCTTCTTGGCCTCTCACTTACACAGGTATTTCAGCACTTTCTTTCTGCCCCGGTTGCTTGTCAGGCAACAGAATAACGGCAGGGACTTAAAAGCTCATTGAGCTTATATAATGAGGTTACATGAATTTTACAGAATTCCGTTTTCAACCAGCCATAGAAATGGCTATCAAAAAATGCGGTTACACCACCCCGACAAACATCCAACAGCAGGCCATGCCACATCTTTTACAAGGGCGTGATCTGTTGGGGCTTGCCCAAACCGGCACTGGCAAAACAGCTGCTTTTGTCCTGCCGACCCTGCAACGACTTACGGGCAGTAAAGCAGGAAAAAAGATACAGGCATTGATCCTGACGCCAACCCGTGAGCTGGCAGAGCAGGTCCACGGAAACATCCAGCAACTGGCCCAGGGGACTCGCCTGCAAAGCTGCACCCTTTACGGAGGAGTGAGCAAGGCAGGTCAGATACAAAAACTCAGGCAAGGCGTGGACATTGTGGTGGCCTGTCCTGGCAGACTGCTTGATCATCTCAACTCAAAAACGGTGGATCTTTTGTCGGTCGAGGTTCTGATCCTGGACGAAGCAGATCAGATGTGCGACAAGGGGTTTCTCCCTGACATTCGCCGTATCGTCAAAAAGGTTCCCCACCAACGACAGAGCATGGTATTTTCTGCAACCATGCCAACAGAGATACTTTGTTTTGTTGAGGAAATCCTCTCTGACCCGGTCACGGTAAAGGTTGACCATGAGAAACCCACAGCAACTATCAAGCATGCCTTGTTCCAGGTTGCTCAAGGACAAAAAACAACCTTGCTGAAACACATTCTCAAACATGAAGAAATGACCACAACCCTGGTTTTTACCCGGACCAAGCACAAGGCAAAGAACCTGGCTCGGCAACTCCAGCAATGCGGGTTCAAGGCAACGTCGCTTCAGGGCAATCTTTCCCAAAATCAGCGCAAAAAGGCTATGGACGGGTTTAGGACCAATACCTTCAACATCATGGTAGCCACAGATATCGCTGCACGGGGAATAGATGTAACCGGTATTACCCATGTCGTCAATTACGACATTCCAGATACTGTAGAGACATATACCCATAGGGTTGGCCGAACCGGGCGGGCCCAGCAAACCGGCGATGCCTTTACCTTTGCAACCCAAGATGATGTCAAAATGATCCGGTCAGTGGAACGTAGCCTGGGGCAAAAAATTCCCCTCAAAAAAGCACAAGGTATCAGCATGAAGCCTCACAAAGCCGCACCAGCGCCAACTTCAGCCAAGATGAACGAGAAAAGAAAAAACGCTTCTTCCTCCTCTCGTAAAAAACAAAACAGTAAACCAAGGCAGCAGCGGTCCAGCTCCTTTGACTTTGGTTTATCTGCTGGATAGAAAATAGAAAAGAATTCGCAAGCTGTAAACATACAGCCTGCATAAAGGGTTGCAACGCATGCAACCCATATCAACAGAAAGGTTTCATAGAGAAATCAGTTTAAGGAGTATGAAAATGGTAGAAGGAACAGTAAAGTGGTTTAATGACTCTAAGGGTTTTGGTTTTATTGAGCAAGATGGTGGTGAGGACGTTTTTGTTCATCATTCAGCTATTCAGGCCCAGGGTTTTAAAAGCCTGCAGGAAGGTCAACGGGTAAACTTTGACGTTGTTTCAGGCCCTAAAGGACCAGCAGCAGAGAATGTTAGTGCCCAGTAATCCCTGAATAAGGAATTACTGCGATCTGAACAACCCATAGAAGCCTGCTCACTTTGAACAAAATATTTTTTTAAAAAGCCCCAGGTTTCTATGAGAGACATCACTTGTTTTCGTAACGAGCGCTACGTAGGCATTACAAGACAAGTGATTATCACAGTATTATCAAAATATTGTCTTAGCAGTATTAAACCGATCAAACAGCCTTCCAACCTTTCCCAGGTTCGTCTCATTTCTTCCATTCATCAGGCATCAATCAACAAAAGGTGAAGGTATTTTTTTAGATACTTTGCCGAATCAAAGAAGATCCGCTATAATTCTTACCTTGTAACGTTTTATAGGTTAGGACCGTTCCCCCCTCCTCCATTCCCTTTCATTTGATGCAACAACCTGATACATTATGTTAAAAATTGGCCTACGTAACAGATTCCTCCTCTATTTTCTCCCTCTGCTCCTTGGAGTCCTGCTCCAGGGCGGGTGGTGCGTCTGGACTTTTTCAACAGTTCATCGTCACTTCAGCCAGTTGCAGCAGGATGCAACAACCAATGCCTCGGCCATGCTGGAACTAAAAAAGCTCCTGCTTTCCCTGGCAACAGGCATCCGGGAACAGCAATTTGACCGCGACCTGGTCAGAAAAAAAGCCAATCAGCTCAAACAGATAATAGAAACCCATGCTAAACATAAACATAAATCATTAACCCAGGAAGAACAGGCAACCCATAAGGTACTCCACCATGTTATCTTTGCCACCACCCTGTCCCAGTATCTTTTGAAGCAATCTGAACAAGGCTGGCCAACCAATAAAGAAGATCTGGCAAAAATCTCTGAAGCCATCAAGGAAGAACTCCAGCATCTGGAAAATGCCATTGATAAACATCTTCATTTGCACATGCGTCAGATTGATCGCACTGAAGCCTTTATTGCCCAACAATACCGACAGACTCTGATCGTTGTGGCCCTGACCGGTTGTGCTGTTATCCTCATCACTCTGGTCATTGTCTTTCTGATGATGCGCTCAGTGCTGGATCCCATGAAAAAGCTCCAGGAAGGAACCCGGCAGATCGGTATGGGCAACCTGAGCCATCAGGTACATATCACCTCTGGGGATGAATTTGAGTTTCTTGCCAAAGAGTTTGGAAAGATGGCTGATCAACTGGCTGGCTATCATAATAAGTTTGATCTCAAGGTCCAGGAAAGGACAGAAGAGCTGCTTCATGCCAATGCAGAACTCCGCAAGGCAGAAGAACAGATTCGCAATTTATCGCAAAAACTCCTCACAGTTCAGGAGACGGAGCGTCAGCAAATATCACTCTATTTACACGATAATGTGGCGCAAAATCTTTCATCCCTTAAAATCAGCGGCCAAAGCCTGCTCCAGGACGCAACAGAAGGAAAACTCCCCAGCCAGGACGAAGCCGCTGATTGGGCACGGCTACTTAATCATTGCATCAAGACCGTGCGGGAGCTTTCCTATAACCTGCGCCCGCCCGGCTTGGAACAGATAGGTCTGCCCAGTGCCATTGCTGACCATTGCCGGGATTTTGAAAACAAGACTGGCCTTGCTGTCCAATTTACCAAAGCTGGCGTGGATGGCCTGAATTTTTCCTTTGATGTTGCCATTAATATTTATCGCCTGATTCAGGAGGCCATGAATAATATTGACAAACATGCCCGGGCAACAGCAATCACCATCCGCATGATTGCCTCACATCCTCATATTATCCTACGGATAGAGGACAATGGCTGCGGCTTTGATCCTGAACAGGGGATCCGTAAAGCCCTGGAAAATAAACGTTTAGGCTTGCTGGGTATGGAAGAACGGGTTAGGATGATGGAGGGGAACTTTAAAATCCGTTCAGCACCTGGACAAGGCACAAAGATTATTATTGAATTCCCTGGCCCGGCAGCACAGGAGGCCGAAACAACAGTAACTGAACCATCATCCAACAACGAGCCATGAAAAAAATAGTTCTTATTGATGACCACGATACCTTTCGAGCTGGTCTCAGACAGCTCATTGAAAAGCACGCCGATTTTACCGTTGCCGGTGAAGGGGCTGATGCCCGCCAAGGCGAGGAGGCTGTTCGAAGCATCAAACCAGACATCGCAGTGGTTGACTTATCCCTGCCTGACAAGAGCGGTATTCAGCTGACCAGAATCCTCAAAACTGCGGTACCTGGAATCCGCATTATCATAGTCAGCATGCATTCCAAGATTGACTATATCATGGGAGCCTTGCGGGCCGGGGCAAACGGCTACCTGATCAAGGAATCTGTATCAGCCTGTCTCCACAACGCCCTTGAAGCAGCTGTTCAGGGGGAATATTACCTGGACGCTGCCCTTTCCCAGGAGATCGTGGGCCGCCTGCTGGAAGCTGCTGAGTCCTCAGAACTCTCCGATTCAAGCTATGGCAACCTGACTGGCCGGGAACAAGAGATCTTCCGCCTGCTGGCCCAAGGTACTGCGACTGCTGATATTGCAGATAAACTCTGCATCAGCTCTAAAACCGTTACCAATCATCGGGCCAATATTCTCAGCAAGCTGGATCTGCACAGCACGGTTGATCTGGTACGGTATGCAGCAAAGCTTGGCCTGTTGGAAGATATCAGTTAAGTTACAAAATCTCTCAGAAAAACTGACTCTATGATGAATACTACAAAATTCACCCCGAACCCTGCCTTTGCCACAGAAGTCTTTGAAGATGAAATTCTGCTCTATGCCATTGCCACGGGCAAAGGAGTCTATCTCAACAAGACCGCTGGTCTTGTCTGGGAAATGTGCGGCAAGGGCTTGGTTATGGAAGAAATCATTGGTCTGCTGGAAGAGGCCTTCCCTGAGCAAAAAAAAGATATCCGTACTGATGTCCAGGCCGCTCTCCAGGACTTGCTAAAGCACGGAGCTCTGATAAATGCCGATGAGTAAAAGTAAGCAGAGGACTCAACAGGACAATACGACCCTTCAGCTTTGCGCCAGAACAGATCCCCATCCCCTACAACAGACACTCCTGGTTCAGGCCTGCGCTGATTTACACGGTAGTTTGCAGGACTGGGACAGACTCATCCAACAGGCAGAGGCCCACGGCATGGCACCGTTACTCCTTCGGCACCTCCTTTTGGCTGAAATCAATCCTCCCGATCATATCCTCCGCAGCCTCAGATTGCTCGCCCTCAGACATCGACAAAGTAATGGCCTGCTGACCAAGGTCTTACTTCAGGTCCTCAACATTCTTGGAGAGGCTGGTATACCAACTTTAATCCTGAAAGGAGCTGGCCTGAGCCACAGCCTTTATCCAGACCCTGCTCTCCGGCCCATGCGGGATATTGATATCCTTGTTCCCTGGAATCAGGCCTTACCGGCTCATGCTTTGCTCCAGCGACAGGGCTTTCATGATCCTGCCGTATTCACGCCAGTGGATCATCTCCATCTTGCGGCCTTGTATCAGGAGGTGGATGGCATGCAGATCTGTCTGGAGCTACATCGTAGTCTTTTTCCTGCCTGCCCCCCCTGTCCCAAGAGGATCCAATTCTCTGCACTCTACGAACGAGCCAAAGCCTTTGACATAAACGGGGTAACAGCCTTCACCCTTGGCAACGAGGACATGCTCTGGCATCTTTATCAACACGGCTTCCATGCTCCACTTCCCTATGATCCCTTTAAACTGATCTCAGCTGCTGATATTATCAGTTTTGTTGAGGAAAAACTGCATCGCATTGATTGGAAACAGATCAAAGCGGTCTATCCGCATCTGCTTCAAGCCCTGCCGCAGCTGCATTATCTCAGTCCGTGGAATGAGGAAGTACAAGAGCACTTGGGTTTGGGCAGAAAAAGCAGACCGTCAGGAGTGGGAAAATCCTTTACTGGTTGGCCCCGCCAAAAATTGGCAGAACAAAAAGGTCGAGGGATACGCCCAATCCTCCAGGATACCTTTCTGCCGCCAGACTGGTGGCTGAGAACCTACTACGCTCCTAAAGGGCGGATTGGTAGATTATGGACTCTGCTTGTTCAACATCCTCTCCATGTGTTTTGGTGGATAAAGTTGTATTGGTCGATCTTTCTCAAAGAGACCTTACCGAAGGAAGACATCTCCACCCCCATGAAACTGCGGGATGTGGTGATTATGGTAAAAAACAGTGGGGTTCTGGTGCGGACACTGGCAGGCAAATTTTCCAAGCGGACTTGATCCACTCTGGAGGAGGTTTTCTCCGAGGGGAAAGAATGATTCAGGGCGGAACGTGGCCTGTGCCCAAACAGAGCTTGGGCACGAGACAACTTGCACAATCCCTCTGCAACGGTTATATTTTCCAGTATGAGTACGTTAGACAATCCTCATGATAGTGTAATCAGGCAGACTCTGGGCCGCCCAGAGGTGGCGCGCGGGTATTTCCGGTACAATCTGCCGGAGGAACTGCTCGCCCGTCTTGATTTCACCACCTTGGAACGAGTGCAGGACAGCTTTGTTGATCCAGAGTTGCATCCGTCCGCTTCGGATCTGCTTTTTACGGTGGATTACCTTCCTGAAGGCAATACGGGCAACGGGCCGGAGAAACTTCTGCTCTACCTGCTGATTGAGCACAAAAGCTATCCCGAGCGGATGACATTGTTCCAGCTCCTGCGCTACATGGTGCGGATATGGGAGCTGTATTGCACGGAGAACCGCAATAGTTCTAAGCTGCCGCTGGTGTACCCGATGATTCTCTATCACGGCAAGCGAGCTTGGTCATATCCCTTGAATTTCCATTCGCTTTTCGGGGTACAAGACGAGACGCTTCTGCAACATCTGCCAGAATTATCGCCCGTTCTGCATGATGTGGCCCGGAGCGATGACCGGGAGATTGCCGGTGAAACTGCGGCCCGAACCCTGCTGCTCATGCTCAAGTACATTTTCCGTCCTGACCTGACCGAGCGTTTGCCCGATCTGCTGGTTCAGGCACGAACATTGCTGACCGATGAAAATGGTCGTGAAATCATGTTCACTTTGCTGTACTACCTCACCGAAGGCACAGGCAAGGTGAATGAAGAAACACTCAGTGCAGCCCTTGATCAGGCTGCTCCCGGAGGTGACACCATGAAATCATTTTTGAAAAAATATTTTGATCAGGGACGTCAGGAGGGAGAATTCAGGCTGCTGCTCCGGCAGTTGCGAAAACGTTTCGGCGAGTTGCCCGGCTGGGTCGAGGAGCGGCTACGGCAGGCATCTTCAGGGATGCTGGAAACCTGGTCGGAACGGATTCTGACCGCCTCCACGCTGGAGGAGGTTTTCTCCGAACAAAAGGGATGAGCAAATGAGGGATGATTATTTCGGGAACAAGGGAGGCGGAAAGCCCTTCCAGGGAAGGGCTGCTAGGGGTTGTTGCTTTTTTCACAGCACTGCCATCACCGTGTTGCTCGGTTCGCCCTCGCCTACCTTGTTCGCTCCGATGACCCGGTATTCCCATTCCTTGCCCCGGTCCTGATTGTTGAGGGTGGTCTCAGTGGCCACGGCCATACCTGCGATTTCCCAATCCCCGCCGGGCAGTCTGCGCCGCTCAATCCGGTAGGAGGCCGGTCTGCCGCCGTCTATCGGAGCCTTCCAGTCCAGAAAGAGCCAGCCCGGACCCTGACGGGGTGCCTCCAGCAGGCGCGGCTGTCCCGGCACCTGCAACGGGGTTTTGGGAGCCGGGCCGCTCCAGCCCAGAGCGGTGAGCTTGGCATTGTTGTTGTCCACGGCATTTTCCGCATAACGGAGCACACTACGCATGGCCGAGGTCAGATCCACCTGCTTGTCATGCTTAACCTCGGTGGCCTGCTGCGCTGCGGCCTGGGCCGCGACCTGATCATCACCCGCGCCTATAAAGGCATCCAGCAAGGCCTGAAGGTCTGCCGGAGCAACCGGCGGGTCTGGGAAGTCCGGGTTGTTGATCAGGCCGCTGATGATGTTCTGGGCCAATGCCTTGATGTCCGCCTCGCGTTCAGGAAAACGTGCCATTTTGTGTTCCTCCTTGTTCTTGTGTGGATTGTTGCGCCAGGGTTCTGACGGATTGCCCGCCCGGACTGCCGTATTCCCGGCGTTGAACGTGCTATTCTGTCCGTGGTATGTCGCATTCCACGCTTCGATTACCGTATTCCAGGCGTCGAATGCTGTATCTTACGCTTCGGATGCCTCATTCCACACGTAGGATGGCGTATCCGGGGCGTGGAACGTTATATTCCAGGTGTCGAACAGGGCATTCCTGGTGTGGAATACCGCATCCGAGGTGTAGGATGTGGTCCCTTCGGGACCGGGGATGCCCTATGCCCCAACAGGGCTATATTTATTGAGGCTACTATCAAAAAAAACGGGCTCATCGCAGATTAGTGGGGAACGCCATGTTCCGCAAATACTCTGAGCCTGAAATTTTCAAAATTTCTATATCC
>JAABTP010000046.1 GCA_011389815.1 Desulfobulbaceae bacterium | reverse complement strand
GGGTTGTATTATTACGGATATCGGTATTATTCGCCTGAGTTGGGGCGGTGGATGAGTCGGGATCCAATTGGGGAAGATGGTGGAGTGAATCTGTATGGGTTTGTGGGGAATGATGGTGTTAATGGACGGGATTATTTGGGGCAAGAAGGCATTGGAAAAACGCTAAAAAGTTTTGCTCAGAAAACAGGAGTCACAGCATATTCAATTGTTTGGCAAGGCGCAGATACGTTTAATAATGTAATATTCTTTCCACTATTAGATATTCTTGCTTTACCTGATGAATTAATCAAATGCGTTTTTGGGCTTACAGACGATGATCTTTTAGCACTTTCTGCACAAATTCCAGGACAATACGATGAGGTATTTTTCGGTGTTATTATTGGAGGCGGGAAGCTGCCGAGGTTTGCAAGGAAACTCTTGGCTAGGAGAGTAAATAATAAAATTGATTTGTATCATGGAAGTATTGACAACGCTTCGGTAATTAAATCGAAAGGTTTCGATATGAGGAAGAATGCTACCTATACATCGCCTGATTATAAGGCTGCTCAAGACGCTATTGATCATAGGAAGCAAAATTTTCCACATGAGGTTACAGATCCTGATGTTATTAAATCTTCAATCCCGGAATCTGAGTTTAATTCTTTAGAGGAGGGGATTGATTATGTCGTAAGACCTTATGGCGGTTTTTATGGTGCTGATTTAGACTCATCAGAGATATTACTGAAATCAGACAGAGCAAAAGAATTGTATAATAAGTATATAGTTAAATAGAAATATTATTGACTGGGAATAAAAATGAATACACTGCCTGCTATGACTTTTGAAGATCATATTGATCGATTGATAGACTTTGTAACCCAGAGAGATAGTTCGATTAATAACTTTGAATTAAGGTTTTATTATTTACAGGATCTTAAATCAAAGGGAGGACAATTATATATTGAAAAAGATCTTTTATTCACAATTAAAAAATTCAAAAATATATTTATTGGTTTGTGTACAGAAGGTACAGAATGGATAAATATTTCAGCAGTATGTCAATTTTCAGATAATATTTATGGGATCGAATATGATTATTCTGAAAAGAAAAAAAGAGAAAAAACATCTATAAATATATCTGGGCCCAATACTGATATAAAAGGCAAGTTGAAAGGGCTCAATGTAAGGATTGTTTAGAAGAACACCGGCGAACTGACCGGGATTGATTATTCCGATATCACCCCTTATCCACCCATCACTTTTTAAAAGAGCTAAAAACAAGTAGCTGTGCCGCTTGTCTTTGCAGTTGCTTTGACGGAACTTTTCGTTCGCAGTGAAATATTTTTCAATTTCGGGAACTGATTTAGGAATTCTGCGCTCATTTCAAAAATATATTCCAAACAGTCAGCTATAAAACATCCCTGCATCACTCCGAAAAAGTGATGGGTGGTGAGGATATCACCCCGGATATCGGATTTACCTATTACCGTTCCGGCCAGAGGCACACGGTCAGTGATGCGGTCGGCACTCGCACCTTTGCCTATAACACTGCTCTTCAACCGGACAGCGAAAGCATCACAGGACTGATCAGCCGGACGCTTACCCGTTCCTATGAAAATACCGGAGTGATAGGAAGAAACACCGGCTTAAGCACGGACAGCAGCTATGCCGTGACCTACGGATACGATAACACCAGTCGGTTCAACTACAATGTTTTCACATTCAGGAAAAGGTGAAGGGGCCGCAAATCCATCCTTATATTTTGTTCTGCTGTGAACCTGATTTTTCGATAACGCTTTACATTTACCGGTGAAGGGAATATTTTTGCTTTTCAGATAAGAAAAATATAGAATCAATATTGGGATCCCTATAGGTAGATTTCTCTGAAATCATGAATAATTCCAGTGGTATCATAGAGCGCTCTCTCCAAGGTGCCTATACTGCTATTAGAACTGAGCTTAAACCCTTGGGCCAGGAGGTGGTGCCCCTTGTCCAGGCCTTGGGTCGGGTGAATGCAGCAGCTATTTTTGCTGATTACGATAAGCCGTTCTATTCCCAGGCGCTTCGGGATGGCTTTGCCCTTGCTGATCAGCCCTGTGCTCTTGATACTTCTTTTGCTGAGTTTCAGATATGCGGTGAACGAGCTGCTGGTTGCACTGAACAACAGGTGCTTCAGCCGGGGCAGGCGTATAAGATAATGACAGGGGCTATGCTGCCTGAAAAGACCGCACGGGTTGTTCCCTTTGAGGTCTGCCAGGAAGAGGACTCCATGCTATCTGTTCCTGACAGGGAATTGCGTCGGGAAAAGCTATATATTCGTCCGCAAGGGCAGGATATGAAGCAGGGGCAATGTTTGATTGCTGCCGGAACCCGGATCAGCACCGATCATTTGCTTTTTTTGGCTGAGAATGGGGTTCAGCAAATCAATGTGCATAATTGTCCACGGGTGGTTGTTCTTTGTACAGGGAATGAATTGATCAGAGCTGGACAAAAGCCCCTGCCAGGTCAGAAGATTTCCAGTAATGAGATTTTGTTGGCGTCCTTATTAAAAGAGCAAGGATGCACTCTTGTTCGATCAATACGCGTACAGGATGATCTGAACGTTATCATTGAACTGGTGAAGAAGGTACTTGCTCAGGATAAACCGGACCTATTGATAACCACAGGTGGCACAGGTCCGGGTAAATTTGATTTGATGGAGCAGGTGGTTTCTTCTCTTCACGGAAGCCCTTTATATAATCTCCTGAAGATTCGTCCTGGTAAATCCACATTATTTGCCATGATTAATGGAACCCCTCTTTTGGCCCTGCCTGGCCCACCGCCAGCAGTATGTCTTCTTTTTCATGAACTGGTTGTCCCTGGGTTAGACTGTCTTCAAGGTGTTGCAACGACGAAGCAGTTCTTCACAGGCTTGGTAGATGCTGTCCTTGCAGAGTCGATGAAGTTGAGTCGAACTGGCTACCTTGCTTTGAAAGCCGCGAGGGCCACCCTTTGTGATGGGCAGGTCCTGGTGCGGCCTGCAAAGAGACTGGAGCCTATGAATGCGATTATGCATCTTGCCAGCCCGATGGAGAGGAAAAAGCGACAGGTCGGATGCAGAGAGATAAAGAAGAATCAGCGGGTAAAGGTGCGGATTATCAGGCCTCTGGAAATGCCGGAAAGCTGAACACCAGAATGGTGTATTGCATGAAAATTTTTAATCCGTTGCAGATCTGATGAAAAAAAAGAAGCGACAGAGGGTTTGTATATTTGTTTTTCTCTTGGCTGTTGCTGCCATACTTGTTCCTAATATAATAATCAGCAGCTACGGACGCTACTGTTTTGATCGTCTTGAGAAGACACCTCCGGCATACTGTGCTATTCTCTTGGGGACATCTAAATATTTGCGGGGAGGCAACAGGAATTTCTATTATAAATACAGGATAGAAGCGGCAGTTAAACTCTATGCCAGTGGGAAATGCAGAAAGATTATAGTTTCCGGTGATAATGGAACAAAATATTATAATGAGCCGAAAGCAATGAAAGAGGACTTGATCAAGGCCGGGGTACGAAAGGTGGATATTATCAGCGATTATGCCGGGTTTAGAACTCTTGATTCAATTATACGTTTTAAAAAGATTTTTGGCCAGCAGCGGGGGATAGTTGTTTCGCAAAAATTTCATAATGAGCGAGCTGTCTATATCGGCAGAGCCTATGGAATTGAATTGTATGGCTATAATGCGCTGGATGTTGGTATTCGTAGTGGATTGAAAACGCGCTTCCGTGAAATTCTATCCAGGGTTATGTGTGTGTTGGATGTGAAGCTGCTCCACACCAGACCAAGATTTTTAGGGAAAGAGATCACGATCTGAGCCGAACATACCGTCCCTGGAAAGACAATTGACTTTCTCGTTCATCTGCCGTAGATTCCAACCACATCACCGTTCATAACCAATACCGTATCTATGCCTTCTGAGAACAAACTTACCGCAAGCCAGGAAGACTATTTAGAGGCAATCTATCATATTGTCTCTGAAAAAATGGCTGCCCGTGCCAAGGATATTGCTGAATACCTTGCGGTGCGTGCTTCTTCTGTTACAGGGGCACTGCGCATCCTGCGCTCAATGGGGCTGGTTAACTATGCTCCGTATGACCTGATTACCCTGACAGAAGAAGGGTATACTGCTGCTGAGGAGGTTGTCCGACGCCATAGTGCTTTACAGGATTTTTTAGTCAATGTTCTGGGAGTTGATGAACGAGAAGCAGATGAGGCAGCGTGTAAAATGGAACACTCTGTTCCTAAGACTATTGTAGAACGCCTGGTGAAATATGCAGAATATGTGGAAAAATGTCCCAAAGGCGGGATCAGCTGGGAGTCTGGCTTTGGCTACTACTGTAAGCACGGTTGCACAGAAGAGAGTTGCCAGAACTGTGACTGTAAGGAGGAGTGATTTGTTTTGGTGAGAAGGAACGAATAGACCAGTAGATTTGAGAATTCCTGCCTTCTTTTTACTCCCCTTACCCGATTCTGAGCTTTTTTTCTTGTCATAGTTTGTTATTTTTGTGTATGGTGGCTATTCTTGCAAAAATTCGTGTTCGTTTACAGGCAGTTTGCCGGACATCAAAATGAAAATTCAATTTACAGATATTTCTACAGCAGGAAATCATTATACTATTACAGATGATGATTGGCTTGCCCGGACAGATCTCCGGAAAAATACTCCAGTACGTGCGGAGTTGAGGCTCACAAAAAAAAATGACAGACGAGTTGAGGTGTGCGGAAATTTGAATGCCGGATTGCTACTGGCCTGCGATCGCTGCCTTGCTGATTACAGTTTTACTGCTCAGACCACGTTTCATTATATTCTGGATCTAGAAAGTGAAAAGAATGGCCATATTAAGGAAATTGAATGCACAAGGGCCAATCTTGATATCATTCAAGTGGATGAACCTGTGATTGATATTCCAGACCTGCTTCGACAGCAGCTCTACTTGGTGTTGCCTGAGAAAAAAATATGTTCAGCAGGCTGCAAGGGGTTATGTATGCAGTGTGGAATGAATTGGAATACAGGTGAATGCTCCTGTGCTGATGACATGAGTAATTCGCCTTTTGCTGTATTAGCATCACTGAAAAAGGGTTGAGTATACCCCATCCCGCTTTGTGGCGGGATAACAAAACATGAAAATTGGTCGACTGACTCCAAGGAGCCAGCGAGTACTTTTATATAAAAATAATCTGAATATTGATTCAGGAAGATTACAGTTTTTTCCTTCAGGAGGAAGATCATGGCATTACCAAAGAGACGACATTCACATTCACGAACCCGTAAGCGCAGAGCGCATGACTTTTTAACCGCTCCCCATGTAGGCCAATGCCCGGAATGTGGCGAGCCGAAAATGCCACATCAATTATGTTCTGGCTGCGGAACCTATAAAGGGAAAACCTTTTATCAGTTCGGAGACGAACTGGATTAGGAAGATCTGTGAAAATAGCCCTTGATGCAATGGGCGGAGATCAAGGCCCTGAACTCCTGATTGATGGTGCATGTTGCGCTCTCAGGAAAAACAAGGAGCTTTCCATAATTCTCCTCGGGCCTGAAGATCTGCTGAAAAAACAGGTTGAGCAATGCGCTGATTTGGGCAGCCTTGCTCAACGAGTGTTTATTGAGCATGCTCCTGAGACAGTCGCTATGGAAGAGTCCCCTGTGGTGGCTATCCGCAAGAAAAAGAACTCAACCATAATGCGTGGTTTTGATCTGGTAAAAAATGGGCAAGCAGACGCTGTGGTGTCTGCAGGCCATTCCGGTGCCACAATGGCGGCAGCTATACGTAAACTTGGGCGCCTGGAAGGGGTCTCCCGTCCAGGTATTGCCAGTCTGTTTCCGACCTGTAAGGCCCCGGTTATGCTGATGGATATTGGTGCCAATGTGGATTGTCGGCCTCAACATCTCCTCCAGTTTGCTATCATGGCCTCTTCCTGTTATGCTCTTCTGCAAAATAGAAAAAATCCTCGTGTGGGCTTGCTCAGTATTGGTTCTGAACCTGGGAAAGGCAATGCCTTAATCAAGGAAACCCATGAACTGCTCAGCCAGAGTAAACTTAATTTTGCAGGCAATGTCGAAGGACGTGATGTTTATAGCGGCGATCTTGACGTTGTAGTCTGTGATGGTTTTGTCGGTAATATCTCCCTTAAAATCAGTGAGGGTTTAGCTGAGGCAGCCATGCAGATGCTGAAGGATGAAATCATGAAATCCCTTCAGGCGAAAATAGGCTATCTGCTTATTCGTAAGGCCTTTGCTGCTTTTCGGAAACGGGTGGATTATGCGGAATATGGAGGAGCGCCATTACTTGGGATTAATGGAATCGGTATTATCTGTCACGGTTCATCATCATCAGTCGCCATCTGTAATGCTATTGGTGAGGCTGCTAAATTGGTAGAAAATAAAGTGAATGATTCCATTGTTCAATCTTTACATCAGTATGTTACAGCGTAGTTGTTGAGAGGAAATATTTATGCACCGTGCTGTTGTCCTTGGAACTGGTTCCTGTTTGCCTCGTCGGGTGCTGACAAATGATGACCTAGAACAGATGGTGGATACTTCGGATGAATGGATTAGTGCTCGTACAGGGATTCGTACCCGACGTATTGCCGGTACAGGTGAACAGAATTATCAACTGGCATCCCAGGCAGCAGAAAAAGCCTTGGCTGCCGCCAAGGTCAGTGCGGAAGAGATTGACCTGATTGCTGTTGCTACTCTGACACCCCATATGATGATGCCTTCCTGTGCCTGCTTTGTTCAGGCCGAGATTGGGGCGAAAAAGGCTTTTGCCTTTGATTTGAATGCAGCCTGTTCAGGTTTTTTGTATGGTCTTGATATGGCCGATAAATATATCGTTGCAAATCCAGCGATGAAGGTTTTGCTTATCGGTTCTGAAACCTTATCTGCCCGGATAAACTGGGAGGATCGTAACACCTGTATCCTCTTTGGTGACGGAGCCGGAGCCTGTGTGCTCACCGGAGCAGCTGAGCGTGGAATTGTGGATTGCAATCTGTATTCTGACGGCAGTCTCTGGAAGTTGCTGTACATGGACAGTCCGGCCAGCCGTAATCCAGACCTTCTCATTGAGGAGCGTAATGGCTGTTTCATGCAGATGACTGGACGTGATGTCTTTAAGCATGCTGTTCGGGCCATGGAAAACGCTGTTCTTGATCTGCTTGATCGCCAGCAGGTTTCAATCAATGAGGTCTCATTAGTCATTCCCCATCAGGCAAACATAAGAATTCTCAATAAATTAACAGAACGGCTCGGTGTTGATCAGGAAAAGGTATTCATAAACGTCGACAAATATGGTAATACTTCCGCAGCAAGCATTCCTATTGCCCTTGATGAAGCCAACAGGCAAAAACGCCTTGAACAGGGTGATCTTGTGCTGTTCTGTTCCTTTGGGGGTGGGTTTACCTGGGGTTCTTTACTTATGCGCTGGTAATTGCCGGGTAATGGGAGAAAAAGGAGAAAAAAGGTGGATTATTTTCTGACAGAAGAACAACAAATGATCAAGGATACTGCTCGTGAGCTTTCCGAAGAAAAGATCATTCCCAAGCGCGCAGAGCTTGATGAAAAAAATGAATTTGCAGCTGATATCCTGAAGGATATAGCAAAAGCAGATTTGTTTTCCATTTTTGTTCCAGAGGAATATGGTGGTTTGGGTGGAGGCTGTTTAGAATCGGTTTTGGCTCTGGAGGAATTGGCTCGGGGCTGCGTAGGTGTGGCCACCAGTTTTGCTGCTAACGGACTGGGTATCCTGCCTGTGTTAATTGGCGGCAGTAAAGAAATGAAAGAAAAATATCTTCCCTCTTTAGCCGAGGGATCACGCTGGGCTGCTTTTGGTTTAACTGAGGCCGGTGCGGGATCTGATGCTGCTGGTGTTAAAACGACCGCTGTGCTTGACGGTGACGAATGGGTTTTGAATGGTACTAAACAGTGGATCACCAATGGCGGCGAAGCGCAAATCTATACGATTCTTGCCTTGACCAACCCGGAAAAAGGTGTTCGCGGGGCCTCGCTTTTTGTTGTTGAAGACGGAGATCCTGGTTTTTCCTACGGCAAAAAAGAAGATAAGATGGGCATTCGGGCATCAGCCACTCGTGAGTTGATCATGAAAGACTGTCGTATTCCCAAAGATCGTTTGATCGGGCGCAAGGGAACCGGCTTTATCACGGTTATGAAGACCCTGGATGTCTCACGTCCCGGTATAGCTTCTCTTGGTGTTGGTTTGGGGCAGGCTGCCCTTGATGAGGCGGCGGTCTATGCCAAGCAGCGGGTTCAGTTTGATAAACCGATTATTAGTTTTCAGGCTGTCCAGCATATGTTGGCAGATATGGCGATTCAGGTCGAGGCGGCCAGAAGTTTAGTCTATGGTACAGCCAAGCATATTGATACCCATCCCAAGGACATGAGTAAGGGATCAGCCATGTGTAAGGTTTTTGCCACGGATATGGCGATGAAGGTGACCACGGATGCGGTGCAGGTCATGGGCGGCTACGGGTATATGAAGGAGTATCCCGTGGAGAAAATGATGCGTGATGCCAAGATCCTCCAGATTTATGAGGGAACCAATCAGATTCAGCGCAATGTGATCGGGCAGGAACTCAACAAAGAATACGCTTGAATTTGAGTAGGGGCACGGTGCGCCGTGCCCCTACAATTTTTTATCAGAAAATGAATAAATGACATGAATATCGTCGTCTGTATAAAACAGGTGCCTGACGCCAAGAATGTTCGTCTGGATCCCAAGACTAATACCCTGTCCAGAGAAGGGGTGGAGTCGATCATGAATCCCTTTGATCGCCATGCGTTGGAAGAGGGTGTCAGCTTGAAGGAAAAAGTCGGTGGTAAAGTCACGGTTCTTTCTATGGGACCGCCCCAGGCTGAGGATGTCCTCCGTGAGGCCATTGCCTGTGGTGCTGATGAAGGCGTACTGGTCTCTGACCGGGCCTTTGCCGGGGCTGATACCTGGGCAACCTCGTATACTCTTGCCAAAGCAGTTGAGGCTGTGGGTGGTGCTGATTTGATTCTCTGTGGTAAACAGGCCATTGATGGTGATACAGCCCAGGTTGGGCCTGGTTTGGCATTTCAATTGAATCGTCCTTATGTTACCTGCGTCCAGAAAATCCGTGACGTCAGCGAAAATGCCATCCAGGTGGAACGGATGATGGATGACGGTTATGATGTGGTACAGTTACCTTTGCCTGCCCTGCTCACCGTGGTCAAGGATATCAATGAGCCTCGGGTTCCTTCCCTAAAAGGCAAGATGAAGGCCAAGAAAGCGGAGATAAAAGTTCTGTCCGCTGCCGACATCGGAGCGGAAGCGGAATGCATTGGTTTGACTGGTTCTCCCACCCAGGTTGCGAAGGTTTTTTCTCCTGAACCGCACGGAGAACGGCGGGTGTTTTCCGGTAGCCCGGAAGAGCAGATTGAGCAGTTGGTGAAGGAGATTAGGGGGTATTTGTAGTTCTTCACTAATGATATTTCATGTTGTCCGTTTACGTTGTTTCTCTTTTTGTAAAGGTGCGTTTTATGCAGGCAATTGAATTCCGAACAAAAATAAAAAACGGAATTATTGAAATTCCCAAGAAATACAGAAGGAAGATGAAAGCTACTGTAAAGGTCATATTATTGGAGGAAGAATTAGCTGATACGGCTTCAGACATGATTGAAAATCTTTTGGAATCTCCTTTGAAGTTGAAGAACTTTACTCCTTTTAAAAGAGAAGAGATATATGACCGAAGCTGAGGAAAAAGATAAGATTTACCTTCTTGACTCAAATATATGGCTATATGCATTTATAAAAACACAGGATGCGGATAAATCCAAGATTGCCAAATCTCTTATTCAACAGAAAGATTCTGCCATTGTAATCAGTACGCAAATAATAAATGAGGTTTGTGTAAATCTCATTAGAAAAGCTCATTTTTCCGAAGAAAAGATAAGAGAACTTATCAAAAGTTTTTACGGAAAATATGAAGTCGTCGGGATTGACAATGAAATTCTTCTCAGAGCCTCTGAAATAAGAGAGTCGCACAGTTATTCCTTTTGGGACAGTCTTATCCTTGCAAGTGCATTGTATGCCGATGCTGACATTCTTTATTCTGAAGATATGCAGGATGGTTTTGTGCTTGAAGAAAATACGACAGTTAATCCGTTTAAATGACTATTTTGGTTGGATTTTAATTTCAGTTAAAGAATAAGCGGAGGAGATCAGGGGTATTTATAGTTGGTTGAACATCCACAATAGGCGATAACCGGAGATTTGATTATGAATACGCAGTTAGCAGAACGCAAGTTTCGTACATTGCCGGACGATTTAAAAAGGGAAGTGTTAAATTTCATGGACTTTCTCTTGGCGAAACGAAAAAGGGGAAAAATATCACGCCCTGGTAAATTTGAATTTTCTTGGGAAGGTGGATTATCTCATTTAAAGGATAAATATAATTCTGTTGAATTGCAGCATCAATCAATGGATTGGCGGTAATGTACCTGTTTGATACAAATATATTTTTAGAAATTTTGTTGGCTCAGGAGAAATCTGCGGAGTGCAAGCAGGCTTTGGTTGACAAGGCCGGGGAAATATTTCTTTCTGATTTCTCACTGCATTCTATAGGCGTAATCCTTTTTCGGCACGATAAAGGGGAGGTATTCAAAAAGTTTACAGAAGATATTCTTCCCAATGTTGGCGTTATTTCGTTGTCAACAGGATCATATAAGAAATTATCCATATTGAAAAATAAAACAATTTAGACTTTGATGATGCTTATCAATACAAGGTTGCGAAAGAAAATGATCTTTTTATTGTAACTATTGATAAAGATTTCAGACGGGTTGAAAAGAAAATTAAAGTTAAGTTTATTTAATTCGGCATGAAAGATGAATACGACTTCACCAATACCGAACAGGGAAAATTTTATAGACCGATAGAGGAATTGGAAGTTTTGCAGGATAAAAATACTGCAGATGGAATAATAATTTCTAAATTCAAGCCGCTTTCAAGGGAAGATATATATCGTCGGAGTTAATTTATTTATTTATGAAAAAAATTAAATATACGTACTGGAAAGATGAGAATTTTTATTTGGGATATCTCAATGACTATCCCGATTATCAGACCCAGGGAATGTCAAAAGAGGAACTTATTGATAATCTGAAAGAACTTCTGAAGGATATTGAGTCAGATGAAATACCATATATCCGTAAGGTGGAAGAGTTGGTAGTAGCCTGATGAAAAGAAAGAAGTTACTCAAAAAGCTTCGACAGATGGGCTGCATTTTGGTTCGGCATGGTGGGGCACATGACTGGTATACGAATCCAGAAACAAAAACATCGCAACCTGTTCCTCGACATACTGAAATAAATGAAAATCTGGCAAAATCTATCATCAAAAAATTGAGTTGATACTTTGAATCAAAGAAGAAATTTATCGGTAACTTATCATGCTCATAGTTAATACCGAAACATGTATCGGCTGCGGTGTCTGTGAAGCCAACTGTGCTTTTGGCGCAATCACCGTGGAAGAAGGCATTGCCGTGGTCAGCGATACCTGTACCCTCTGTGGTTCCTGCGTGGATACCTGCGAAGTAGAAGCACTTAGCATTGAAGGGGCTGAGAAAGAAATTCAGGCCGACCTCTCTGCTTGGTCAGGAATCTGGGTCTTTGCCGAAGCCTGGCACGGCAAAGTCGCTCCGGTAGTCTTTGAGCTTCTGGGGATCGGCAGGCAATTGGCTGATCAACGACACACTCCTCTGACAGCGGTTCTGCTTGGTGCAGATCTGGCTGGCAAGGCAGATGAATTGATCGCTGCCGGTGCGGATAAGGTTGTGCTGGCTGATGATCCTGCCTTGGCGCAGTACCGTGAAGATGTGTATGGCAAGGTTCTCGAATATCTTATCATTGAACATAAACCCGAAGTCTTGCTTGCTGGAGCAACCGCCATTGGTCGTTCTGTCATTCCGCAAGTAGCAACCGCTCTGGGAGCTGGTTTGACAGCGGATTGCACGGATCTCGCTATTCGTCCTGAAGACGGTGTGCTCCTCCAGACCAGACCTGCATTCGGCGGCAATATTATGGCCACCATTGAGTCCCCTCGATCCCGTCCGCAGATGGCAACTGTCCGGCCCAATGTTATGTCTCCGGCTGATGCTGATGCTTCCCGAACCGGCGAGGTGATTGCGGTGAAACTCGCACCGGAGCTTTTATCCTCCAAGGTTGAAGTGCTGGAAACCGTGCTCTGCGAGGAAGAGCAGGGCAATATCCGCGAATCGGAAGTATTGGTGAGTGGTGGTCGCGGTATGGAAAACGAAAAAGGTTTTGAATTGCTCCGGGAGCTTGCTGCTGAACTCAACGGAACCGTGTCGGCTTCCAGAGCTGCTGTCGATGCTGGTTGGATTGGCTATCCTTGTCAGGTGGGCCAAACCGGTAAAACAGTAAGCCCGAAACTCTATATTGCCTGTGGAATATCCGGTGCTGTTCAGCATACTGTGGGGATGCAGTCAGCTGAAACCATTATAGCGATTAATCGGGACGAAAAAGCACCAATTTTTGATCTTGCCACCTATGGATTGGTTGGGGATCTCTTTGAAATTCTTCCCCTACTTACTCAAAAAATAAAGGAGCAGCGTACCCATGTCTCTTGATGGAAAAATAGTACTGGTAACCGGTGGTAGCCGGGGAATTGGACGGGCCATTTGCCTGCATTTAGCTGCCCAAGGCGCGACCGTTGGTATTAACTATGTGAGTAACTCCATAGCTGCTGAAGAGGTCTTGGCCGAAATCACGGCCCAAGGTGGTAAAGGATTTCTCAGTGGTTTTGATGTTGCTGACAGTAAAGCAGTCCAGAAAGCTATCAAGGAAATAACAGCAGAGCAGGGTGGGGTGGATATTCTGGTCAACAATGCCGGAATTACCCGAGACGGACTTGTGGCCCGGATGAAGGATGATGACTGGGATGCGGTTCTGAACACTAACCTCAAAGGTGCCTTTACCTGTTCTAAAGCAGCTATGCGGGGTATGATGAAAAAACGCTGGGGACGAATTATCAATATTACCTCAGTGGTCGGTTTTCTTGGTAATGCTGGTCAGGTGAATTATGCCTCAGCTAAGGCAGGCCTGGTGGGTTTGACCAAGTCCATGGCTCGGGAGCTGGCTGGTCGCAAAGTTACGGTAAATTGTGTGGCACCAGGTTATATTGTGACAGATATGACCTCTGATCTTTCTGAAGATATTAAAGAAAAAATTAAGGCAGAAATTCCCATGGCTACGCTGGGAACGCCCGAAGATGTGGCCGGAGCAGTGGCCTATCTGGCTTCAGACGAAAGCGGATACATGACCGGGCAGACCCTGCATGTCAATGGCGGTATGTACATGGGGAATTAACCTGGTAAGAGTCCTCTTGTAACCTAACCAAGAATGTACGTGTGGAAAAACTATCGTTCGGAACAGATGGTTCTGAACTCTTTTGCTACATCATAAAACATGAAAGCTGGTCGACTGACTCCAAGGAGACAGACAGTACTTTCATATAAACCAACTCTGGAGAAAAAGAATGGCAGTTGCAGAAAAAATGAACGACATTATTGAAGAACAACTCAGTGTTGATAAAGAAAAAATAGTTCCTGGTGCATCTTTTGTTGATGATCTTGGCGCAGATTCCCTTGACCTGGTCGAGTTGATCATGGCTATGGAAGAAGAATTTGATGTTGAAATTCCTGATGAAGATGCAGAGAAAATTGTAACTATCCAGGATGCGATTGATTATGTGGGTAAAATACAGGGGTGAGAAATAATGTAGAAGCATCTATTGGTTGGAAATATTTCCAACAATTGCTTTTGCCTATTATTACAACAGGAATAAGGTATCAGCTATCCTACGTGGTAGAGAGCGATAGGGTGCAAGCTGATACCTGATTTACAGGGAATCTTACAGAGTAGTTAAGCATGGTCAAGAATGCACAGCGGCGGGTTGTTGTCACTGGGGTCGGGTTGGTCACTCCCCTTGGAACCGGAACCAATAAAACATGGCAGAGGCTGGTAAATGGGCAGGGAGGTATTGGACTTATTACCCGTTTTGATGCATCTGCGCACTCCTCTCAAATTGCCGCTGAGGTCAAGGATTTCACACCAGACCTCTGGTTTGAGAAGAAACAGGTAAAACATCTGGATCATTTTGTCCAATACGGCATTGCTGCTGCTGACATGGCTGTCAAGGCCAGTGGCTTGGAAATTACTGAGGAAATGGCCGAGCGAATTGGGGTTGTGACCGGGTGCGGTATGGGTGGTTTACCGACCATTGAAGAATATCACAGCGTCTTGCTGAACAGGGGCCCCCGTCGGATTACCCCTTTTCTGGTACCTCGGATGATTCCCAATATGCCATCGGGTCATATCTCCATGCATATTAATGCCAAAGGGCCAAATCTTGCTTTGTCCACTGCCTGTGCAGCTGGGACCCATGCTGTGGGTGAGGCCTATCGCCATATTATGTTTGGTGATTGTGATGTGGCTGTTACCGGTGGAACCGAATCAGTGATATCACCTTTGGCGATTGGTGGTTTTGCCTCAATGAAGGCCCTGTCCACTCGCAATGATGATCCTGAGCATGCTTCCCGTCCCTTTGATAGAGATCGTGACGGCTTTATCATTGCCGAAGGGGCAGGTATGATTATACTGGAAGAGCTTGAGTTTGCCCGTGCCCGTGGCGCTGAGATCCTGGCAGAGATGGTTGGTTACGGCCAATCCAGTGATGCCTATCATATTGCGGCTCCACCAGAAAATGGAGAAGGTGCGATTCGTTGCATGAGTATGGCGTTGCGGAATGCTGGTATGGATCCTGATGAAATTGATTATATCAATGCTCATGGTACTTCTACTCCGCTTAATGATCGTTGTGAAACGACTGCCATCAAAGCAGTTTTTGGTGACCATGCCCGTAAACTGGCGATTAGTTCCACCAAGTCCATGACCGGTCATATGCTTGGCGCAGCTGGAGGTATTGAGGCGGCTTTTACGGTATTGACGCTCCATCATCAATGTATTCCTCCAACGATCAACCTGGAAAATCCTGATCCAAACTGTGATCTTGATTATGTGCCCAATACTGCTAGAGAAACATCAATTCGGGCGGCAATGTCTAATTCTTTTGGTTTTGGTGGCACCAATGGTGTCATTGTCATGAAACGTTTTGAAGGCTGAACAGCACCACGAGAAAGAAGAAATGAAAATTGCAGTAGGCAGTGACCACGGGGGTTTTGAACTTAAGGAGCTTATCATCCGATTTTTGGGTGAATTGGGGCAGGACGTTGAGTCAGTGGGCTGTCATTCTCTGGACTCTGTTGATTATCCGGATTTGGCAGAAAAGGTATGTACAGCAGTTCGCACAGGGGCCTGTGATTGCGGGATTCTGGTGTGCGGAACCGGTATTGGCATGTCCATTGCTGCTAATCGCTATAAGGAAATTCGGGCTGCGCTCTGTCATGAGGCCTTTACAGCCAAAATGAGCCGGGAGCATAATAATTCCAATGTGCTTTGTCTTGGTGGCCGTGTGATTGGGACAGAGATTGCGTTGGATATTGTTAAAACCTGGGTGGAAACAGAGTTTGCTGGTGGTCGGCATCAACGACGATTGGATATGTTCAGCTAAATTGAGTTACATACATTAAGGAGGAGGGAGCATCAGTCTTTATGACCAGCAAGTAGAGGCATTTTTTATTGCCTTCTTTCCTTTTTGGTAAAGATAGAGCAACGAATACACGGCAGCCCAGAAGGATCTGCCGTTTTTTTTTATATGAAAGTATCCTGTGAATTCCTTGCAGTTTCTTACCACCAGGTGGCTGGGATGAGGGGTATTGTACAACAAACGATAAATTATTTTAGGCAAAAGGTATGGCAACGCTAAAAGAGACAGACCGAGATATTTACGGACAAATTCAACATGAACTTGAGCGACAGGCCAATCAGTTGGAGTTGATTGCTTCAGAGAATATTGTTTCACCGGCTGTGTTGGAGGCCCAAGGCTCCATTTTTACCAATAAATATGCTGAAGGCTATCCGAACAGACGCTATTATGGAGGCTGCGATCATGCCGATGTTGTCGAGTTGCTTGCCTGTGAGCGGGCTAAGGAGCTGTTCAATGCTGAATATGCCAATGTTCAACCGCATTCAGGCAGCCAGTCCAACATGGCAGTTTATTTTGCTACCCTGAAACCTGGTGACAAGGTATTAGGAATGGACTTGGCGCATGGTGGACATCTGACCCACGGCGCAACAGTTTCTTTTTCCGGTAAGCTCTTTAACTTCATTTCCTACGGTGTCAAGCGGGATACAGAGACCATTGATATGGCCGAGGTAGAGAGAATTGCCTTTGAGAATCGTCCCAAGATGATCGTAGCTGGTGCCAGCGCCTACCCCCGTGTTATTGATTTTGAAGGATTTCGACATATTGCTGATCAAATAGGCGCACTTTTCATGGTGGATATGGCCCATATTGCAGGTCTGATAGCTGCTGGCGTACATCCTTCACCGGTACCCTATGCGGATTTTGTCACCACCACCACCCATAAGACCCTGCGTGGTCCGCGAGGTGGTTTGATTTTGGCGAAGGAAAAATTTGCCAAGGCATTGGACTCTAATATATTTCCTGGGATTCAGGGAGGGCCTCTTATTCATGTGATTGCAGCAAAAGCTGTTAGTTTCAAAGAGGCTATGACAGAGGAATATCGTCAATATCAGCAACAGGTTGTGGATAATGCCTCTGCTTTGGCAGCCCGCTTGTCTGAGCATGGCTTCCGTATAGTCTCAGGTGGTACGGATAACCACCTTCTTCTTATTGACCTGAGCAGCAAGAATTTGACTGGAAAGGATGTTGAAAAGCGCTTGGAACAGGCTGGTTTGACTGTTAATAAGAATGCTATTCCTTTTGACAAGCAATCACGGTTTGTGACCAGTGGTATCCGCATAGGTACCCCGTCTGTCACCACCAGAGGATTGAAGGAGCCAGAGATGGTTATGATCGGTGACTGGATCAACCGGGTACTGACTTCAGGAGAGGAAGAAGCTGCTCAGGTACGGCAGGAAGTACGGAATTTTTGTGAGACGGTTCCTCTGTACCCGGAGATGGTCAGAGATACCTCACTCTAAGAACTATGAAATGCCCCTATTGCGGTCAGCTGGATAACCGGGTTATTGATTCCCGCCTGAATAAGGACAAAACGATTACCAGGCGACGTCGTCACTGTGAGGCCTGTGATCAGCGTTTCACCACCTATGAGCGTATTGAAATGATGCTGCCCATGCTGGTGAAAAAAGATGGGCGTCGTGAGGCTTGGGATCGCGGCAAGATGATCCTTGGATTAGAAAAGGCCTGTGAAAAACGGTCGGTGAGTCCAGAGGATATTGATTATTTTGTTGACGGTATTGAACACAGGCTCCAGGATATAGGGGGAAAGGAGCTTTCTACCTCTCAGCTTGGAGAATGGGTTATGGAGGATCTCCCACAATTGGATGAGGTTGCCTATGTCCGTTTCGCCTCAGTCTATCGACAATTCAAGGATGTCAACGAATTCGTGGATGAGTTGAAGCAGTTTCTCGGCAAAGATCAAGAAAAGTAGCTCCCAATGGAACACGACTTACGCTATATGCGTCTTGCTCTCAAGGAGGCAAAAAAGGGTCTCGGACGGACATCGCCTAATCCCTGTGTTGGGGCGGTTATTGTGAGAGATGACGAGGTGATAGCCCAGGGGGATCATCGTCGAGCTGGCACTCCCCACGCAGAAGTCAACGCCATTGCTGATGCCCTTGAAAAGGGGATGAGCTGTGTCGGAGCAACCATATATGTAACGCTGGAGCCTTGTAATCATACGGGGAGGACACCACCATGCACCCAGGCTATTTTGACAGCCGGGTTCAGGCGGGTTGTCATAGGGATGGCTGATCCCAACCCTGTGGCTTCAGGTGGAGCAGATTTTCTCCGCTCCCAGGGGCTTGAGGTTAAGCTCGGTGTTCTTGAGCAGGAATGTCGACAGCTCAACTATCCTTTTTTGAAACATTCTGTCTCAGGCCTTCCCTGGGTTGTGATGAAGGCCGGGATGAGCCTGGACGGGAAAATCAGCCGCAGGCAAGGAGCAGGTGGGGCTATCACCGGGCCAGAGGCAAAAAAAAGAGTGCATCTGTTGCGAGATCAGTTAGATGCGATTCTTATAGGCAGTGGTACTGCTCTGATTGATGACCCTTCCTTAACAACTCGGTTAGGAGATAGGGCAGATAGGAATGAAGCGGCTGGACAGGACCCTGTTCGGGTCATACTTGATAGCCGTCTCCGGCTTTCTCCTTATGCCAAGATGCTTACTCAAAATTCTTCGGCGCCAACCTGGATTTTCTGTGATCATAATGCATCAGAACAAAAGCAGAAGGAGCTTGAACAGGCTGGAGCCGTTGTTCATAGGGTTGAGAGTGATCAGGATGGTGGACTTGACCTTAATCAGGTTCTGCGTTGTTTAGGCCAAGCTGATATTACTTCTGTTTTGGTCGAAGGTGGGGCAGCTGTCCACGGCTCTTTTCTTCAGAAAAAATTAGTGGATCAAGTCTACCTTTTCACTGCGCCCTATTTTATTGGTGAACAAGGCACATCGCTTTTGAGCGGTTATAGTCTCGGAGAAGGAGAGGCTCCGCTTTGTTTAGAAAATCAAACAACAGAAATCGTGGGACAAGATATCCTGCTTCAGGGATTGTTGTGCTAACTTATTTTTTTTACAAGCCTTCTGGTGATCTGCTTTCTTACTCCTCTTTGTCTTTTTTGATCAGTATCTTGATCTGTGGCCAAACGTGGGCCAATTCTTCTTTGCTCTTGAAATCTATACTCAGTGTTATCTGCTCTTCTTCAAAAGCTGGGCTATGCTCAAGGCGTAGGCCAGCAGGGAGTTGAAGTTGTGAAGAGAATGTTCTGAATTCTCCTTCAGCTCGTGCCAGCCGTGGGTGGTACTGTTGATCAAGCCAACGGAGAAGAGAGGTTGATCGTTGGGGTCCATTAAGCTGTTTTTCTTTTACTGTCTCCTTCCATAAGTCAAGTAATCTCTCCGTCGTAATTTTTTTTCGCTTTGTCAGTTGGAAGAAACGTTCCAGCAGTTTTTGTTGTTTTGATCCCCCAAGCTGGTACTCATAAATAATTTCAGCGAGTTTTTTCTGATCATCTGGTGAAAAGCGGGCTAGTTTTTTCCCTGATCGTTGGGAAATAATCCCTTTATGCATTCCTTGTTGCACAGAGACTTCCAGATCAAGGAGAGAGATGATCTCTCCAGGTATATGGGGCTTGGTCTTCAGACCGAACAGGGGGAGGAAGGAGACGAGATCTTGCTTATCAAGAACTTTCGCAGCTTTCTTCAAAAAAACAGCCTGTTCAATGAGAGTCAGCCTGTTGCCAAGTAGCTGATGTTCTAAAAGGACTTTGAAGAGATGTAGAGGATAGCCTTCTTCCTTCTCCAGAGCCGTAGTTATGCTAAGTGCAGTTATCTTCTGGTCGTTGCTATTTTTTTGTTGAGAGGATTCAAGTCTGTTGTTGCAGAGTTGCAGATAAGCTTCAATACGCTTTCTTCCTGAGAGGATAATATAACCATCCTGCTGTTCCAATAGCAGAGGGGGCTGAAGTATCCCAAGCTCGCAGATACTTTGTACAAGATCTTGTTTGAAATCTTCCGGGAAAGGATTAAGGCTATAGCTCCTGTCATCCAGGTTAATATCCTGTAGCCTTACCTGAAGATAGCAGGGCATTACGTTGTTCACTGGTGTCTGTATATGAGAGAAAGAAGATAAGGTGAAAGATGAGAGAGGGGTAAAAAGAAAAATCGGGACGTTACATTACAGTACGTCCCGATTCGGTTTCGGTCAAGCTGATATACCTAAGAAAGTTTACAACATTATCCGTTGATCTTATTGCGAAGAATTCCAGATGGCTTAAAGGTAATGACCCGTCTGGCATCCAAAATCAGTTCGTCACCTGTCTGCGGATTACGCCCTCTTCTTGGGCGTTTATCCTTGACGTTAAATTTACCGAATCCGCTGAGAAGAAGGTCTTCTCCACTGATCAGTGAATCCTTAACAAGGGTGATAAAGGTTTCCACGGAATCTGTTGCCTGGGCTTTGGTTAACCCAGGGTGCTGCTGATAAACCTCTTGTACGAGGTTTGCTTTTGTCAATGTCATTGGTAAACTACCTCCACAGTATCTTTTGAGTACTTTTCTTGACTTTTCAGTTATATGATACGAGATTTGACAGGCATGTCAATGATAATCAGGTCGTAACGGGGTGCTATGTTGATTATTTTTCAGTTCTCTTATTTTTTCTGTCAAGATCAGATAGCATCGGCCATTGTGAAGATAGGTAAATACATAGCAACAACAAGTCCACCGATGGTGCCACCAAGAAAAACCATCATAAAGGGTTCAATCATAGCAGTAAGATTTTCCACAGCTTGGTCAACCTCTTCATCATAAAAGTCAGCTATTTTTGAAAGCATTGCGTCAAGCGCACCAACCGATTCACCGACATTAATCATCTGGACAACCATATTGGGAAACACGCCGGATTCTTCCAAAGGCTCGGCAATCGGTCGACCTTCAGCGATGGAATCCGCCACATGGAAAACTGCCTGCTCAATAACCTTATTACCTGCTGTCTTGGCCACAACCTGTAAGGCATCAAGAATAGGAACACCACTTTCCAGCATGGTGCTGAGGGTTCGGGTGAACTTGGCTACCGCTACCTTGCGGATCAGTATTCCTGCCACCGGGGCATGAAGGAGCAGTCCGTCTATTTTTAATTTTCCTTTTTCTGTAGCATAGTATTTCTTAAAAAGAAAACTTACTACAAATCCAGCCATAATAATATAGAGAAAATTGGCCTTGGCAAATTCACTCATATCAACAACAATTTGGGTAGGTGTCGGTAAAGCACCGCCCATGCTGGCAAACATCTCTTCAAAAACAGGGATAACGAAAATCAGGATAACAGCAAGAATAAGAATAGCAATGCCGAGACAAATTACAGGATAGGTCATGGCACCTTTGATCTTTTTCTGCAGAGCCATGGACTTTTCCTTAAATGCCGCCAAACGCCCAAGAATGGTATCAAGAATACCACCCACCTCACCCGCCTCAATCATGTTGGCAAAAAGGGGATCGAAAACTTTCGGATGCTTACGCATGCCGTCGGCAAGAGTTGTTCCTGTTTCCACGTCATTAACGATTTCCAGCAGAGCGCGTTTAAAGGTAGGGTTTTCCTGCTGCTTAGATAAAATCTGCAGGCTCTGGACAAGGGGGAGTCCTGCATCAATCATGGTGGACAATTGGCGGGTAAAGACAACGATATCCTTACCAGTAACCTTTGGTTGCAAAAAGGCTACATTTTCGAACATATCCTTGGGTTTTTCTTTTATCTTTGGGTTTTGGATTCGTAATCGTTTGAGCTGGGCAAGAACAGCAGCCTCGTTGGCCACTTCTATTTCACCCTTAATGGTATTGCCCAATGTGTTTTTTCCCTTCCAGACGTAGACAGGCATGATTCAGACTCCAGAAATATTTATGTGAATGCAGGGAAGACCAGATAAATTGTTGACAGTTGCATTGATAGCCTTTATAAAGTGATATTTTTTGTTTAAAATTAAACAGGACACTTTTACATTCATTGTATGTAATTTTTTTTTCTGATTCAAGAGAAATATTATATTTTTTTCAGGAGGTTCGCAAAATGCAGACAAGTAAGGCCGTAAATTATAGTGATGGTCCCTTTCAGCCGATTATAGAGAAATGTGATGGCTGTGATAGGATTGTTGAAGAAAACAGCAATCAGTATTGTAAAACCTATGTTAATCCAGCTGCAAAATGGCGTTTGGGTATATGTAATTTTGCCACTCATGCCAAGCCGGAAATTAAGGTTGCTAAAGTCCGCATTAATCCGCTGAAAGCCGCAAAACGAGCGAGTTCAAAGCGCAGAGGAAAATAACCAGTATTTTCTTTGTATCTGCGGACCAAAACTGTTGTCAGCTGCCAGCTCTGTTATTTTCTGTTCATTGCGAAGTTCCAGGGGCTGATACCCCGCCCCCAAGGGGCGGGAGCGTTTATTTTTGCTGACAGCTGATATTGGTACGTATGACTCTCTTATTTCCTGCCCACCCCCACGTACTTGAAGCCTAAGCCTGTGAGGCTTGCAGGCTCATATACATTACGCAGATCTATAAAGATCAACTCCTTCATGCTGGCCTTGAGTCTTTCCAGGTCCAAGGCCCTGTACTGATTCCATTCTGTCATCAAGACCACAGCGTCTGCTCCTTGGCAGACCGTATAGGCATCATCGACATATTCGACTCCATTGGGAAGAAAGTTTTTTGCTTCCTCCATTCCTTTTGGGTCATGGACACGGAGGCTTGCTCCTTTTTCGAGCAAGGCTGGCAGGATGGTCAGGGCCGGTGCATCACGCATATCATCGGTTTCCGGTTTAAAGGTCAGGCCAAGCACAGCAATAGTTTTTCCTGCTTCTGAACCGCCCAGAGCATCCCGGATTTTCTTGACCATGCGGGCCTTTTGTGCTGCGTTGACCTCCACTGCGGCCTCAATAATACGCAGACTTTCTCCATATTCCTGGACAAGGCGCATCAGGGCCAAGGTGTCCTTGGGAAAGCAGGAGCCACCGTATCCAGGGCCGGGGTGAAGAAATTTGCTCCCGATCCTGCGGTCCATGCCGATTCCTTTGGCAAGGTCAACAACGTTTGCTCCCACTGCCTCGCAGATCGAAGCGATTTCATTGATAAAGCTGATTTTAACAGCAAGAAAGGCATTTGCCGCATACTTAGTGAGTTCAGCTGTTTCAATGCTGGTGCTGACAATGGGGGTATCACGCAGGTACAGAGGTTGGTATATCTCCCGTAAGACCTGTTCAGATCGTTCAGATTCCACGCCAATAACGACGCGGTCTGGTCGCATGAAATCGGCAATGGCCGCGCCCTCACGGAGGAATTCAGGGTTTGAGGCCACATCAAAATCTGCTTCTGGGTTTGTCTCCTTGATGATTCTGGAAACTTGACGGGCAGTCCCGACAGGCACTGTGCTTTTATCCACAATAACCGTGTAGTTTTCCAGGTGTTCGGCAAGTTCTTGGGCGGCAGCGTAAATATAGGTCAGGTCGGCATACCCATCACCTCTTCGAGAGGTTGGAGTGCCCACAGCGATAAATACTGCATCTGCATCAGGGACAGCCTCTGCTAAATCTGTGGTAAACTGGAGACGGCCTTCCGCAGCATTTTTTGCCACCATAACGTCCAGACCTGGCTCGTAGATAGGGATTTTTCCCTGCTTCAGCGTTGTGATTTTATCCTCAAGTTTATCAACACAGATGATGTGATGGCCGAATTCGGCAAAACAGGTTCCAGTTACGAGACCGACATACCCTGTCCCAATCATTGCTATCTTCATTTTTTTCCTTTTTTTTGCAAGTAGTTGAGAAGTTGAACCCGTCTTCTCTTTTTTGTTTTTCAGACCAACCGGTTAGCCTGATGTTGAAGGTGATTATTGAGGTCTTGTGCCGAATATAGCCGTGCCTACCCGAACCAGAGTCGCTCCCTCCTCAATGGCAACAGTAAAGTCGCCTGACATACCCATGGAAAGCTCGACCGTCTTATTATCATAAAAAAGGCTCTTGTCTGCAAGTTCCAGGGATAATTTTTTCAAAGTCTGAAAAAAAGGCCGGCTTTCCTCTGGTTCCCGTCCGTAAGGAGGCATGGTCATGAGTCCGCGTATGCGCAGGTTGGTCAGAGGTTGAAGAGCCTGCAGGAGTTCAAGTGCATCTTCAGGAAGGATACCAGACTTTTGCGGTTCCCGACCCACATTTATTTGAATCAGGATGTCGAGTTTCTTCATAAAGGCTTCAGCGTGCCGATCCAGAGCCCGGGCAATTTTGAGCCGGTCAACGGTCTCAATCATCTGAAAGAGTTCAGCAGCCATTTTGGCTTTATTGCTTTGTAAATGACCAATAAAATGCCAGCGCAGAGAAGATGGCAATTGCTGGATTTTTGCTTCCGCATCCTGAAGGTAATTCTCTCCAAAGAGTATTTGTCCGCATTGCTGTGCTTCAGTGATCATTGCAGCAGGCATGCGTTTAGAGACAGCAACAAGCTTGATTTCTTGGGGATCACGTCCGCATTTTTGTGCTGTTTTCTCAATAATCGATCGTATGTATTCCAGATTGGCACAGATCATTATGTATCACCTTGTGCGGGTAAGGAAAAGAGTTTTTTGGTATTCAGTGAAGTTTGCCGGGCAATCTCTTCAATTGAAATTTCTCTCAATTCCGCTATTTTGGCCGCTGTGTAGAGCAGATATTCCGGGCGATTACGTTTACCTCGAAAAGGAACCGGAGTAAGAAAAGGGCCGTCGGTTTCCAGCAACATGTGATCCAAGGGAATTTCCTGGGCAACCTGTTGGAGATCCGACGCATTCTTAAAGGTGACAATTCCGGGTATAGATATAAAGAGGCCCAGGTCAAGTACCTGGTGGGCAAAGGCCATGTCCCCGGAAAAACAATGCATGACCCCGCCTGCCGGGAATGGCCCCTGTTCTTTGAGGATGTGGAGTGTGTCCTCATGGGCATCACGGTCATGAATAATGATGGGCAGGTCCAGTTCCTTGGCAAGGGAAAGCTGGCGGGCAAATTCTTTACGTTGACGTTCTACGGGTGCGTATTGTTTGGCATAATCAAGGCCGATCTCTCCGTAAGCAACAACCTTTTCCAGGGTCGATAATTCTTGCAGTTGCTGATAGACAGCATCATCTCCGTCTTCAGCACTATGTGGGTGAATACCCACTGAGGCATAAACTCCGGGATAGGTGTGAGCGAGTTCCACTGCCTGTTGTGAACTGGCAAGATCAATGCCAATGGTGATGATGGTATCGACTTGGCATTGCCTGGCAGAGTCTATAAGATTGTCGATATCATCCTGACCATTTTCCATGTCAAGATGACAATGTGAGTCAATCAGGCCGTACCCTGGCGAGAGAGCAGGCGGCTGTATTTTTTTTTTCATTGTGAAGGGGTGTCCGGCTTTTCTTGCGGGTATGTATTATTTTCTACAAAACGAGATAAAATGAACTATCTTATGCAGTCATACCAGAAAGAAGCAAACAGGACAAGATGGAAAGCATGATTGAAGGGTTTACGGGATGCTTCTTGAGTTTAGGAAGTCTTTCTGGAATTAAGAAATTTGTCCAGACTGGCCTGGAGTTGATCCGACGAGACCGGTGGATCAGGGAAGTTGGGATTGTCTCTCAGCCCGGCTATGATCTTTGCTTCAGTGTTCGGAAAACGCATGTTCAAACCTCTTTGCTTTGATATCTGTTTTTCTGTTTGACCTGTAATCTACCTGCACGTTTACAGTAAACATCCTATTGATATTTTTCTTTTTTTGTGATAGAAAGCACGTTTGAATCATCCCGATTGCCATTTAAAACGGCCTTATTTACATTTAAATCGTCCTGATTGACGTTTAAAATGGCCCGATTTAAGTGTGAATTGATCCGATGTACACTTAAATTGCTCCGATTGAAGCGTGAATCGGCCTGATTTACATTTAAATCGCCTTGATTTACATTGAAATTGCCCTGATTCAAGTGTGAATCGCCTTGATTTAAACGGCAAACGGGGCGTTGCAAACGGCAAAATATGCGTTGTTGATCGCTTCCGGGGCGTTTGCTTCTGCAAAAGGTGCGATGGATACCGTTCCTTGAACAGAATTCAAGAATTAGCTCTTGTTGCTGGAAATTGCAAGGGAAAAGAGCAGTTGTTTTTCTTTTCTTGCTCATAGAGAGTGCTATCGGGATTCGAGCCATTAATACACCTCTCAAACTCACAGACTGCGCGGTTTAAAAACGGGGCTGTGATACCTAGCTGCGTACATTTCCCGCCCTTGTTGCGTTTTGAGAGGCCGTCAACCACACCACTTCCAAACAGTTTTACGCCCCTTCCCGCCGTTCCAAAACGATCCACATTGAACCATTTGCAGCCCGCAAGCCTGCAAGAAGCCCGCAGGAAGCATTTCAAAAAACAGTTTTTTGTTCCTTCTTCTTATCGTCAATAGTATATTCCAGTGTACTTTTTTAATTCATCGTGTTTATTAGTGGGCTAACTTTTAACCTCTCATAATAATTCTGGAAAATGTACTTTGACTATAGTGACTTGGTTCAGTTTCGACTGAATAAAAAAGAAAAGACAATTCAATGCACATCAAGTTTTTTGAAACCTGTTCATATAGTTATGATGTCGATTCTCCATAATTACACTGATTATACCGTTGGGTTTCAATATCATGCTGATTATGCAGAGGCTATGAGGTTCGATGACCCTTTGGAAGTTGATACTGTAGATGGTAGTTACCATAGAAAAGCTATAAAATTGCAAGATCAGTTTGTTGATGATAGTCAAATGAAAAAGATAATGGATATTCTTTATGATAATAATTATCTTGATTATGGAACGAATGATATTCTTCAACTTGTGATAGCAGAAATATTTCAGAATTTCTATGCTCATGCTGATGTAGAAGAACCCCCAATTTGCTGCGTTCAAGATTGGCCGTCATCTGATTTTCTGGAAATTTCTCTTGCTGATAATGGGATAGGTATAAATAATGCTTTAAGAGATTACTTGAGAGATTATCCTGATAGCATAAATCCCTGTAGAATGGCTTGCAATCTTGGGGTAAGTTCTTGTTTAGAAGGAAAAGGCAAGCTTGGGACAAATCACAGTGGTTATGGATTGTATTATACAAAAAGATTTGGCTCATCGCAGATTAGTGGGGAACGCCATGTTCCGCAAATACTCTGAGCCTGAAATTTTCAAAATTTCTATATCC
>JAABTP010000045.1 GCA_011389815.1 Desulfobulbaceae bacterium | reverse complement strand
GCGTCACTTGACCCAAGGTAGGAGCCGTATGAGGTAGTTCCTCACGTACGGATCTGTGCGGGGGGTGCCGGGTAACCGGTATCCCTACCGCGATCTTCAACGCATCGGCCTCGCAGGCAAAATCTTGTTTACACAACTTATCGAATTGTTTGGATTCTTTTGTGCCCAATTTCAGGCATTTTTTATTCACGCTCTTGATACCTCGTTGATATGCTTCAGGAGAAAAGACCACCAGCCAATGCTGCCTGACATCTCCATACTCTGTCCCGAGACTACGAAATGCTGCTGTTTCAGGTTCTTTCATCAGGTCTGGAGCTACTGCATGGATAACTTCCTGGCACAGGGTCAATATTTCAGGTACACGGGAAATCCACAGTACTTTACTCAGTTCTCTTAATGTTTCCGCTGTATAGAGAGCACTATCTGCGGACAGATATTTCAGGTTGAAATCCTTGTTTAGCTGGGAAATGTGCGCCTGAACAGTTTTTCGGAAGTCTGTTTTGTCGCTACTGTTGCCACTGAGCGGTTTCATCAAAAGCGGGATACCAGCCTGCCGTTCACAAATCAGTTGGAGCACGACTTGGTTCAGATCTGGACGATGGTCACGACTGTAGCCTTTTGTAATCCGAATAACACCTTCTTCCTCTTCTGAGCCGTTGCCTTGATAGTGACCATCGGTATGAAAACTCGTTGAATCCATATGACCGAAACGGGTCAGCAGTCCAAGGCGATCAACTGCCCTGAGCGCAAGCTGCGAATATAACTCTTCAGGATTATAGTCATAAATATCGTCCAAGGCCCGGCCCAACGTAGTATCGTTCAGATGTTGAGCTTCAACGCCTTCTCCGATAAGCCGATCTACTGGTTTATCCTGAAAAAAATGCGGTGTCAGATACAGTGCCCGGTTTGCAAATCCCAACCCGTTAATAACCATTGCCTTCACAGCCTGACCAAGCGAGACTATGCGTTTCTCGTTGTCCTGCGGAATCAGGCTGTCGATTAATTCCCCAATCCCGAGTTCGTCATACATACCTGCAACCAAACCTAAGTGATTGAGGAGTTTGCTTGAGCATTTTTGTGGTAAAATAAGTGTGTTGTTTTTCATATCCGTTGTCTGATTGGATTGATTAAATGTCTTTTTGAGGCAGCAGATTATAAAATATTTTTTTAGGTGTCAACGTGCGGAATGCGAGTATTAATTTTATATCAAATGCTTTTTTATTGCATTAGCTTCACGGATTCAGGTATCATAGAAAACAGGACACTGTGAGTTGTGATCAGATTCCATTCGGTTCTGCCGCTCGGGATGCTCTTGAAATCATTTGAATCGGACTATCATAAAGAGTGCGTATTGATTGGTCTGCTGCAGATATCTACTGGCTGGATTCCGTGTTCCATTGCTTCCTTTTTAGCAATTCTTGAGCCTATCTTGATATAGAGGTAACACCAAAAATTGTATGAGATAAGTGGAAGTGGTTTGCGGGCCATAAGTTGAGCAGCTTTCTCGGGTATACAATGCCCAGTTGAAAGGGCTTCTGCTGTAATGCGTAGTGCTCTATCAATATAATAAAGAGGTGGTCGGAAAATTCCTTTGTATCCTTTAAAACCAGTTATAGGCTGGCCGCTGATCAGTACCTCACCAGCACCTAATGCGAGCCCTCCAGCCCAAGTCATATCGAATTCATGAGCAAAGTTTCGACAAATAGAAAGCGATATAAAATTTTGATATGGTTCAGGAAAACCGTTGTTTGCTATTGCGATCATTTTTTTCTGATCTCTGTTTTTAAACAAATATTTTTCCCGTATTATGAGATCGAATATTTCTGTTATCTGGAAGGGGATGGTGTCACCATAAAGTGGATAGGTGACAATTATGAGGTCAGCTTTTGCTATGGCGGAGAAAAATTCTTTCTTGTTGTTGTAGAGCAGTTTCTGGTCAATCGGAAGCGCAGTGGTACTCCAATTGCGTTGCTTGAGTTTCTTTAACAGAGAATTTCCCAGCACAGAGGATGTGCTGGATTTTTTACGTTTTGGACTTCCGATAAGCAGCAACGCATTGGGATGAGGGGGAAGTTTTCCAGTTTTTTGGTCTGCCTTTCTTGGTAATGCGCAGACTTCTTTTTCGTATGGGAATCTGTCGTGTTTTGAGAGGAGGTGATCTAAGTTATAAATAATATCTTGTGGTGAATCCGTGCTGCGAATTACACCGGCAGAGTAGGACTGTGAGCTGAAATTAAGAGCATTTCTTCCGATAAGCCGTTTGAAGCATTCCGATGAGTCTTGTTGAGGGGAAGGATGTACACCTATCCCGACAAGGCGTGGGAAAAAAGGATAACGTGCAATATGATGTATTTCGTCGTGGATTTTTCTAAAAAAAGGCAAAAGAACAGGGAGGGAACGGTCTACGACCTTTTTTAACTCGGAAGAATATCCTCCAAAAACAACAGGAGTAAAGAAGATGACCGTCTCGCAGTTCAGAATCGCACGGAGAATATCAGTTCCAGCATCACCATTAATACATTTTCCGGGTGTTCTGACCCAGCAGTTAAAGCAACCGATACAAGGATTAAGCTTGATTTTCCGTAATTTTAAAGTTTGTATCTGATCACCGTATTGTTGATGTACTTTATCAATAAGAAGGGTAAGTATCGGGGCAAGATGTTTATCCTCGTGTCTTGTCCCGTCCAGAATAACTGTTTTTTTTTCTGATAGCTGTCTGTTCATCTGGAAAAGTTGCGAGAAAATAGGGTTACCATGCTCTGTTTACTTCATTCGCACAAAACCAGCCGCTCATAATCGCACCTGTAAATCCTCCTCCAGGATTTGCCCAAGCTGAAGCAAAGTACATGTTTTTAATTGGTGATTTGTTGGGTAATCTAAAAATTCCGGCCTGTCCAGGAAGCTGTGCGAAACCGTATACCGTTCCTTCAGGGTTGAGTGTATACTTATGTATTGTTTTCGGAGTTCCTACTTCATAACATTCTATTTCATTCATGATACCGGGAAGAAATCGTTCAAGTCGTTTAAAAAAAAGTTGGGCGACTTCTTTTTTTTTCTTTTTATAACTGTCTCCGCTGAGTTCTTCCCAAGTAGATGAATAATCTGCAATACAGACAACACCGAAGCTTTTTCCTTTTGGTGCTAACTCCGAATCAATCTGGCTGTAATCTACAAAGAAAAAACTTCTTTTAGAAAAACTACCTGTGAAATTTTTGTTCAGCTCGTTTATTTTTTTAACATTCTCATGCAGCATAAAGGTTGAATAATTCTTACTTCCCAACTCTTTTATTTCCCTTTTGAAGCCGATATAAATTGATAGTAATGAACAGGATTTTACAAGTTTTTTTATTCTTTTTTTGATCAATAGGCCGTTTTTTTTATCAAGCAAAGAGGCAATATTCGGAATCGCAGCATTAACTATAATTGCTTTTGCATATGATGAGTATATTTTTCCGTTATTATTTTGATATGTCACACCAACAGCTTTCTTCCCTTTTGTTAGAATTTTTGTCACGGTATGATTAAAAATCAGTTTTCCATTATTTTCTTCGATAACATTTGCAAGGTAATCAGATAGTTTTTGTGATCCGCCTTTGATATAATATGTTCCTCCTTTGAAATAACTTGCCTGAGCGGCACTGAAATATATAAGCGACATTGAATACGGATCATCATGATAATAGAAAAGATTGGCCAGTAGAGCAAGTTTCAGGTCTTCATCGGTTATTACGGAATCTATGAAATCTCCGACTGTCTTGAATGTATAGAAAGTAAGATGCGGGTACAAAAAGGGAAATATCGGCAGCAAAAAAATAATTTTCCATCTTTCCGTAGGTAATTTTACGATCTCTTTTCGTAGGGAACAAATAATTTTGAAAAATTTTCTTATCCCACTTGCTTCAACAGGAAATTTTTTAATCAAGATGTTTATAGCCTCCTGCACGGAACTCGGTATAACAATATCTAATCTTTCATTTTTAATACGATAAAACTCATCAGTCTGTATAAATTGAACCTGATTAAAAACTCCGAGTTCTTCAAAAACTTTTCTTTTGGGATCCTGCTCGTCAAGACCGTCTATCGCGTGGAGTCCAACTTCCATTATATAATCATTTCTTCTGAATGTTGTTGCGCAACCTCCGGGAATACTGTGTTGTTCAAGGAGGAGCACTCTTTTTCCGTCTTTTGCAAGTTTTGCTCCGGCTGTAAGGCCGCCCAAGCCTCCACCTACAACTATTACATCATATTTTGTTGCTATTTCCTGATCTGATCCAGAGAGAGAGATCTTCATTTGTCCCACACAACAACACAGTTACGCCCAAGTTCTTTTACCCGGTATAATGCCTGATCTGCATTCTCAATTAGTTCTGTCCTGTCAGTACCTGTTAATTCAGCTACTCCCACACTGACAGTTATCTTCAACGTCTCTTTGCCGCAGTCGGTTTCATGGAAAACCTTGTGTTCATATACGGCTCTGTTGATCTTCTCCCCGATCAGCCCGGCTTCTTGCCTCCCGGTATCAGGAAGTATGACCGCAAACTCATCTCCCCCGTAACGGGCCGCCACATCATGTTTACGTATTCCTTTCTTTATTTCCTGAGCCACACTCTGCAAAACAATATCACCCACCTGATGTCCATACGTATCGTTAAATATTTTGAATTTATCCACATCTATAAGAATAAGGCTTAATTTCCCTTTTTTCTGACAGGTCGTTTCCGTGCTGTTTAAAAGAAAGTTGTCAAAATACGCACGGTTATATATACCGGTCAAGGCATCCATAACAGATTGTTTGAACAGACGGGCATTTTCTATGGAGACTCCGGCCTGACTGGAAATTAATTCCAATACCCACAGATCCTCTTTGCTGAATAGTCCGCTGATCATTCGATTATCAAGATAGACTGCTCCCAACAGTTCGTTTCTATGCTGTATCGGCACACAGAGTACGGAACGCAATCCGTAATTAATAACACTTTCCTGTTCTTTGAAAATATCATCCGTGACCGCATCCTCTATAATCAAAGGTACTTTTTCCTTTTCGACTTTTTGGACAATACTCCGGCTCGTAAAAAATGTATCGTTTTCTGAATTGATACATTCCACATTTCTTGCCACTCTTACCGCCAATTTTTTAGGCTGATTCCTGTCTTCTGGATAGAGAAACAATATTCCCTTTTCCGCTCCGAGAAGTTCTATAGTCTTGTCCATGATTTTTTCCAGCAGCTCGTCTAAATCCAAAATGGAACTGAGGTAACGACTGGTTTCCAAAGCAGTCATGATTTTCCTTTCCGAGCTGAATTGCAGCTGCGGCGTTGTCTCCTGCTCGTGAAAAGGCTCCTGCTCCAGGGGAGGCTGTTCTTTGATACCTGCTATTGAAAGTGTTTTTTTGTAATCGGTATTTGCACCTATCTTTCTAAAAATATTGCGTGCTTCTGCAAGATATTTCTTTCCTTTTTTTTTATCACCGGCATCTTGTTCATGAATTAGAAAAGAACCAGCCTCCATGAGGATGTATCCCAGTCGATATGTATCCTCGGTCTGCTCCCGGAGAAATCTTATACCGGTTTCCCAGTTGCGGATAGCTTCCTGTTTCTTATCGAAAAGCCAGTTGTATGTACCTTGAACCTGGTAAGTCCAACCTGCTATAAATTTGAATTTCTTACTCCATTTTAAGGATTTTTTACAAAACCAGAGTGCTCTTTTAAAGTATTCTTGTTTCTTTTTTTTAGACAAAGTTGAAATATTTTGAACAGATTCAAGGTAAATCTGTGCGCCGAGAGGAAGTAAGTCGAGTGTCCATGCACCGTTACTGTAATGCGAGGGAAAAAGATTTGATACCTTTTCTATACTCTGAATAGATTCAAAATATTTTTTTTGCCGTAAATAAGCATAAGCTAAGGTCGATAAGGAAAAAAGCATATTGGTCATATCTCTGGTTTTTTTCATTAAAACAAAACTTTTCTGCACCTCTATGATTGTCAGATCAGTTATCTCTCCAATTAGAGATAGAGCTTTGCCTTTTCCCATCAACCCCCAACCTAAGTTTTGTAACGCTTGAGTTTCACCTGCCAAAGCAATGAATTCTTCACTGACTGCAAGGGCTTCGTTTAATCTTCCTGTAAACAGACAGTTTTGGATTCTAAATGCATATGCGACCCCAAGATCCCAGTATTCACCCACCCCTCTTAGCAAATGTATGCTCTTTTTTGAGTATTCTAAACCCACTACAGGTTTGCTGAGCATAAACATAGCAAGACTATAACCGGCATAAACGGCACCTTCCTGAAGTTTATCGCCTGTTTCTTTTGCAGTAGTTACACCTAGGTTGAGATATCTTAGAGCGTTGGACTCCCAAGGGATTGAAGCCCATACAACTCCTCCGAGCATATAGTTATGAACAAGCTCTGGGCATGGAGATATTTTTTCAGCCAAATTCAAGGATTTGAGGTGGCAGTACAGGCTTTTTTTCATATTTTTAAAAAAATACCATTTATATAGCCTGTTAAGGGCACGCAGCATGATAATAACATTATCGGAGTTTCTGCTGTTCGTTTTACGGGTAAAAAAACTTGGAATCCATGTATGCAGCGTCTGGATTCCAAGTTCTACCAATAGGCTTACATGGACAGACAATGTACTTTGGGGGACTTTTATTCCCAAGAAACTCAATGCTTGTTCTAAAGCATGAAAGCTTTTCTCTACTTCCCCTTTTTCAAAAAAGGCATCTCCCATTTTACTAAGAATTTTACTTTTACGTACTTTATGTTCATCAGGAATAAGCTTTTTGCATTGTTCAAGTATTTCAAGAGAACTGTCGAAACGTCCGATCAGCCTGTAGCTTTCTCCCAAATGATCTAGCAGTTCAATATACTCGTCGGTTCTGTCCTCTTTGTTGTCTAATATTGCTTTGGCATAAATATAGTAAGTGACTGCATCCTTGTTGGCATAATTTTCTTTTGCTCTTTCTCCGGCCCTGAGCGCATACTCTAACCCTTTTTCTTTATCTCCTCCTTCAATTAAATGATAGGTTAATTCAAAGAGTATTTCATCTTCCTTTCCCTTGTACTGTTCCAACAGAAATCGACTGACTTGTAAGTGATACTTTGACTTCTCCTGATTGGATATTTTTGCAAGAAACGCCTCTCTTATGCGGTCATGGGCAAAGCGCACCGAGCTTCTGTCACTAAGCGAATACTCCAGAAGGTTTTTCTGAACCGCCTGATCTATCAGCTCCAGAACCGATGTATCATTCTGTTTTATGAGGCGATAGAGGTGGTAGAGTTTAAACTCTTTGCCTATGACAGCACTTATCTTGAGGAGCTGCTCAAGCTCTTCGGATATATCCTTTGTCCGAAGCAGCATCATATCAAGTACGTTATCAGGCAGATCCAGGCTGTTAATTTTCTCCTGATCAACCCTGCAGACACCGTGTTCCCAGGCAATAGCTTTATGCTCAATAATTTCTTTTAACAGGGTAATTGTGAAAAAGGGGTTCCCCCCTGCTTTGTTGATCAAATATTCTGTAAAGTCATGAATCTGTGCATTCTCCTCCTTGAGCAGGCCAGCGACCATCCGCTCCACCCGATCATGAGTCAGGGGTTTGACCTCTATATCTGTGACCGCACCCAGTTCCTTGAACTGGGAATTGTTTCTTATTCTGCTGATACCATGCGTTGCGTCTATTTCGTTGTTTCTGTAGGTACCGAGAATCAGGAGATTGGAATTCTTCATGTGCCCTGCAATATGTTCAAGCAGGCGCAGGCTTCCCTCATCAGCCCATTGCAGGTCATCCAGAAAGAGGATGCAGACCTGATCTTCACGAACCAGGTTACAGATAAAATTAGATGCTGTAATAATGAAGCGGATATTTTCTTTTTCCGGATCCATCGCAGGAAGTTCAGGCACCTCGCCGAGCAGCTCTTGCAGGTTAGGATTCAGTCTGAGCAGTACAGCACCAAGCTCTCCGGCCAATGCCTGTATTCTCTTGGTCTCCTGCGCCCTTTCTTCAGCTCCGGCTCTGGTGATTTTCTGGATGAATTCATCAAGCGCATGCTTGAAGACCTGATACGGCACCTTATTTTCCTGAGCCATGCAATGACTTTCAAGAAAGATTTCTCCCTCGGTATATCCTCGAATATACACATATTCTTTAACGGCTTTTATCAGGCGAGTTTTTCCAACTCCCGGTTCGCCTCCGACGAGACAGATACTGCCCTGTTTTCGTGCGGCCTTGTTAATCAGTTTTTTTATTTGCGTCAGCTCTTCTTCTCTACCTACCAGCCTGGTCTGGTAGCTGAGGCGTATCCCGGTTCGGTCTTTCTCTCCTATAGTGAAATCCTGTTCACCCCGCAGGTAGCGCTGTATATCATGCAGGAGTCCTTTGGCACTCTGGTAGCGTTCATCCTGGTCTTTTGCCAGGAGCCGGTTCACTATCCGTACAACGACATCAGGAATATACGGATTGAACTTGTGGATAGGCGCAGCCTTCATGGCTGCAATCTTGTGAAGCAGTTCTGCTGTGGTAGAAGATTTGAAAGGCAGTCTTTCAGCTAACAGATAATAGAGGATGACCCCGACCGAGTAGAGATCACTCCGCTCATCAAGCTGTTTCCGGATGATGCCGGTTGCTTCGGGAGACATATACGAGAACGTGCCTGACATGTTCTCATTGTTTTCAGAGTTGCTCAACTCCATAATATGAGCTAATCCGAAATCCAGAAGTTTGATTTCAGGCTGCTCTATTGCACTGTTCACAATGAAAATATTACTCGGCTTGACATCCCGATGAATAATATTATGAGAATGAATACAGTGGAGGGCTTCTGCGACTTCGCCTATCAGGATTAATGCTTCATTAATACTTAATTTGATCCCTTTTTTTAAGAGACCAGCAAGGCTGTCTCCTTCCAGTAGTTCAGTGACCAGATACGGGGTGCCTTTATAATCTCCTGTTGCATGAAAGTTAATAATATTAGCATGGTCAAGTGTGCTGATTACCTTGACTTCATTTCTGAATTTGACCACGAGTTCAAGATACGGGAGCGTGTTGACCGGATTCAGAAATTTGAGGGCAACTGTTTCACCAGTCTTGTTATCCAAGGCGCGATACACCACAGACATGCCTCCCCTCCCGAGTTCTTTCAGGATGAGATATCTGTCGTCAATCAATTCATTGATATGTAACGTGTTCAGCATAGTGATATTGACTGAATAATTGGAGCTGTTGTGATATTTTTTTCGCTGTAACAGAGGATGATCGCTTAAGTTCTGTTGCCCTGATTTATGAACTAACCATAAAATGGCCTATTTTTCATTATGAATATCAAGATACAGAAAAAAACGTTTACCTGCTGTATTGCCTTGCTTCTGCGTAAAAATACGGGAAGCAGAGATGTAAAAGATCTGTCAACTGTCAGGTATATTGAAAGAAAAATCCAAGAATGATGTGCTTGACAGGGAAGGGGAGAGCTGGCCAGCCAAGGGATTGGGTTGGTTATGGGCGTACGCAAGCTTGTTCATTAAGGCTGACTGTGTTATTCTGACCAAATACCGGGCTGGTGCCGGGAACATATTAATACGCACCTTTTTCATATGAAGATATATAACACATTAACACGAAAAAAAGAAACTTTCTCTCCTCTTGAGGAGGGACATGTTCAGCTTTATGTTTGCGGAATAACCTCATACGACTATTGCCATATCGGACATGCTCGTTCAGGCCTGGTTTTTGACATGGTGGTTCGTTATCTGCGGTACCGTGGGTATAAGGTGACCTTTGTTCGTAATTTCACAGATATTGATGATAAGATTATTGCCAGGGCAGCTGAACAGGGCGTGGATTCTGGAAAACTTGCAGAGCGCTTTATTGATGAGTTTTATACGGATATGGATGCGCTGGGGGCACTCAGGGCAGATATTGAGCCCAAGGCCACAGAGCATATCCAGGAAATGATAGAGCTGATTCAGGAGCTTATAGACAAAGGACTGGCCTATCCTGCTGGAGGGGATGTCTATTACCGGGTCGGGAAGTTCCCTGATTACGGGATGCTTTCCGGTCGAAAACTGGAAGATATGCAGGCTGGTGCCCGGGTAGATGTGAATGAGCAAAAAGAAGACCATATGGATTTTGTTCTTTGGAAAGGCGCAAAGCCTGGGGAACCGAAATGGGAAAGTCCTTGGGGCGAGGGCCGTCCGGGCTGGCATATTGAGTGCTCTGCCATGAGCCGTAAATATCTGGGTAAGAATTTTGATATCCACGGTGGTGGCAAGGATTTGATTTTTCCTCATCATGAAAATGAACTGGCCCAGTCTGTGGGAGCCAATGCCTGTTCCTTTGCCAATTTGTGGATGCACCATGGATTTGTGACCATTAAGGATGAAAAGATGTCCAAGTCCTTGGGGAACTTTCTGACCATCCGGGATGTACTTCGGGAATATCCGGCAGAGACACTTCGTTTTCTTATCTTCTCGACCCAGTACCGAAATCCCCTGGATTTTAGCGAAACTGCCTTACAGGATGCTCAGACCGGGCTGGATAGAATGTATGATTGTCTGGCTCAGATCAGCAGGCTTGTTCTGGCAGCGGAGACTGGTTCAGATTCGCTGATCGGGCAAAAGGATCAGAAAAAAATTCAATCCATGCGCCAGCGCTTTGAAAAGGCAATGGATAACGATTTTAACAGCGCCCAGGCTTTAGGACATCTTTTTGACGGGATCAAGGTTCTGAATAAGGTGTGCAGGATGCTGGCTCATCAGCAGGGAAGTGCTGAGGATTTAGAACTTCTCAAACAGGCTGGAGCAACAATACAGGAGTTGGCTGGTCTGCTCGGTGTGCTGCAACAAGATCCGGTTCAGTATTTTCAGGAGAAGAAGGAGGCGCTGTTAGCGGCAAGCTCCTTATCAGAAGAAGAGATTAATGCATTGATTGCAGAGCGCAATGCAGCCCGGCAAAACAAGGACTGGGCTGCCAGTGATGCGGTTCGGGATACATTACTGGCCCATAATATTGAACTGCACGATGGCCCGGATGGTACCAGCTGGGGAGTGAAGGCGTAGTTTTTTTGTCTCTTTGATAGGGGCAACCGGCGGTTGCCCATTAATACAAGGGGCGCACTCCTTGTGATAGTCCAGTTCGCTGTTATTTGGTGAGGTTGAAACGATAGCCTTATTTCCTCAACCCATGTTCATTGTCTAAAAACCAGGCATAGGTATCAGCGATACCTTGTTTAAGGGTGATCTGGCTTGTCCATCCCAGTTCTGTTAATCGGGAAACATCAAGAAATTTTCTCGGCGTGCCATCTGGCATGTCCGGGTTATAGCGTACTGCTCCCTGAAAGCCTACTGCTTCGGCCACCAGCTTGGCCAGTTCAGCTATACTTACCTCTTGCCCGGACCCCACATTAACGATTTCTGGCTCGTTGTATTGCTCCATCAGAAAAATACAGGCTGCAGCCAAGTCATCTACATGAAGGAATTCCCGTTTGGGTGTGCCTGTGCCCCAAATCTCTACCTGGGCAAGGCCCTGTTCCTTTGCTTCATGAAATTTACGAATCAGGGCAGGCAGGACATGGGAATTTTTCAGATCAAAATTATCGCCAGGGCCGTAGAGGTTGGTGGGCATCAGGCTGATGGCATTAAAGCCATGTTGCTTATGATAGGCCTGGCACATCTTAATGCCTGCAATCTTGGCTATGGCATACCATTCATTAGTAGGCTCAAGCTCACCGGTCAGTAGGTGCTCTTCCTTCATTGGTTGGGGAGCAAATTTGGGATAGATACAGGAAGAACCCAGGAAAAGAAGTTTTCTGCTCCCGTATTGATGGGCTGCATCAATGATATTGGTCTGGATAAGCAAGTTATCGCGAATAAAGTCAGCTGGCATGCTGTCATTAGCATGAATGCCCCCCACCTTGGCTGCTGAGAGAAAGACATACTCAGGTCGTTTATCCGTAAAAAAGGCACGAACAGCAGCCTGATCAGTCAGGTCAAGCTCAGCATGAGTGCGGGTAAGGATATTGCGGCACCCGGCTTGTTCAAGGGCACGGCAGATAGCAGAGCCGACCAGTCCACGATGACCTGCAACGTAGATCACAGCGTTTTTCAGGAGCGATAAAGAAGGTGATGAAGATATTATTGACATGATAATGATCGTAAGTAATAAGGATAGGTTGAGAGTGATACCATGAAACTGCCCGATTAACCCTCTTGTCCCGCATAAATGGGAAGGGAACAGAGTCGGCTTGAGCCGTTTCTCAATCAATCGTTATCAAAACCATATACTCAAGCATTTCATGAAACGCACGTAGAAAAGATCCATGATTCTGAAATTATCTTGATTGCCACCTTTGACACCTGGACATGCGCTCTATCATGACGCAATACGGACCGTACGTCCATGTCTTTGAGGCTGTAGGCGAGACGAACTCATGAAAACGTTCGATGCTGATCCTTGAGCGGAAGGTCAGGCCGTATGTGCTGGGCTCCTGGATTGATGAGAGTAAGACCAATACCGAGTATGAGATAAACTCTTAAAATACAGTAAAAAAAAGCCTCCATATCCATTGGCAACAGCAATAGTGGACAGGTTCGATTCTATTTGATATAGTCATAAGTTTATAAAGTGCATTACTCCGAGTTGGGTCAAATACAAACCGGACATTGATTACTGATATTGCAAAAGTTTTTAGGACAGTGTGTCGTCTTGTGGAACTGGTGATCGGACAAAAAATGGCGAAACCATAATAATATATGAAACAGATAGAGATAAAGATTGAACATGGTGATTGCTTGGATATCCTCAAGCAGTACCCGGATAATTATTTTCAACTTATCGTAACGTCCCCTCCTTATGCCGATAGCCGAAGCAAAACCTACGGCGGAGTTAAACCGGATGATTATGTGGATTGGTTCCTGCCCAGAGCCAAAGAATTCCTCCGCGTCCTCAAGCCAAACGGCACCTTTATCTTAAATATCAAAGAAAAGGCGGTCAATGGCGAGCGACATACCTATGTCATGGAATTGATTTTGGCCCTGCGCAAACAAGGCTGGCTCTGGACAGAAGAATTTATCTGGCATAAAAAAAACTGTTTTCCCGGCAAATGGCCCAATCGCTTCAGAGATGCTTGGGAACGATGTCTGCAATTCAATAAAACAAGAAAATTTAATATGTACCAGGAAGAAGTCATGGTACCGATGGGGGACTGGGCCAAAACCCGTCTCAAAAATCTCAGCGAGACTGACCAAACTCGCGATGAGTCCAATGTTAGTAGTGGATTCGGAAAAAATATCTCCAACTGGCAAGGCCGTGACATGGCTTATCCGACCAATGTGCTTCATTTTGCGACAGAATGTAACAACAAAAAGCATAGTGCAGTTTTCCCCCAGGCTCTTCCTGAATGGTTTGTTCGATTATTTACGCAGAAAGATGATTGGGTGCTTGATCCTTTTTCCGGTTCAGGAACCACTGTTGAAGCAGCGCAGAGTCTGAACAGAAACTCTGTAGGAATTGATATCCACCCTGAATATTGTCAACTGGCAAGGGAAAGAACAGCTGTTCATCAATATAGATTATGTGAAGAAGAGACTGACTATGCAACAGATAACTCAGGAAATAATAACAGAGTATGTGGAAAAAAACATACCGGAATTTCATCGCAACAGGATAGAAAAACTCGGAAAGCTCGAACTAAAAGCCGTACTCAAACGTAAGAATCCCTATCTGTTCAAAGTGAAAAATATTGTCACTGCGTCAAACTTTGTTGAAACTATTCTTGACGCATATTTGTCCTCCCAGGAAGAAACTCTGTTCGGCGGATTCCTTGAGGGATTGGCTATTTATGTTTGCCGCCATGTTTACAGAGGAAGCAAATCTTCCGCTGAAGGGATTGACCTGGAATTCGAAAAAGATGGCACCAAATACATCGTTTCCATCAAATCCGGCCCAAACTGGGGAAACTCAAGCCAAATCAAACGGATGAAAGACAACTTTCGTAAAGCAAAGAGAATTCTCGGAACCAATACTGCCTCGTCTCCTAACGTAGTTGCAGTCAACGGCTGCTGTTATGGGAGAGATAATACACCGGATAAAGGTGAATATCTCAAGTTGTGCGGACAACGTTTCTGGTCTTTTATTTCCGGGAACGAAAATTTATATACCGAAATCATAGAGCCTCTTGGCCATAAAGCAGAGGAAAAAAACGAACATTTTCTTGAAGAATATGGCAAAGTAGTCAACAAGTTCTCCCTTGAATTTATGAAAATGTTCTGTGATACATCAGGACAAATTCATTGGGAAGAGGTCATTCAGTTTAATGCAGGACAAGTCTGATGGATTCGTAAAAAGTCTTGAAAGGCCAAAGTAACGAGGTAAACTTACTCCTTTAACGGCCCCGCCCCTCCCTGTTCCTCATTTCCCTTGAGCAATCTACGTCTTCCTGTTACATAAGCAGGATTGTATCGTACTGTACTCTACAGCAGATACCTTCCCGTTTCTCAACAGATATCCCAAAGGATCATTATCAATGACTGATTTTAAAGACAAAGCAAACCTGATCTGGCAGGTGGCCGACCTGCTGCGCGGTGACTACAAGCAGGCCGATTACGGCAAGGTGATCCTGCCCATGACCGTGTTGCGGCGGCTGGACTGCATTCTTGCTCCCACAAAGGACAAGGTGCTGGAACAGCTGCCCAAGGTCGAAAAGATGTCCGACAAGGCAAAGGATAGGGTGCTGGATAATGCTGCCGGGTTCAAGTTTCATAATCGCAGTCAGTACGACTTCAGCAAACTGGTTGCCGACCCGGACAACATCGCAGCCAATCTGCGCAACTTCATCAACGGCTTTTCTGCCGGAACACGGGAGATTCTGGAGTATTTCAACTTTGAAACCCAGATTGACAGGATGGATGATCCCAAGTCTGATCTGCTCTTTCAGGTGGTCAAGGCCTTTGCCGAGATTGATCTTGCCGGGATGGACAGCATGGAGATGGGTTATGTCTTTGAAGAGCTGATCCGCAAGTTTGCTGAATTGTCCAACGAGACCGCAGGAGAGCATTTCACGCCCCGCGAGGTTATCCGGCTGATGGTTGATCTTCTGTTCATTCTTGACCGAGACAGCCTCACAGAACCGGGCATGGTCACCACCCTCTATGATCCGGCCTGTGGAACCGGGGGCATGCTCTCTGTTGCGGAAAGCTATCTCTATGAACTCAATCCCGAGGCAACGCTGGAGGTCTTTGGCCAAGAGATCAACCCGGAATCTTATGCTGTCTGCAAGTCGGACATGCTTATCAAGGGCCAGAACCCGGCCCATATCAAATTCGGCAATACCTTTACCGTGGACGGGCTGGCAGAGGAACGCTTTGATTACATGCTCTCCAATCCACCCTTTGGGGTGAGCTGGAAAAAGGCGCAGAAGATCATCAAGGAGGAGCACGAAAGCAAAGGCCATGCCGGACGTTTCGGGGCTGGGTTACCCCGGATCAATGACGGGGCCTTTCTCTTTCTCTTGCATATGCTCTCCAAGATGAAGCCGGAAGGCAGCCGCATCGGCATTGTCTTTAACGGCTCGCCGCTCTTTACCGGCCAGGCCGGGAGCGGTGAAAGCGAGATCCGCAAGTGGATCATTGAAAACGACTGGCTGGAGGCCGTGGTCGCCCTGCCGGATCAGCTTTTTTATAATACCGGGATTGCAACCTATGTCTGGATACTGTCCAATCATAAAAGCGCGGAACGCAAGGGCAAGGTGCAGCTGATCAACGCCACCGGGGCCAAGGATGAAGAGCTGCTCAAACAGGGTAAGCTCTCCTTTAACCGGTTTTGGCAGAAGATGCCCCGCAGTCTGGGCAATAAGCGCAAGGCCATTGCCCAGAACGGCGCAGAAAAGGGGATCGGCTTTATTGCCAATCTGTACGGCGATTTTCAGGAAAACGAGTTCTGCAAAATCTATCCCAATGCCTTTTTCGGGTACTGGCGGGTGGTTGTGGAACGGCCTTTGCAAAATGCCAAGGGCAAGGTTGCGAAAAATCGGCAGGGACAGCCCAAGCCTGACCCCAAGTTACGGGATTATGAGAACATCCCCTTTCTGCGCAAGGATGAATGCGGCAGGCTGCTTCCGCAGACCATTGAGCAATACGTTGACCGGGAGGTCAAACCGCACGTTCCTGGGGCGTGGATTGATGAGAGCAAGACCAAGACCGGCTATGAAATCAACTTTACCAAGTATTTTTATGAGTTCAAGCCGCTGCGTTCGCTGGCGGATATTCGGGCGGATATTTTGCGGCTGGAAGAGGAAACTGCGGCGTTGGAAAAGAGGGTTTTGGTATGAGTTCTTATTCGATACCGGGAGCCGTTGAGGAATCCTTAACAGGTGAACCTCCGGTTGTACAGGAATGCTTTCCAACGTATAAGCATGCTGAAACACAGGTCATGAAGCCGTATCCGAAGTATAAAGATTCCGGGGTGGAGTGGATTGGGGAGGTGCCGGAAGGGTGGGAGATGAAGAGGTTAAGGTACCACGCAAAAATTTGTAACGGGCATGATCATAAAAAAGTATGGGATGAAAACGGGAAATATCCAATCATTGGCACAGGAGGTATTTTCGGGCGGGCAAATGATTATTTGCATCCTGGCCCATCAGTAATCCTTGGACGAAAAGGTACAATTGATAAACCTCAATTCCATGAAAATGCTTTCTGGTCTGTAGACACAGCATATTACACAGACATTTTCCCGAACACTAACCCGAAGTTTTTTTTCTATCTGTGCTCCACGATTAATTTCGATTTATACAAATATGGTTCTGCCGTTCCAAGTATGACGCAAGAAGTGCTGAACCAAATTGAATTAACAGCACCTCCTCTTGCCGAACAAACCGCCATTGCCACCTACCTTGACCGCAAAACAGCGGAAATAGATAAACTGATTGCCAACAAAGAGCGGTTGATTGAGCTGTATGAAGAGGAGAAAACATCCGTCATCAATCAGGCCGTGACCAAGGGCCTTGATCCTGATGCTGAGATGAAAGATTCAGGGGTTGAGTGGTTGGGGGAGATTCCGAAGCATTGGGAGGTGAAGCGGCTTAAACACATCTCTCAGGTACGCCAAGGAGTGACTAAGGGCCGCAATCTTTCAGAAAAAAAGACTATAGAATTACCATATCTCAGGGTAGCTAATGTTCAGGATGGTTATCTTGACCTTTCCAAAATCAAAACGATTTCCATTTTAGAGCATGAAGTTGATCGGTTTTCACTCAGGATAGGTGATGTATTGATGAATGAAGGTGGTGACAACGACAAGCTTGGCAGAGGGACAGTCTGGAACGGTGAAATTGCAAATTGTTTACATCAAAATCATGTTTTTAGTGTAAGGCCATTCTGTTCAAATTCAAGCCAATGGATTGCTCTGTGGACAAGGAGCGCAACTGCAAAGATATTTTTCTTTCTCCACGGAAAACAAACAACCAACCTTGCCTCGTTATCATCAAGCAGCATTAAAGAGCTATCAATCCCAATTTCTCCCAAAGAGGAACAAACTGCTATACTCAGTTACCTTGACCAAAAAACAGCGGGCTTTGACACCATCATCAGCAAATTCAAAAAACAAATTAACCTGTTCAAAGAATACCGCACCGCCCTTATTTCCGAAGCAGTCACCGGCAAGATTGATGTACGGGATGCTGGATAGTATGTCATCAACGCTTGCTGCGTACAACAGGGGGAACTGAAAAACAGAGTGCTCAATCTTTAAAACTGATGCATCTCTTTTTAAAGTTGGCCTCTTACTTTTAAAAGGTGAGAGCTGACTTTTTAAAACTGGTCGCATACTTTAAGAAGGTGAAAGCTGACTTTTTAAAACTAACCGCATACTTTAAGAAAGTGAGTGCTTACTTTTTAAAACTGGTCGCATACCTTTAAAAGGTGAGAGCTTACTTTTTAAAACTGATCGCATACTTTAAGAAAGTGAGTGCCCACTTTTTCAAACAGACAGCCCGATATGTAAAGCATCCATGCCGCAATTTCCAGGAGAAAGCAGGCTTCAAGGCTGCGGCTCCGGGAACTGTGCAATAAGAAAACCGCTGATTTGCCAGGTGGGTTTCCTAGTTCCCAAACTCCGGCTTGGGAATTGCTTTTTCTGAAGCTCCGCTTCATTTCTCGAAGCTGGAGCTTCTGTAGAATAGATGTGCGAGACCATTCATTCGCGTAACACGACACCTCGCATTCGTAACATATCTCAGCATGCTGAGGTCCAGACGATGAGCATGCTCAGGATAGAAACGAATGCATGCATTTGATTGGACCGAATGCATACATTTAATCGGATCGAAACCATGCATTCTTCAACCGCAACAAGAGGGAAACACCTTGTCCATCACCAGCGAAGCATCCTTTGAAGCTGCCATCGTTGCCAGCCTGACCAAAAACGGCGGCTATGAGGAAGGACAGGCGGCAGACTACGACCCGGAGACCGGCCTGTTCACCTCCGAGGTGCTGGCCTTTCTCCAGAGCACCCAACCCGCCGCCTGGGAGCGCATAAGCTCTGTCCACGGGCCAGACACGGAAACCCGGCTCATCCAACGCCTCTGCCAGGAAATGGACCTGCGCAGCTCCCTGGACGTGCTGCGCAACGGTTTTACAGACTACGGGGTCAGGTTCCGCATGGCCTGTTTTCAGCCGGAAAGCGGTCTCAACCCGGACACCATTGCCCTGTATGAACAGAACCGACTCAAGGTGTATCGACAGGTCTCTTACAGCCGCAAAAACAGGAACTCGGTTGATCTTGTCCTGTCCCTCAATGGCCTGCCCGTGGCCACTCTGGAGCTGAAAAACCAGTTCACCGGCCAAAACACAAAAAACGCCAAACGCCAGTACGCCAGCACTCGGGACAAGCGGGAGCTGCTCTTTGCCTTTAAAAAACGGGCCTTGGTCCATTTCGCTGTTGATACCGACGAAGTCTATATGACCACCAGGATTGAGGGCAGAAAAACCTTCTGGTTGCCCTTTAATAAGGGCCATAACCACGGCAAGGGCAATCCTCCGGTACAAAATAATTACAGAACCGCCTATCTCTGGGAAGAAATCCTGACAAAGGACAGTTGGCTGGACATCATCAAACGGTTTATTCATCTCCAGGTTGATACAAAGGAACTCGCCGGGCGAACCCACAAGATTGAAAAACTGATATTTCCCCGCTACCATCAACTGGACGCAGTGCGTAAAATTACCGCCCATGCCCGGGAGCACGGGGCCGGGCAAAACTATCTTATCCAGCATTCCGCCGGATCAGGCAAGAGCAATTCCATTGCATGGTTGGCCTATCGGCTGGCAAGCCTGCATAATACGACGGATGAACGCATCTTTGATGCGGTGATTATTGTGACTGACCGCCGAATATTGGATCAGCAGCTGCAAGACACGGTGTATCAGTTTGAGCATAAAACCGGGGTAGTGCAGCGGATCGACAAGGGCAGTGCCCAACTTGCCCAGGCCCTGCACAGCTGCGTTCCCCTTATCATCACCACCCTGCAAAAATTTCCTTTTATCCTGGATGCAGCCAAAGATCTACCCGACCGCCGCTATGCCGTGATTATTGATGAGGCCCACAGCTCCCAGGGCGGCGAGGCCAGCAAAAAGATGAAAGAGGTGCTGGCTGCCAGCTCTCTTGGAGGCATTGAAGCCTCTAACGAGGCGAACGATTCTGAAATTAAATCAGAAATGGGACAGGAAGCGGCATGGCAGTCCGCTGAAGCCGGGGCCTTTTATAGCGCAGAAGCAGACTATGATCTGGAAGACGAAATCCGGGAGATGGTGGAGCAATCCTGCAAGGCCCGTGGCCGACAGCAAAACCTGTCCTTTTTCGCCTTTACCGCCACCCCGAAATACAAGACCCTGGCCGTGTTCGGGCAAAAGGATGCCGCAGGCAAACCGCAGCCCTTTCACCTCTATTCCATGCGCCAGGCCATTGAAGAGGGGTTTATTCTTGATGTGCTGGCAAACTACACCACTTATTCCCTGTTTTTCAAGCTCTCTAAGGCCATTGAAGATGACCCGGAGATGAACAAGAAAAAGGCGGCCCAAGCCATAGCCCGCTTTGTCTCCCTACATCCCCATAATCTGGCCCAGAAAACAGAAGTCATCATTGAACATTTTCGGCAGGTGGTGGCTGCACAGATCGGCGGCAGGGCCAAGGCCATGCTGGTGACCGGGTCCCGGCTCCATGCTAAACGCTATTATGATGAGTTCCAACGCTATCTCAAGGCCAGGGAGTACAAAGACATTAAGGTGCTGGTGGCCTTTTCCGGCAAAGTGCTTGATGACGACTGCCCGGAAGGTGTCACTGAGCCGCAGTTGACCGGATGCAGTGAAAAGGAGCTGCCCACGGTCTTTGAACAAGAGGAATATAAAATCCTCATCTGTGCGGACAAGTTCCAGACCGGCTTTGATCAGCCCCTGCTCCATACCATGTACGTGGACAAGAAGCTGTCCGGGGTCAAGGCCGTGCAGACCCTTTCCCGCCTCAATCGCACCTGTCCGGGCAAGGAGAACACCTTTATCCTGGATTTTGCCAATGACCGGGAGACCATTTTTAATTCGTTTCAGCCCTACTATGAAATTACCACGGTCAAAGAAGAACCGACCCCGAACCATCTCTATGACCTGAAAAATACGCTGGATGCACAACAGCTCTATCAGCAGTCGGAAATTGATGCCTTTGCCCGTGTCTACTTCAGGCCGACCAGTAACATAACCGCCCAAGTACAGAAAGAGCTGAACGCCTTTCTTGATCCGGCGGTTGACCGCTTTAACGCCCTTGCAACCTTGGAAGAGCAGGACGCATTCAAGAAAGGACTGCGCACCTGGACCAATCTGTATGCCTTTCTGGCCCAGATTATGCCCTTGCCTGACCCGGATCTGGAAAAATTCTTTGCCTATACCAGGTTACTGCACAGTAAATTACCCAGGACTGACATTGCAGACCAGCTGCGGGTGACCGATGAAGTGGCTCTGGAATACTACCGGTTGCAGAAGATGAAAGAGGGGGCCATTGCCCTGGAAAAAAACCGGGACGGCGAGCTTGACGGCATAAGCGAGGCCGGGATAAAAAGGCCCAAGGATGAAGAGGCGGCCCTGTCTGAAATCATTGATCTGCTCAACGAGCGTTTTGGCACAGAGTTTGAGCAGGCAGATAAGCTCTTTTTTGATCAGATAGCAACCGAGCTGATGGAAGATCAGACCTTACAGAACCAGGCAAGAGTCAATAGCCTGGACACCTTCAAGTTTCCCTTTGAAGAGCTTTTTATGAACAAGCTGATTGAGCGCATGGAGCAGAACCAGGATATCTTTGAACGGATTGTGGAAAACAAAGAGAACTTTGGTTCAGTGGTCATGGCCTTGATGATGAAAAGCGTTTATGAGCAGCTGAATGAAACAAGGATGCCCTGAAGTTGCCAGTCCATCATAAAAAAACCAGTTAAACGAAAGACGTTTAACTGGTTGATTGTATGTAATGTCGAGCTGGATTCTTCTGAGGTCATGAGCAGGAGGCAGCTCGTTGTCTACGATTTCCTTAAGGACACCAGTTGTTGCTTCAAGTCATCCAGATACATTAAGTTTGTTTGATAAAGATAATTGTTTTTTTCCTGATAGGCATCGCATGCAGATTTAGCATAATTGATCTTTTTTAATAATTCGTAGATACGATTCTGCATGTGAGGTTTGCTGGCGGTTGCTGTAGTTTTCATAATATACTCCTGTAGTCAGAGGGGTAAAAGCAGGCGGCCCGGCTATCTCCTTTTGGGAGACCCGCAGCTTTCCGACACCGCCTCACGACGGCTGTGGCTTTATCAACTTTCTAGCTTGCTAACTCCAGAAAGTGGGTTCTGTACCAGAACCTTCTATGAAAATATAGAAATAAAATAACTTATTCTTAATTATTTATATCACCCTGAAAAGGAAGGTGTCAATAACTTTTCAGGGTATTTTTGAAGGGATTATGGAAGACAAGGCCTTTGGTTTTTTGGGCATGGTGCGAGGGTGAAAAATCATGGCTGGATGAACTGGAAAGCGGCCCTGTGCAGGAGGATAACGACCCGAAAGTGTTTGACATAAATACCGTGAAGGACGTTTCAGGAACTTCCTACAGGGAACCGCACTGTATACCCTCTCCGGTTAGACAGGTGGAGAAGGAGTTTTGAAACCGGCAGCTTTTCTTGAACTTGCTGAACAGGTCGGGGTGTCCCTCTGTATCGGTTCGGCAGGTACGATCAAGGCAAAGGGTGAATCAGCCCTGCTTCAGGCCGCCTTGGGATCAACCTATGATGAAACAGCAGTCACTGAAGAGAACGGCGAAGAGGTGCGACGGGTAACAAAAAATAAGGTGATACCGGCGAATGTGGCGGCGGCTAAATACTGGCTGAACAACCGGAACCCGGAACGCTGGCAGGACAGCCCGGAGCCTTCGGATAACGACCGTGCAGGAGTTGAAATGTTTGCCGAGATGATACGGGAGATGCGGCAGGAGAAAGACCGAGAAATCAGCGACAAGTGCATGAAGGATATTGAAGACGCACCGAATCCGCAGGCCGCTTTTGTTCGGGCGGCTATTGACATTCAGCCGGGATAAGCCGATAACTATGGATTAAATTTTCCCCGGAGGAAATCGCGGAAGAATATTTGATTGCTGATAAAGGGCAGGAGGAAAGGGAAACAGGTTGAAGCCGTGGGTATGCGGTGGTAAGGTTCAGCATCTTGTTACTCTTACCATGAGCATGGATCAATGGCAAAGAAAGTATTATCTCACTATTCCCCCGTTCTTGCCAATAAATATTGGGCCGATGAGAAAGGTTATCTTTCATATTTTTATTGCCCTTATAAAAAACAGGTAAAAACGGATTTTAAAGGCAGGAAACAATGGGGGAGAAAAAAAGGGCTTTATTCACTGACTGTAGAGGATTCTTTGAGCAAAGACCTTGAAACTAAAGTTAGCCCAATATATGAAAAGATCATTTCGTTTAACGAAATTTCAACAGAAGAACGAATGATTTTTTCTCAGTTTCTTATGTCACAACTGATGCGAACTCCCACCTTTATGAGATATGAAGATGCTGTTCGCAATATATTGAATATAAAAGGAAGTCCATTAAATGAACGAGCAGGATGTACCAGCTGTGCAGATGTGTACTATTTTGCCAAGAGAGATTGGTTTTATTTATTAGCGCATGATGATGACTACTTTGTGAGGTCTGACAATCCTGTGCTTCTATCTGGATTTATCGAAAGAAACGAAACATGTTTATATTACCCATTGACCCCGCATATATGTTTTGTAGCCTGTTCAATGCCTGAAGATTGGTGCCCTTTTTGCGATGTTCCAAAAGAGACTGTCGGCTACTGCCTTGAAAAAGGAGATGCACAATTTATCAATTTTCATTTAGCTCGAACTGCATCAGAGTCTCTAATAATAAAACCAAGTCACGACAGTGAACGAGTAGATGCCATTATTACGGATATGTTAGGTCGGTACCCTCAACCGCCATTTTCCTTATTGCCCTTACACTTTCATTCTACTTCAATATCAGAAAAGTATATATCAGAAATCGGCATTTCATACGAAAACGTAAGAAAAATTATGGAATCAGTTGATGGGGTTATTTATCCTTCTTGGACTCCTTTTGAGTTAGAGCCATTTTATAGGGACAAATAAAATGAACATTTTTAGAAAGATATTTTGGTAAAGAGGGGGTAAAGAGGGAATCCAGCTTCCGGTTTCTCAAATCGAAAACATATCCAACGAATTTAAAAAAAACTTGAGCGATGAAGTATTATAGACCTGATATTACCCAAGCATTGATTCATCTAACTGGTGATCGAACGGCCTCAAATGGCTGTAGTGCAGAACAGGCATTGCAAAATATCTTAAAGGAAGGCAAGATTCGGGGAAGCAATTCAACAGGTTTTATAAAAGGGCCTAATAGAGCAACATGTTTTACCGAAATGCCACTTTCTTCAGTTAAATATTTTATAAAGGATCATTATGCTCAACATAAATACGAGAATTACGGAATCGCTATGCACAAATCACATGCTTGGAATCAAGGTGCGAGACCAGTAATTTATTTACCAGATAACGAGGGTGGCTGGATTCCTGATGAAGAAAAATGGCGGCTTGTTAGATTTGAATATGGTGATGTTGATTTCACACATGAAAGAGAGTGGCGTTGTAAAGGGGACGTTAATATGGCAGGAGGAGGAATCTATATAATTGTCCCGGACAATGCGGCAGAAAATAGGTTGCGGTCAAGTGAACAACATAGCTCTCTTTCAATAACCAGTTTTTTGCACATGGATTATCTAAACGAGCTAATGTAGATAAGTTAAAGATCGTAACACACGCAAACAGGACAACTCCTTTAATTTATATTCAATTAGCCGGATGTTATGTTACCGACAACTGACAACACACCATTACAATAGCCAACAGCGATGCAGGACGTTCCGGGAACGCCTCGTTATGAGGGGTTAATTCTCATTCCCTGAAGGTCAGAAGGTCAAAAAACATCAACCGGGTTCTGTCTTCAGCAACTTCAGGCCGAATGTCAAGAAACTGAAAGCCGTTCCGCTTGTAAAATTCCAGCGTCCTTTCATTATTTGCCGCGTCCACAATAATGAAACGGCAGCCTGTTTTATTGCCTTCCGTGAACCACACCTTGATAAGATCAAGAATCCGGGTTCCTATTCCCTGACTCTGAAAATCGGAATTCGTTGCAAGCCGCCCGATTTTCACCGCTGGCATATTTGCATATCTCTTGGCTGCCGGAATGCCGGAGCGTATCTTTTTGAATCTTGAGCGCATGGTATCTTCCGCCCGTATGGAGTCGTTGGAGACACAGAAAAAGGCGACTGTCGAACCGTTCATTTCCACGGCATAGGTCACGGCCACAAGCTCCCTGTCCGCCACCTTTGAATCTTTATGAAAGAATTCATTCAGGTCGTGACTGCCGCAACAAAAAAGGGGCCGATCTTCATCGGCCCCCATTCGTCTGAATATAATCTCTGAACTACCCACAGGGCGAACAGACTACTTTAAAATTTTTGTATGCCTCTTTTGCCCGGTCATAATCGGCTTTCGGCACCTTCTTCTGTTCATTTTCCCGGATAGTTTTAAGGAAACGGCGGGCCGCTTCTCCCTTCAGAACAGGAGTTTCTTTGATTGCTGTTGCCATAATGTTTCCTCCGTATACGTTCCTTTTTCTTCCCATACCTTCTTATACTTTAATTATATTGCCGGATAAAATCAACGATTATCCGCTTTGCTGATAAGATGCCGCATCCCCTGTTTCTTGCCCGTGGGGGCAGATTTTCACAAACCACAGGTAAAGCCACACCCTTGCAACCTCCCTGAGCAACCGGAAAGACAGAAAGAAATGCAGGTGCCGTGAAGACCTGCATGAAGGACAACCCCTTGAAAGTGTTTAAAATGAATACCGTGAACACCTTTGCATTAACTTCTATAGGGGAACTCGCTCTATATCCACTCGGTTTTCAGGTTTGAAGCGAGAGGGAATCATTCTGCAATGGCGGGTACTTTTGCGGCTCACCGGTGAGCAACAAAACTATTTGCAGATAACGAAAGGTCGTTTGATGATCCACAATCGTTTTTGTGGCTCATCTATGATACGCTATAGAACCGCCCGACCCTCTGCGATGTTGATGAGTTTAGTGAAGGCATAAACAGCCGGGCGGCCCTATCCAGTTCGGCACTTTCCGGTATTCTCCGGGGGCTTTGCCGTGGCCTCGAACTCCATGCAACAGAATGCTGTGTGTTGCTTTTAGCACACGCTGACCACATGGCCTCCCGATAATTCAGCACCTCGTTTATATCGGCTTTTCTGGCCTGTAAAATGTCCTTTGTTTCCCCTTCGGCCTCAAATTCAAGAACCTCCCCTATTGTTGCCTGAGTCCCTTCTATACGTGAAGAAAGAACAGCTTCCTGTGTAGTCAACGGCGACAGAAGAACAGAAGCATTCGGGATAGCTGCAAGCGTTCCGTCATATCGGGCAAGCGCGGCATTGGCCGGGCCGATCAAAGGAACAAGGCGCATCCAGTCTATATTTTTCGGTGGGAACTTGCCGTAATGGTATTGAACCGGTAAACTCATTCTGTTCTGTCAGTAAAAATTACAGGCTCAATTCGGCAGGGTGTTTTTTTGCCCCCATAACCGAAAAAGTGGGGGCAGCGTGGGGGCTAGATCAAAAGGTAATAAAAAAAGAGGTTAGCTTAAAAGTGAGCTAACCTCTTGCATATACTTGGTACGCCCGGAGGGATTCGAACCCCCGACCCTCGGATTCGAAGTCCGATGCTCTATCCAGCTGAGCTACGGGCGCATGGGATAGTCGCTGGCAAGATACATCATTTTGTTCAAAGAGGAAAGAATTTTTTAGCAAAGGAGAAAAACTATGCAATGCAATCAATGCGGTGCTGATATCCCTGTATATAAAAATCCGACCCCAACTGTGGATATTATTATTGAAGTGGAACAAGGAATAGTCCTTATTGAACGGAAAAATCCACCCTTGGGCTGGGCCTTGCCAGGTGGTTTTGTTGACTATGGAGAAAGCTTTGAAGAGGCTGCTGTCCGTGAGGCAAAAGAGGAAACCGGCTTAGACGTAACTTTGGTTCGCCAGTTTCATACCTATTCCCATCCTGACCGGGATAAACGACAGCATACTGCTTCAACAGTATTTATTGCCACAGCCTCTGGCATTCCTGTGGGGGCAGATGATGCCAGGCAGGCCCGGATCTTTACACGGGATACACTGCCAGAGCTGGCCTTTGATCATGCTCTTATTTTGCATGATTATTTTGAAAAAATATACTGATTGTCCCGCCATGCACACCTTTCCTCTCTTTTTTTTTCTTCAATAGTTATTGCCTGTTCGTTTTACCTGAGACTTTTATTCTGAAATCTACCCCGAATGTGGTCAATATGGTATAAGGTGGCGTATACTATAATCGTATTTGCTACATCAACAAGGGAGCAAGAATGAGTGAACTCGGTAAAGTAAAGTGGCTGAAGGTAGGCCTGGAATGTCCTGAAATTACCCTGGAGGCAGTAGTGGATCTGGTCGGTGTGTTGAGTGGTTCCGGGGTGGAGCAGGCACCGGTTAAGAACGGTCAGAGTGTGATACATGGCTTTTTTCGCCTTGAAGGTGAGAATATTGAAGCAGAACAGCAAACGGCTCTGCAACGGCTTGAGCAGGAGTTGGCAGATCTGTT
>JAABTP010000044.1 GCA_011389815.1 Desulfobulbaceae bacterium | reverse complement strand
ATTATAATATTATCTCCCCAGAATGTCTATTCTAATTATGCAGAATATGGCGTTTCCCACTAATCTGCGAAGAGCCAAAATATTTTGCCTGATACCCTGTTTTCCTGCCGTCTGCTTTCTTCCAATACGCCTCGACTCCGCCATCACCACCTGCGCCTTCAACTCGTCTGAATTCGGCATCAGCGGGATATTCTTCCCTGCGTGCCAGTTGGCAGACCAGCTCTTCAAAAGAAAGGCGTTGCCCTGACTGAAATCCATGAATTTTAGAGAAGTCGATCATTTTACTTTCATACCCATTAAAGAAAGACGAAATACTTTTTTTTCTTAGAGTTACAAAACCCTACCCTGCTAGGAAACTTTTTGTATGTAGTAATGCAAAAAACGATAAGAAGCAAGCGAGTACTCCTCATCTTGCCTTCCCTCTCACCTCATATCATGCTATACAATACGGTATGCTAGCAACCTACCAATCAAAACGTTGGTACACCCCTACCAGTGGTTTCTCCAAGAGGCCTGATCGAATTAAAATCAAAACGACTGAGCGGTCAGGATCAGGATGATATTGCGAATCTGCGGAGCTTATTAGATGAAGACTGACATGAGTCCGGAGGCCGTCACAACGAGGCTTAGAAAAACAAGCGAACTGAGAAGCTTATGTATTTCCCTGGGCGGAGACAGGTTAAAGAAAAAGCTGCTGAAGAAAGCAACTATGCAGGCAGACCAGGTAGAACAACAGTCTCAATCTGACAGCATGCCCCACCTAACACAGGGCTGAGGTTAAACAAAATCGCTCCACATCCACCAATCCTCTATAAAAGAATGAGAAATGGAGGACTTTTTCAGCGTAGTCACCTCTTGAAACAATATATATTTTTGTATATACTATAATAAGTTCAAAAAGATATTCTCAACAAAACAAGAAGCAAGCCCCTCTCAGGTGGTCTTATGGAATCAACAGAAAAAAAAATATTCAAACATGGCGGGAGCTGGGCCGTGGATCTCCCGATGCAATTTGCAAAACAATTGGATAACCAAAGCGTTGTCATTGAAAACTCTCCCAAGGGTTTACTGATACGCCCCAAAAACGCGCTGGACACGATGGAGCAGGATCCGCTTTTCCGCCAGTTTGTCCGGGCATTGGGCATACATGCGATGAAGCATCCTGAAAAGCTACATGATGTCGAGGAAGTTTGGGATGAAGAATGGGATGATCTTCTCGAAGGAGTTGACATTGAAGCAGAATGACTTTCTTCTGAAATACCACGAGTACTATTATCAAAGAATCCGCAAACTGAAAGATCGTCTGAAAGAGTTAAAGGCGACCTTGCCCCATGAAGAATATGTGCAGCATGAGCTGGTGAAGTTCGCAGCACGAATCCGAAACGCAGACCAGAGAATCATTCCAGAGAATCCCAACAAACCTGAATACCGCCTCAAGGGTGATCTGAAGAAATTTCGACGCTATAAACAAGGATTGAAACGATATCGTCTGTTCTTCTGTTTTTCAAGCAACCCGGCGATCATTCTCTATCTGTATTTGAACGAAGCAAAGCATCTCCGCAAACAGGGAGGCAAAAACGATCCTTATGAAATCTTTGCCCGTCTGGTCAACAATGGAACATTCTCCCATGATCCTGCTGAGGAAAAAATCCAGCAATGGATTCATGACAGGTTGTGAAGCCTGGTTGACACTGTTGCCAGCGGTAACATTTTCGGGTTGACCTGAAAATATACCGAATTATATTCTGGTTGACCCAAAAATTTTTCACCCGCTATTATACTCACCCCCATAACATCCAATGGAAAGATATATACAAGCCCCGGTAAAAGATGATCTGCAAAAAAAAATGGTCTTTGTCGGCGGCCCAAGACAGGTCGGCAAGACCACAGCATCCCTGAATATCTTACAAGGTGACGAGCAACACCCCGCCTATTTTAACTGGGATTTTGCTGATGATAGGAAAGTGCTTCTTCAAGGCGGACTCCCCACAGGGCAGCCTCTTATCATTCTGGATGAAATTCATAAATACAAAGAATGGCGAAACTTTGTCAAGGGTTTGTACGACAAAAATAAATCCCGGACTTCCTTTTTGATTACCGGCTCGGCCCGGCTGGATTATTACCGCAAAGGTGGGGATTCTCTTCAGGGCCGTTACCATTATTATCGCCTCCATCCCCTGTCCCTCTATGAAATCACGCCAAATCCCTCTTCTCAGGATGTGGATGCCATCCTCAAATTCGGCGGTTTCCCAGAGCCTTTTTTTGCTCAATCAGAACGTGACTGGAAACGCTGGCAACGGGAACGAATTTCACGGGTGATCCATGAAGACCTTGTCTCTCTTGAGCATGTACGGGAGGTGGGACAGCTGGATCTCCTTGCTCTGCTCCTGCAGGATCGGGTGGGTTCGCTCCTTTCTCTCAACTCATTGCGAGAGGATCTCTCAGCCTCCCATGAGGCGGTTGACCGATGGGTTCGTATTCTGGAGAATCTGTACTATTGTTTTCGGCTCAGACCTTTTGCAGCCAACCGGATAAAGGCATTAAAGAAAGATAAAAAGCTCTATCTTTGGGACTGGTCCTTATGCCCTGACTCCGGGACACGGTTTGAAAATCTGGTTGCGTCGAACCTCCTTAAATATTGCCATTATCAGGAAGATACGCTTGGCGACAACATGGAACTCTGCTTTTTGCGGGATCAGCTCAAACGAGAGGTTGATTTTATTGTTTTGCGGGACAATAAACCGCTCTTTGCAGTCGAGTGTAAAACCGGGGCCCAATCCGTGAGTAAGCATATTGCCTATTTTTCCGAACGAACAGACATCCCCTGCTTCTATCAAATCCATACCGGAAAAGATGATTATGAGGTGGCTGACCTACGGACGAGGATACTGCCACTTACTCGCTTTGTTACGGAAATATTGCAGAGATAATCAGAAGATCACTCAGAACGTAGGGCCGTAATAGGGTCTAATTTGGCTGCCTTATGGGCAGGGTAAAAACCAAAGAAAATTCCAACCAGTGATGACACGCCCAGGCCCAGCCAGAGTCCCATTTTGGGGATAAAGAATGTCCATTCATTGATAGAGCAGACAATATAGCAGGACAGAATGCCAAGCCCTGCTCCCAGAACTCCCCCGATCAAAGAAAGAATAACAGCTTCAGTTAAGAATTGACGGCGGATGTCCCGCTGCCGTGCGCCAATGGCGCGGAGGATACCGATTTCCCGCCGTCGATCCATCACGGAAGTGAGCATGACGTTCATGATGCCGACTCCGCCGACCAGCAGAGAGATCGCGCTGATGACACCTAACAGCATAGTTTGCATAGCAGCCTGTTCTTGAGCAGTTTTAATCGCTTGCACATTCGCCTTCACTGTGACTTCTATATTGTTTCTCTGTTTGAAATATCGCTGAATTTCCATCGTCGCAACTCGGAAGTCTACACCCGGTTTCATTCGGGCGGTAATCTTACTAATACTTTTTTTTCCAAAAAAACGAATTGCTGTAGAAATCGGTATAATCGAATAATTAGCGTACCAATCACTTGCACTCTCTTCAAGCGTTCCAATAATCGTGTACGGTTTATTTTCCAATTTGATTGTAGAGCCAATCAGGGAGCCAGCGAACTCCTTAAATTCCGGTTTATTTAACAATCTTGTTCCTATGACGACATAGGACTTATTTTCGTCCAGCATTGAAAGAAACCGCCCGGATTTAAGTCGCAGTCTATTCATTTCCTTATACTTTATAGTTGTTCCTGTAATCAGAGTATTCCCATTCTCATCACCAAAAAAATACCCTCCATAATTGGTTATCATCGGCACCACGTCGGCAAGCGTTTGACTACTATCAAGCAACAAAAACGCATCTTGTACAGTGATACCGTCATCATCTCCTCGACTCCAAGGAACCTGAATCTGCAAAATATCAGGTCCTAACTCAGAAAATTTCCGCATTGATTCCTCTCCCCAGATAATCCCAATAGACACCAAGGCAATAACCGCACCGATAGCAATACTTATACCGAGCAAGGCCAGCAGAGTTCGCTGTTTTGCGGTATACAAACTACGGACCGCTTCTCGCACGTAGGTTAGGAACATGATGACCTCAATATCACCTCAACACCCCGTCTTTCATCATCACATGGCGGGAGCATTGCCGGGCAATCTTCTCATCATGGGTGATGATAATAATAGTGATCCCCTCTTCCTGATTCAGGCTGATAAATAAATCCATTATCTCTTTACTCACATGGGAATCCAAAGCACCGGTGGGTTCATCCGCCAAGACAATAGCCGGTTTGCCGATAAGGGCACGAGCAACAGCCACCCGCTGCTGCTGACCACCGGATAACTCATCAGGACGATGAGTGGCACGATCAGACAGTCCGACCTTTTCCAGCATAGCCAGGGAACGTCGATGTATTTCCCTGGGAGGAACCTTGCTGTAGCGCAATGGACAACCAACATTTTCTGCAGCAGTCAGGCGTTGCAGGAGATAGAATGACTGAAAGACAAAGCCGATTTTCTGATTTCGCATGGCAGCCAGTTCATCATCGCTACAATGCAGCACTTCTTTCTTATCCAACCAATATCGCCCCCGTGTCGGTCTATCCAGCAGGCCCATAATACTCATCAGGGTGGACTTACCGCTTCCCGAAGAACCAGTGACTGCCAGCAGATCTCTCTGATGCACATCAAGGTTTATCCCTTTCAGAACAGGCATCATAGTATGGCCGACCTGATAGGATTTATACAGATCACGTATTTTCAGCATAATGTTTCATGGATGAATTCAACCATATCGGGTATCGTAGGGGCACGGCGTGCCGTGCCCCTACATCAGAGGCGGCAGAGGCTCCCGCATGATCTTGTCGCCGACTTCAAGCCCTTCAAGGATCTCCACAGTATTGGCCTGTGTCACCCCGATTTTCACCGGTACTTTTTTCGTTTCGCCGGTATCTTTCATGCGTTTTCTCACCCATGCCTGTTGCTTGTCATCAACAGTGACAAAGGCAAAGGGAATAATGATGGCATCAGGTTTTTCGGAAATAAGCACTTCCATGTCTACCGACATGCCAAGTAGGAGCTGTTCTCTCTGCTCATCCGTGGGCGAGGCAACTGAAATACGGGCGGAAAAAGAAGGGGCTTTCCCGGGTTCCTCTCTATCCGCCTGAAAGGAAATATATTGCACAGTCCCTTGCAGAGTCAGATCATCCTGAAAGGCATCTCCGGTTATAGTGACCTCCTGCCCTAGTTGAAGTTTCAGGATATCGTTTTCATCCACTTGCGCTTGAATATTGAATCCGCTTAAATCGGCAATGGTGAACAGTACCTGATCCTGCTTCACAAAGCTTCCTGGTTGAATCTCAATTGATTCTTCATTCTTACCGCTGACAGGCAATAAAACAACTCCATCCATAGGGCTGACCAGTTGCGCTTTGGCAATGCGATCCTTAATCGCCTTCATCTTGAGCAGAGCATTTTTCTTTTTCAACTCAGCTACATGTATTTTCTCTTCACTACCTTTGTCTAAGGTCAACGCAAGTTCTTGCTGGAGAAAGGCAATTTCACTTTGCTGTTTGTGATACTCCTCTTCCAGTCTTTCTCCTTCTGAGCTTGACACAATGCCTTTTTCTAACAACCGCTGAGTTTTTTTAAGATCTCTTTGGGTTATTTTCAGGCCATACTGTTGTTTCTTTAAATTATGCCGTATCCGTACAACCTCTAAACTCTTTTCCAGTTCTTTTAAAGAGGTCAACTCTTGCTCAGCTTCCAGATACGCAGCCTGCGCTTCCTGATAGTTGGCCTCTTCCTTCTCCGCATCAATACGCAGCAGCACTGTATCTTGTGCAACAAAATCTCCGTATTGAAAATTCTTCTCCAACACCTTACCTTCCAGAGGTGCAACAACATCAATCTGTCCAAGCGGCTCAATCTTCCCTGTCAGAGAAAGGGTGTTTCTCAAGGTCTCCCGTTTAACCGTCAGAACCTCATCTCGGGGGCTATCTCCTTTTTGGGCCTTGTCCAAGCCTCCAGGAAGCAAGGAGGCCAATTCCTCGCGCCAGAAATATCCACCTATCCCGATGCCAAGAATAATCAGCAACAGGAAGAAAAGCCTATAACATCGCTTGCTACGTCTGAGCTGGTTTTGTACGGCAAAATGCTCATCTTCAAGCTGATAATGATTCGCCTGGAGTTGATGATATTTTTCCAGAAGATCGGTTTCCTGTTCAAGAGACTCGTGCGCGTTACTCATGGCAGCTCCACTTTTTCGGCATTTTTAAGATCAATTCCCCAGTGCTCCAGGGTTGTCCCTAAGAACTTATCCAAATCAGTCAAGGCATTAAGGTAGGCAATCTTCTTGCTGTTTTCATCATATTGCGCCGTAATTAAACGGTCCTGATAGGTCATCACCTGAAAGTTACTTGACTGGCCGCTTTTCAATTTTTCCAACTCAATATCAAGTTGTTTTTGGGACAAGGCCCGTGCCTTTTGAGAAAGTTCAACCTGCTTCCACTGCATGCCAATATCCCGATACGTATTCTGTACTGATATTTGCAGGTTCTCCCTTAACTCCTGCAAAGCAATCTTTGCCTTTCGATACGCCACCTTGGTTTGGAGAAGTTCATGTTTTATTGATTCATCACCAAAAGGTATTGTTAATTTCATTGCAACAGAATAGTCTCCTGCCCCGGAACTTTCCTCTTCTAACGAGTCTAGCATGTATCCGCCAGAATCCGTCATATTGTACCGTGTTTCAAGATCCAGTTGCCAAAGCTGATGATTCTTTGCCAACAACATGTTGGTTTCAGCTATCTTTAATGTGTTCAGAGCCTGCTGGTACTCTGGCCGGTTTGTAAAAACAAGTTCTAATAAGGTTGCCAATTTCAGTGTAACAGGCTCTGCCTTGATGGAATCACTTGGTTCTATTAAGGTATGTCGGTCAATATCCAATAACTTGAGCAAATCCAGCTTCTTTGTTTCAACATCGTTCTGACTGGTCATCAAGCGTAATTCCCGGCTTGCCACATTCGCTTCATTTTCAATAAGGTCCACCCTGGCCTTGCGCCCTTCTTTGACCAGCATTTGGTCGCTTTCCAACAGTTCTTGGGATCGCTCAAGAGATGAACGATGAATCTCCAGTCCACGCCGGGCCAGAAGAAGGCTCCGGTAGGCATGAACAACCTGCGTGATCGTGTCCATCAAAGTTGTTTGTAATGTCAGGACATTGTTGTGTTCCTTATATTCCGCAAGAATCTGATCAGCCCTGTTCACCTGTACCCCGCCTCCTTTGAGAAGAGGCTGGGTGAAAGACAAGGCGATATCATTGCCGAAATCATCAAACCATTGATCATCCTGTGATGTATGGACAGGTTGACTCCAGGTCAGGCTGAATGCTCCTCCGGTCGGCACCTTGAGAACGGCTTCGCCACTGATTTCTGTCCGGTGTGCAGATTCCCCGGCCACATCTTCCTGTATAGCTGAAGAAAAAAGATAGGCATCCGGCAAAAATTTATCCTGAGCGATTTTCAGATCAAACCGCTGCACAAGGCGATCAAGATAGGCACTTTCCACGGTACGACTATGCCGTAAAGCCAAGGTCACAGCCTCGGCCAGGGTCATCTTTTGAACGTCCTGCTCGGAGGAGGATGCAGTTAAAGCAGTGGCCTTATTTACGCTGGCCGCAAGCAGGAGAAGTATAAGCATAACAAGCAACAAGGCGTTGCTATACCATTTTTGAAATACGGACTCAAGAATCATATCTATCACTGGGAAGAGAGTATATTTACCAGGTGATTGCTGTTTGACAGAACGGTATAACAAAGGTTATACTTTTATATAGCGACAGTAAAGAAAAAACTACTAAAAAAATAAGATGAAGACAGCTATTTCTATCCCTGACAAGCTCTTTTGTGCTGCGGACCAATATGCAAAACAACATGGTTTTTCCCGGAGCCGCCTTTATGCCAAGGCCCTGGCAACATTTCTTGAGCAACACCCTGCGGATCATATTACTGACCAGTTAAACAAAGTTTATCCTGGTGAATCGTCTCAGTTGGATCAAATTGCTTTTGATATGCAAATAAACACGATTGAAAAAGAAGAATGGTGATCAAACGGGGGCAAATATGGTGGGCAGAGTTGCCCGATCCTGTTGGCTCAGGCCCTGGCTACAGAAGACCGTTGTTGATTGTTCAGTCCAATGAGTTTAATCAAAGCAATATCAACACAGTCATTGCGGTGATTATAACCACGAATACACACTTGGCAGCGGCACCAGGCAATGTTTTGCTTACACGTAAGGAATCAAAACTGAACAAAAAGAGTGTGATTAACGTCTCCCAGCTCATCACCATTGACAAAACGCTGTGTACAGAAAAGGTGCATACGTTGTCAAACAAAATTATGACTGAGGTTGATAACGGAATAAAATTGGTACTGAAGCTGTGAGAAGAGGGGCCAAGAGCCAGTGAGTTACCGCTTGGGTGTTTTTTGGCAGGGACACGGCTCACCGTGCCCCTACGCCTCCCGGTAGAAGGCTACCACCGGGTAGTCTCAATATTCAAATGTCGATCACAGCAATCAATATAATAGCGGGCAACCTGATCCTGCACACACCGGACTATGCATTCATTAAATACCCGCTTCGCCTCTGCAAATTGTCCATCGTGATAGAGCTGGACTCCCTGGACAAAAAAATCTGATGAGGCCAGTTTTGCATCCCGCACCTCTGGTGAATCGGTCTCAAAAACCTCATACACTGCCACGGTCGTGGATTTCCCTTTTGCCTTAAATTGATCAATGTGACGCATGGCAAAATCACCAGGATGTTCCAGGGCGTTATAGGTCTCCTCGCCAATAAGCAGGGATGTCCGGTAAATGTTATTCACCCCTTCAATCCGTGCTGCCACATTCACAGAATCACTGACCACGGTTCCTTCCATCCGCTTGGGGCTGCCTATAGTTCCCAGCATCAAGGTGCCGGTATTCACACCAATATTAATATCAATCGGTTTATACCCAGCCCGTGCCCTGCCCTCGTTATAGGGAACCAGCATATTCAACATGGCTATGGCCGCCCTGACCGCATCATCAGCCTTGCCATCAAATAAGGCCATAACAGCATCGCCGATATACTTATCAATAAAGCCATTATGGTGGGCAATAATCGGCTCCATGACGCTCAGATACGAATTAATAAACCGGAAATTTTCCGTAGGACTCATGCTTTCCGAGAGCCGGGTAAACTCGACAATATCGGAAAAGAGCACGGTCATGGAACGCTCCACATGGTTGCCCAGTTCAATATCAATAATACTGGGTTTTTCCAGATACTCCAGAAAACGGCGGGGCACAAAACGACGATAGGCGGTATTTAATTCTTCAAGGTAGCGGTTATTTTCCTCTTCCCGATATTTTTCCTGCGTAATATCAAGAACAGCTATGATATAATTGGTCACCTTGGCCTGCGTATTTTTCACACTACTGATATTCAGCCAGCTCACGTACTCAGCACCGCTCTTCGTGGTATCCCGATACTCTCCCCGCCAGGTTTCATGCTCATCCAGACTGATATTGACCTGTTGAACGAAATCCTGATCCTCAAACCAAGGGAGCTGCTTACCAACAACCTCCTCAGTCCGGTAGCCTGTAATCCGGGTGAAAGCAGGATTGACCCGCAACACACGAAAATCAGCGTCCGTGATAACAGTGCCTTCAACACTGCCGGCAAAAACCTTCTCAGCAAGTCGCAGCTCCTGCCGGACTTCCTCCAATTCTTTCTGAAGACCAAGGTTTTCGCGTTCAGGGCAATGCACCTGCCTGCAACAGGTGTCGCGTTTATGGATAAGTTTTTTCTTTTTGATATCAGACAAAATCAACTTCTCCGTCCCAGGGAAACGGGCTGCTCACGGTAACTTCCCGTGTATTTTCTTAACGGCATGCTCAATACAACCGCTGAAAAGTCATTCTAACATATCATTTTATTACTTTTCCAGCTCGAAAAGATTGAGAAGTATGTTGAACTGATGACGTAAAAGCAAGAAATATACCGTTATACAAAACATTTTCTTCGTTTCTTCTGTTAGCTATCTCTGTTTGAAGCAGCTCAATTATAGATCTCCAGCTTCTAAAAATGCTTTCATCCAGAAAGATGTCGTGGTAATCTCACGGTACACAGCAAATTTATATAAACTGCGTGTACCTGCCTCATTCTCGAACACATGAAGAGTAACCACACTATGAACGCTCAAAAGCTCATTCAGGATTTCGGTTATGCCGACTCCAACGCCTTTTTACACGGCGCAGATTTGGACAAGGCTGTCGAACATGCGCATATTTTTAGAAAGGCTCAGGGATCGTGCGGGCTGCAAGGTGTTTATACACTCAAAAATAACAACCAGAATAACATTCCGTTGGTCTACGTTTGTGAAGTCACTGATGACAAAGAAGCGGACATTATTCATCGCCGAGTCTGGAATCAGGATATAGTACCGTTTCTTTTACTGGTTTCCCAAAACCATGTACGTCTTTATTCTGGATTTGAATATACAGAAAACAAAGAAGACAGGGCACTGCATATTGTTTCAACGATCAATCAGGCTCTGGCGGAACTGGATGCTTTCAAAGCGGAATCCATTGATAACGGCAGGGTATGGAAAAGTCAATGGGGGCAGCAAGTCAGACCGGAAAACCGAGTTGACTGGAAACTCCTGGCAGAGCTGAAAGCGTTGGGAAAGTGGCTGATCAACAATGGATTGGACCACCATACAGCCAATGCCTTAGTCGGTAAATATGTCTATTTGCGTTATTTAAAAGACCGTAATATCTTATCGTCACGCAGACTGGCTGAATGGGAAATACCGGAACATACAATCTTCGGCAGAGATGCGAACTTAGACGGGTTTATACGTGTCAATGAACAGCTCAGGCAATGGTTGAACGGAGATATATTCAGTATTGTCTCGTTTGATAATATTACCGATACGCACATCAACAAAGTTGCCAGCGTGTTCTATGGTGATGCAGTCTCCGGGCAAATGACCTTGTTTGCTGCCTATGATTTCTCCTATATCCCTTTAGAAACACTATCTGTTGTTTACGAGCAATTTCTCCATGCGGAAAATCGTGCCAGCGAAAAAGGTGCCTATTACACCCCTGTGCATCTGGTCAATTTTATTCTTAACGAAGTGGAAAGCCGCCAACCGTTAGGGGATACAACCAAGGTCTTGGACCCTGCTTGCGGTTCCGGTGCTTTTTTGGTGCAGGCATATCGCCGTATAATTGAGCAGGAGTTGGGCAAGCGCGGTTCATTGCGCCCGGTTGAGTTGCGCGACCTGCTGACCAAACGTATTTACGGGGTGGATCTGGATGAGGATGCCTGTCAGGTTGCCGGATTGAGCCTGTCCATGACCCTGCTTGATTATATTGACCCACCTGATTTATGGGGACGTTACAAAGGATTCAAGCTGCCAGAACTGCAAGGCCGGAACATTATTCAGGGGGATTTTTTCAGCCCGGATATTCTGTCCCGGCATAAATTTGACTGGATTGTCAGCAATCCGCCTTGGATGCAGACAAAGCAACCGGCTGCATTGGACTGGATGAAGAAAAATAAAAAAAGTTATCCGACAGGCCGCAATCAGATTGCTGAAGCCTTTGCCTGGAAGGTCTTAGAGCATGCCCAGGAAAACGGTGCAATAGGTATGTTGATGCCGGCCATGAGCCTGTTCAAATCCACATCAATAGCGTTTCGGCAAGAATTTTTCCAGCAAACCAATACATGGGCTATGGTTAATTTTGCTAACCTAGCATCCGTACTCTTTGCCGGACGTGCCGGAGCACCCGCTGCTGCGTTTTTTTATGCACCAGCAGGGGAGGAAGAGGCAGATGATACGATTACCGTATTTTCTCCTTTTCGTATCACCCAGCCGACCACTCGCAGCAAACGAAATACTGAGACGTGGAGTGTCACAGTCAACAGTACGGAGTTGCGTCAAGTTCGCAAGTCAGAAGCCGCAGAAGGCCAGGCTGTTACTTGGAAACTGGCTTTATGGGGATCACACCGAGATGCACGTTTGCTGGAAAGCATCGTTGCACGTTTTCCCAGCTTGGAAAAGTTGAAGGACGTGCATTGCCTATCAATACACCAAGGACTTGAAACCCGTCATGAAACGGACAATTATATAGTTCCAGCACCTGAACTAAAAGGTCAAAATAGGCTGTTGATGAACAAGTTACCCAAGGAAACTCGCCTGTATGCTTTTCCTCCATCGGCCTTGGAAACTATTTCTGCGCAAAATTCATATACACGTAAAGGACGAGATAAATTGCCGCTGAAAGTCTCGCGTCCTCCGCATATTATTATTAATCAAGCACGTTGGTTTGCTGTGTACAGTGATGACTTTATCGCTATCCCTCCGAAGCAGATAGGCATTTCAGGAGCAGCGGGCAAAGAAAGCTTCCTTAAAGCATTATCACTTTATTTAATGTCTGATTTTGTACGCTATTACGAGTTGTTTTTTTCTCCTGAGATGGGCATACAAGAGTCCATCAGTTCTTTACGCACTCTCAAATCATTACCAGTTCCTTTGCACAACGAAGTTAATATAAATATTTGGGCACAACTCTACGATGAGCTGGTCACTACAGAATATTTTTCAACGCAACAAATGAATATTTTTCAACGTGAAGCAGAAGACACTATGCAGGTCAGACGCGATGCTCTGGAAAAAAAGGCCAATGCTTTAGTTAGCCAAGCTTTAGGGCTATCAAAGGAAGATCGACTATTGATACATGACTTACTTTATGAACGACGCAAACTCATCCGAGGAAAAATATCTCCTGATCTTATGCAGCCTCCTTCTGAAAAGGAAATGCATGCTTATATTGAAGTACTGCGAGACCAGTTGAACAGTTTTCTTGACGACGAGGACAACGAACAGCATGTCATCAATGTCCTGTATCATGACACAGCAGGCCTGCTGAAAATCACCATTGATGAAGCGGATACTGCTGACTCCCTGCAAATCCACCGAGCGGATAAACCCCTGGCCCAGGAATTCACCACATTGCGGTCCCGTCTCCTGAAGCAACACAGCCAATGGCTCTATTTCGAGCGAAATCTGACAGTCTTTGACAATGAGCGAACCTATCTGTTCAAACCGATGGAACGGCTGCATTGGCTGCCAAGTCAGGCTTTGACAGATGCCTCTGATCTGATAGCGAAAACAATGTGCGCGGAGATCCATTGATGGGACTGGGCCAAAATATTTCCGGGAACGGCAACGGTTATTCCGCATACGCGAAGAAATATCAGCGCAGTTTCAGGAAGCATGTATTCACACTGCTCAAACTCGGCTATGATCTCCTCAATACATCGCAACTCGTCCACGAAGAAGAACCGGCCATTACCGGAGACTTGGCTCAAGCCATGAATACAATCATGCGTCAACCGGCTCATCCGCAATGGATGTATAATCTGGCCGTGCATGATGACCCGCCGCTCAACACCACTCCAAGACGGGGTAAAGCAAGACCTCGTGCCGATCTCACCATTGAACAGACAGGTGATCCTGTGCGTTGGGAATTCACCTTTGAAGCCAAGCGGTTCTACAAGCACAGCGGGATCAAGAAATATCTCGGCCAGGATGGTTTAGGAATGTTCCTGAGCGGCATTTATGCTCCAGAAAGCCAAGAAGTCGGTATGCTGGGATATGTGCAGGAGAAAGATACACCCCATTGGCAAAGCGAACTTTTTCAAAAAATGAAAGAAAGCAATCCTCAGATTGAAGCTCTTGCTGATGAGTTGTCAGGCTTCAGCACCCGGCATCAACGAAGCAACGGAAGTGCATTTATTGCATATCATGCCCTGCTCCTCTTTCACTAATCATATTATCCGCAACAGCTCCTGCAAATGGCGTTTCCTGATCGAGCATAAACCGGCAGACTCCAAACTGCTCACGGCCCTGCTCAACAAACTGGAGCAGATGTTCGGAGCGGGGGAAGGATGAGCCGGAAATACATTATACCAACACAACAGGGATTCCCCCTGTTCACGCAACCCAAAACCTCAAACCAAGGAGAGCACCATGACTGAAGCAGAAAAACGTGATTTTATCGCGCAGATGATCTCGCTTGTCCAGGAAGAGCAGGACACCCTGAAAGACAAGGGCTTCAACCCCGCTGATCGGCTGGACAGCCTCAAGGTGAAAAAGCAGGCTGCGGACAGCGCGGAAATCGCCCAGCAGGCAGCGGCTGCCGAGGCGCAGGAGGCCACGGCCCAGGCCAATCAGGCCCTGGCGGATTCCTATAAGGATGCCTCCGACGTTGCCGACCTGATTTCCGGACTGCTGGGCAAGGACAACGAGCTGGTGAAGAAGATGCGCAAGTTCCGCAGCTAGCTTGCCCGCCTCCGCCCCTTCCTCCCCTGCATCCGAGGCATTCTCCCCAAGGGGATTATCCTGCGTCACAGGGGGCGAAGGGTTATCCCCTTGGGGATTGTCTCCCGTCACAAGGGGATAATCATCATCCCCCTGTGCTGAACGGCTCTGCACTATCGAAGAATGACCGTCCCCTTGTGAATAATGATCAATTTATGTCGAATCATGACAAAACACTACCGAATGATGACAAAATTATAATACACCGTCATGATTTCCTTCCTCTGAACGATTCAGATGAGGTGCAGGACGCCGCAAAACAGGTTCAGCATCGTCCTGCACCAGAAAAGAATCATGCTGACCTATCGCAGGATGGCAAAGATCTTATGTTCTGTCATGATTGACAAGGTAAGAACGGTTCTGCACCGCCAAAGGATGATGTCTGGGCAGGGGCGACCGGCGGTCGCCCTGTTGTAGAGAGCGTATTGTTAAATATCAAGAAAGCGGCTGGCCGGGACATTGAAGATGGCGGCAAGTTTTTTCGCCGTGGCCAGACTGATCGCCCGTTTTCCTCGTTCCATATTGGAAACAAGCTGACGAGGTACATTCCCCAACCTTTTACCGAGTTCCGCCTGGGTCATCTGCTGATTTTTTCGGTAAATACGCATTGCATCACCGGGAGCAGTCTTGGCCTTGGTTTGTCTGTACCAATCGGTTTCCGTCAGCTCGACATATTCCTCGTCCCCGTCATAAATTTTCAGACTGCCGCCGTATTCACTCTGCAATATATCAAGGAGACGTGGCGAAATTTCCCCCTGAATGCGGATGTCAGTACGGGGCGTTTTCACGAGAGCCTGCATAATACACCTCTATTTCAATGGTTTCCTGTTCCATTCTCCAGCATGCCACCCATTTTCTGTTCAAATGACAATGGTATTCGTCAGCCGAAAGCTTGCTTTACCTGGCACAGCTTACACGTAGTGATCAAGCAGAAACCGGCAAACTCCAAACTGCTCACGGCCCTGCTCAACAACCAGGAGCAATTCTTCGGCAATGGAGGTGCCTTCCAAAATTCTCCTTGCTGAAAAGCATACCCCGTTCTATACTTACATGGAAATGTATACGTAAGCAAAAACAACGGAGGAACAGATGGACAAAGTTTTTTCCGCACGGGTTGACGAAGCAGTCATCCGACAAATCGACCTGTTAACACGGGAACTCAAGACCTCGAAAAAGGCGATCATTGAAAGCGCGATCAGACTCTACTCGGAACAAAGCGGCCTGAGGAAAAAGGTCGATGTATTTGAACAGACCTGCGGCAGCTGGAATCGTTCCGAATCACCGGAGGAAACAGTGAATCAGGCCCGATCCGCCTTCAGAAAATCAATGGAGCGACATCAGTTATGAGGGCCTATATTGATGCGGACGTGTTGATCTGGCATCTCCGTGGAGAAAAAAAGGCACGGGACTTTCTCATCAGCCTTCGCAACCAGGATGCCTATGAACTCTACACCGGAGCCCTGCAACGTGCTGAAGTTGTTTTCTTCATGCGCCCTGATGAGGAGGAAGCGACAGGGGTGTTCTTGTCTCAGTTCAAAACCGAGCCTGTTGATCAGAAAATTATTGATGCAGCAGGTGTACTCTATCGTAAATGGCAACCAAGTCACGGCATTGATGTGCATGACGCGATTCTTGCTGCTACAGCTATACGAACCGGCGGCAGAATCTTTACCCTCAACATCAAACATTACCCCATGCCGGAGGTGAATGTTCACAGGGCGTGGGAGTAGTGTTGCCGGAAAAGGGTACTTCTTATCAAGATAAACTGGCGGACTCCAAACTGTGCTGCCCTTCCAACCACTGCTAATGCTAATCAAACATATCTGCGCTGGTATGCACCTTGAGCGGGACATCCAGCTCCATGCCGGTCTGCCCCGGTCTTTATTGATCGCTCACAGCAAGTTGAGAGGAGTATCACTTCTTCATGACGCTTCTCTCCAACATTTACTCTGTAGTAATACACTCTGCAGGACATGAAGCAATCGCCTCTTCAACGCAGTCCTCTCCTGCATCTACACCTTCATTAACATATGCCTTCCCTTCAGCATTATCAAATGAAAAAACTGAGGGGCACACTTCAACACAGCTTTCACAACCAATGCATTCATCCTGATCAAGAACTACTTTTTCTGACATAATAATCACCTCGTTTTCTTGTTTCCTTCAAATATATCATGACATTGTGTATCACTGCTCATACATTTCAACAGTCACACGCTAACTGGCTCCCTCCTGGCAAACAATCACCTCTCCAGCAGCAATCCACCTGCTCACAGGCAATATTGTCTGATTGAAAACATGGGAAATTACCCTCTTCAATCTGGATAGTGTGGATCAAGTCAATTTTATTCATTTTTCCAGCATCAATATCCATTTCTGAAGCTTTCTTCTTAACGTCCTCAATGTTCATAATTTACACTCCTTTGTTTTTGGATTTGTACTATTTTCCTCTTACGGGCCACAGGTAAAATTCTGACAGTGGTTTATAGCCAACACCAACTGCACCATCTACCATATAGAGTACCCACGCATAACTCTTATCATACATACTTGTACTTGAAGACCAATAAAACTCCTGAACATCCTTGAATACATGATCATCAGGCAAGGCGGGTGAATATTGGCTTAAGTCTGTCAGGTTCTCCAGTTCAAGAATATTCGGGACTCGCCAATCATTATAGCCATATGCTGTTTCACTGTTCATCCTTGAAATGAAATGAAAAGCAGAATTCCAATCCATTGTGTTTTTGGGGACATTTGCATTTCGCAACCATCTCAAACCCGTATCGTTGTCACAGATAGTAAATTTATCTTCAGTAAAACGATCCGTTGAGAACTGTACACCCGCCTGTATTTCACCATCTTGGCCGGTATTATGACAATCAATAACGCTCCCGTTTTCATCAAAACAGTTCTTTTGTCCTGTACAAAATAATCTGCTTTTATTATCACCTTCTCCTGTGCGAACGGGCCAAACCATATACGAATCGTATTTCATCCCTTTAAAGACTCTGGCTCCACCCAAATGAATGTACCATGCTTGATCAGGCAATCTTACACAGGTTGAAGAAGTCCAGTAGTAGCTCTTGAATACATTCACAAAAGGGTTTCCCGGAGCCAGGCTTGGATTAACCGTATGATGAGATATCAAGCTGAACAGCTCGTTACGATTCGGGAGCTTCCAGTTGCGATAACCATAGAGTGCTGCTCTGTTGATTTCTTGTATGCGAGCCAATGCTTCGTTCCAGGTTGCTGAGAAATCAAACAAAGAGGCGTCTTTTGTCCACATCAGGCCTGTCTGTCGATCAAGAACAGTTTCATTTACCGGTGCAAAGCGATGCATATTCTGTAGTCAAACCGAATTCTTGTTGTCATAGAAATCCACCCCCGTGGGGGGTGAATTACTTTATTCTTTAGATTCATTGGATCTGAATTCTTTTTCGCTCTTTTCCCAGGCATTCTCAAGGGCCTTATAAGCATCGGAGAAGCCTTCTTTCATATGATCCCACGCATCGGCTGAACTGGCTTTCATGCTGCCGTACCATTGGGCAACCTGATTTCGTTGCTTGCGAAGCTCTCTGAGATTTTCACGAGATTTCTTGCGTGCGGCTTTACTCATGGTATCCCAGTTTTTATCAACACTTTTCTCCAGCGCATTGATGCGTTTATCAAGCTTCGTCAGGCCCTCTTTTGTTTTTTCAAGTGCCTCCTCTTTTTTATCGGCAGTATATGAACCGATAGTTTTGAGCAAATCCTGACTTTCCTTCTTCACCTCTTCCATTGAAGTATTGCTGTTTTCTGTTTGTGCATAGCAAACTGGAACAATACCGAGTATGCCGATCAATATTAATGCACAGATTTTTGATTGCATTTGTAGTCTCCTTTGTTGATTGTGGGTTGTGATATGGTATTTACTTTATTTTCGAAGCAGCTGACTTCACTGCATCAGCAAGAGAGTTCCACGCATCATCAATACCTGCTTTAAGCTCCTCCCAAGTATCGCTACTTGCGTTCTTAAGTTCGGTAAGTTTATGAGCGGCAGTCTCCTTCTTCGACTGGAGTTCCTTAATTTGTTTTTGATAGTCAAGTTGTGCATCGGCTTCTGCGCTCTTGGCTTTTGCTTTGAGTTTATCGATCTCCGCACTCCACTCGTCTAATTGTGCCTGCAATTTTTGTTCATATGCTTCTTTCATACTCATAATGGTTTCTCCTACTGTACCAAGTTGATAATTTTGCACCTGACAAACTTCATTTTTTATAAAAAATTACACCTTGCACCTCCTTCCTCATTGTATATAAAAATACCCTACCCATTATTTCGCTTGCCCTAGGGGCGAACCTATATGTTCGGCCTTTTATACCGGGCAGACACGCAGATCTGCCCCTACAATTCTGCGCCTGAAAACGGGTATTTTATTTTTTGTCGATTTCCTAAAATAAAAGCTGCACGTTGCAATCAGAACAAGGACACGATTAACCCACCAAACAGCCAAACCACTGCAATAACAACCAATACATATAGAATTTTATCGACAAGCGACATTGTGTGCTGGCTGTGGTCATGGTGGTGGTGCTCATGCCCACTATGATGATCATGGGCATCATGCGCATGCTGGGCTTTGTACCATAACCAAACTAAAACGATGTTGCCCAAAAGAGAAATAACATTGAGGACCAACTGATAATTCAGCTTAAAGTATGCACGATTGCCAGGAGCTGTCATCGCTGTGAAGTCAGGTAGCAATCCCAAAAATGCAAGCGTGTAATGCATTGCCAAAGCTGCAAACACGATAGCCACCAGCATCAAGGCAAGCAGGTACAGAGCCATTTTCCAGCCATAATAGTTTGCATTAATCCGCAGTACTGGCAGCACAACAAGATCAGAAAAAATAAATGCCATCACACCTGCAAAGGTTACACCTTGACCGAACAGAACCGCTGCAAGTGGAATATTTCCCATTGAACCGATAAAGGTGAAAAATGCGGCTATCGGACCAACCAGCGTCTGGGCGAGAACTGCAAGAAAACCAGGATTGGCAGCATGTTCACCACCAGAACCAATAAACAGGGTCTGAAAAAAGCTGTCAGGTACCATCGCTGAAATCATACCCGCTACTGTGAAACCAATCAGCACGTCACGCCAAACCATTTGCCATTCCATGACATAGGTTTGCCCGATTTTTTGCCAACTCTGCATGCTGACGAGTTTTTCCTTCCAGTCAATTTCCGCACCATGATGGTCTTCGTCTTGATCACTCTGACTGCGGGCCTGAGCCTCCAGGCGTCGTGAGCGAGTTATTCGAATAAGAAGCCAGGTAATCAAAATCAACAGGATGCCACCGACATACTCGCCAACCACAAATTGCCAGCCAAGAAAAATGGCAATAACCATCCCGAGTTCAATAACGAGATTAGTGGATGCCAACAGAAAGGCCAGAGAAGGTGCAAGACCAGCTCCTTTGTTGAAAATAGCGCGAGTGGCAGACAGGGCAGAAAAACTACAGGAACTTGATATAAAACCAAAAAAAGTTCCAAGCAGCATACTGCGCAGCCCGTCCTTTCCCATAGCCTTTTGCATGCGGGCACGGGTTACAAGAACCTGTATCAAGCTACTGATAAAGTAGCCAAGAATAAAGGCCCACAACGCCATCCAGAAAAACCCCAGACTCGTTCTTGCCGCTTCACTCCAGAGTTGTAGAAAATTTTGCAAAATCAATCTCCTTCGTCATATTTTTCAATAAGAAAAAAGACCATACAGTCCGCTGCACCCGATCGAAAACTGCTCTGCATTACTCTGTTTTTTCCGCAGCTATTTTTTCTAACGCCTCCTTGTTCAATATGCGTTGAAACAGGGGGGATTTATCTTTCTGGTAAAGAGGGAAACTTTCCTCAAAAACAGGTTTGTCCTTTTGTTCGTAAAAAATACCGAGCGGAAGTTTCTCATCCTCTATAGCCCGGGAAAATGCAGCGGATCGATCAGAGGTGTCATGCTGCTCATCAAGATAATACGAATGTTCCTTAAACCATTTCGCTGTATTCACTTTGTTAAAGGAGACACAGATCTGAAAAACATCCACAAGAGCAAACCCTTTATGCTGTACAGCCTTTTTAATGATTTCCTTTGTGTTATCCTGATCTAATGCATTTACCCTTGCCACAAAAGAGGCATCCAGCGCAATTGCCGCAGCTAATGGATTAAAAGGTTCAAGAAAAACACCGTTTATCTGAACCGGGGTTTTCATCCCTTTTGACGTCGTCGGGGAAGCCTGACCTTTTGTCAGTCCATAAATCATATTATTGTGGACAACAGCCGTGATATCAGGATTCCGGCGTATTGCATGGAGAAAATGATTCCCTCCCTCTCCGTACATGTCACCGTCTCCGCTTTCAACAATGACTGTGAGTTCCGGGTTAGCAGTCTTGATGGCTGTTGCAGGCGGTAATGCTCGGCCATGAAGTCCGTTAAAATAATTTGCCTGAATATATTGGGGTGATTTGGCTGCCTGACCGATTCCGGAAACCATAACCGTGTTGACCGGATCAAGCTCCAGTTCCTGAAGCATCTCAAGCATAATTTTACGGATGGGGAAATTCCCGCACCCTGGGCACCAGGCAATATCCTTCACATGGGGATCAAATATATTCTCGCTCATAACTCTCTCCTATTGTATGGATTGAATCTCGCGTGCTATTTCTTCCTGCGAAAAAGGCAGCCCGGTAAACTTTACTATATTATGCGTAACAGGGACTCCGGCGTACCCCTTGAGCAGGGTTGCAAACTGCGCTGAGGCATTATTCTCTACAACTGCAATTCGCTTATACCGGCTCAAAATATCTTCTATGTTTTCCGGAAGCGGCCAAACCTGGGAAAAATGCATACCAGCCGGTGGCGATTCAAGGAGTTGAAACGCATGTTTTACTGCATTTCCTGTTGACCCCCAACTGAGCACGAGCAGCTCATTATCTTTATTACCGAAACAGTCAGGCTCTATGACTTCTTTACGCACCGAATTGAATTTGCGGAAAAATCGTTTTTCCACCATAGCCTTCCTGGTCTCGTTCAGATTTTCTGTTATCAGACCTTCTTCATCGTGTTCATCGCTGTCCACCTTGACAACCCCTTTACCGAATCCCGGTATTCCCCGTGGTGAGACACCGCTTTCCGTAATGGCATAGCGTTTATAATCCTGGGCGGTTTCAGTAAAATGGTGCTTGGCAACTGTCTTATCCAAGTCCCAAACAGGTGTATTGCATAAGGAATCAACAAAATACTGGTCCGTCAGGATAAAAACCGGAACCTGAAATTTATCAGCCAGATCAAAAGCTTGGTTGGTCAGATAAAAGGCCTCTTCAACGGTTCCGGGAGCATAAATAATTCGGGGAAAATCACCATGCCCGCTGTAGAGAACAAGATGAAGATCACCCTGTTCGGTACGGGTAGGCAGCCCTGTGCCGGGACCGGGCCGCTGCGCTACATGGACGACAAAAGGGATTTCTGTGATACCGCTTAAACTGATTCCTTCCGACATAAGAGCCAACCCGCCGCCCGAGGTTGTGACAAAAGCTCGGGCACCGGCATACCAGGCACCAAGTGCCATATTCACGGCTGTAATTTCATCTTCTACCTGCTCAATAATACAGTCTGTCTGCTCAGACCAGCCAGCCAGCTTGACCAACACCCCGGTTGCGGGCGACATCGGGTATGATGCAACATAACGCACGTTTGCCGCAACCGCTCCCATGGCCACAGCTTCTGTTCCGCTGATCAGCATCTCATCCTGAACAGATGCATCTTTTTCTATAACGACCTCCAGGTATTCCTGTATTTTGGCCGATTCCTTAATCCCCTCTTTTGCGGCCTGGATGTTTTCCTGGATAATCTTGTCATCCTTCCCCTTAAAATGCGTTGTAAAAGTCTTTTCAATGGTACTGTCGCTGACGTCTAAAATTCCGGCAATAACCCCGACGGCAACAGAACTTGAATAGATCTTGTTGCCACAACGCTTCGCGATCTCAGAAAACGGAATATCCACCATGTCATCAAACTGAACAACTTCCTGTTCTCCTATTATTACAGTGTGCTCAGTTATCTTGTCCTGGAGATGAAGGGTTGTATCCTGTATAAGCGGAAGGAAAAGATCAGCTTTTTCCATCGGGGCATTCACTCTCCCGGATGAAACCCGGAGAGAGGTAGAGTTAATACCTCCCCGGATCCGTGACATAAATTCCTTTGTTGAAAAGACGTGATACCCTTCTCTTTTCAAGAGCTTTGTCAGGATCATTTCTATTGATTGTATCCCCTGACCAGCTGCACCGGAGAAAACAATTGATATTTCTTCTGCGATTTTTTTCCTGCTCATTTTTTCTCCTTTTTCTCCTTATATCGGTTAAATGGGAGAAGATAATGAAAACTCTTCCTGTATTGTCCGCAATCAGTTCTCCTGATGCATCACCTCCTGTTATGGATATTTTTATTTGTTCTTTTTATGAGTTCTAGCTTTTGTCCATCGAAATCAGGTGAAATTAAAAAGACACGCTGTCAGCGTGAAGATGGTAAGTACTGTAAGTACTTACAGGTAATCACCTGCCGCTTACATCGGTAGTGATTATGGGATCCAGTTCCATCAAAGCAAAAGGTCAGGACGCCAATGCCTGCCTGGCTTTTTGAGAATTCTGCTCAAAGTGAAATTATTTTTTGATTATCAAACGCTACAAATCAATTGTCTTTTTGTCAAGGGAAAATATTTATCCGAACCGGGAAGTCTATTTTTTCTCTTGCAGATACTGACCTGTCCTATAAGATTCCTGTTATAATATCAGAGGGAAAAATTTACTTTTAACAACCAGGAGCCACCGGGATGCACCCTTTATCAGCGGAATTGCCGTCAGCGGGAGAAAACAGGAACATCTGCAAAACCAATAATATTCTTATTCCAGAAACAAATTGCTGGCAGCTGGATCGGGCGGAAAAATTAGCCTTTCTTATAGACGCAGAGGCATATTTTCAAGCATTTCGCGAAGCAGCCGAACAGGCCCAAGAACATATCTATATCTGCGGCTGGGATATTGACTCCAGGATGCAGCTGGCTCGGAATAAGCAAGCTGATTGCGGCTCGCTTCAATTGGGCATTTTTCTGAGCACCCTTGCTGAAGAAAAAAAAGATTTACAGATTTATATACTTATATGGGATTTTGTTCGGTTTATGGGTATAGACCGGGAATGGTTTTCCCAGTTCAAAATCAGTTGGAATAATCATAGAAATATACATTTTCATATGGATCGGCTTCATCCCGTGGGCGCGTCTGTCCATCACAAGCTCGTTGTGGTGGATGATACAGTGGCCTGTTGCGGCGGGCTTGACCTGACAAAGGCACGCTGGGATACACCTGCCCATGCACCGGATGACCAACGCCGCAGAACGCCGGATGGCCATTGGTACCGCCCTCATCACGATGCTCAGATGCTGGTTGAAGGTCTCCCTGCCCGGCGGCTCGGCAGCTATTTCCGGGACCGCTGGCAGCAGGTGACAGGAGAGCAGCTTTCTTCACCAACCTCACAGAAAGACAACGGAAAAAACTCTCCGTGGCCTGCATCGGTCCGGCCTGACATACGTTGCTGCCGTACAGCTATTGCCCGCACCCAGCCTCAACATGAAAAATTGCCGGGCGTGTACGAGGCAGAGCAGCTCTACCTTGACAGTATCAGGAGTGCGAACAGATCAATATACATAGAAAACCAGTACCTGACAGCGTCAAAGGTGATTGAGGCCCTGGCCCGGAGACTGGGAGAGCCGAAAGGCCCAGAAATTATCCTTGTCCTGCCCTATACCACGGACGGCTGGCTTTCCCAAACGACTATGGATACTCTCCGTGACAAGGCGGTCATCTCCCTTCAGGAGGCGGATATTCATAACCGTCTGGGTATATTTTATGCATACCAGGAAGGATTGGAAGGGGATGATACGATCAAAATCCACTCCAAGCTGATGATCGTGGACAATCGTTTTATCCGGGTCGGTTCGTCCAATCTCAACAACCGCTCTATGGGATTTGATACGGAGTGTGACCTGGCTGTTGAGCTTGATGGCGAAACCGCAGATGGAGAAGATACTGCGGACCCGGCGGAACAGCTCCGTACCACCCTGCTTGCGGAACATCTGGGCACAACGCCTGCTGCTGTCCGGCAGGCTGTGCAGCGGACCGATTCCATTCTCCGGGCAATAACTGAACTTCAGGGCGGCTCCAGGACATTGAAAAAATTCAATCCCGGAGTCACACCTTCTGTTGACTTTATTGCTGAGGAACAGCAGCTTTTTGACCCGGAACGACCTGTTGAACCTAAACGGTTTCTCAGCCCGTGGATACCCAGAGGACGGCTGACCAGTGCGCAGCTTCGTCTGTTGCAGGCCGTTGGTGTCCTGCTGCTGCTCGGCGGGCTGGCAGCTGTATGGTACCAAAGCCCGACCGGAAGACTGTTCACCCCGAACCGATTACAGGATCTTGCTGACCTGCTGGTCAAGAGTGATTACGGCTGGCTCTATGTAGCGGCTGCATATCTGTTCGGCAGTCTTGTCATGGTTCCCATCACCCTGCTGATAAGCCTGACCATCCTCGTGTTTGGAACCTATAAAGGTTTTGCCTTTGCTCTGTTCGGCTCAGTGCTCAGTGGTGCAACTACCTATGGTCTCGGTCGGGTGCTCGGCAGGCAGACAGTCAGGGCCCTTGCAGGAGACACCATCAATAACCTGAGCCGGAAACTCGGGCGCCGCGGTGTTCTTTCCACCTTTCTTGTCCGCCTGGTGCCGGTTGCTCCATATACAGTCGTGAATATCGTTGCCGGTGCATCCCATATCCGTTTTACGGATTTCCTGCTCGGAACGCTCCTCGGGATGCTGCCCGGTATCCTGGCTATTGCCGGTATTGTTGACAGGGGCTATGCCTTATTCCGCGAACCCAATCTGTTCAGCATCGCAACAAGCCTTGCCGTGCTTGCCCTGATCCTGGGTAGCTGGTTTCTGATCCAAAAAAAACTGCGCAGTGACTGAGCAGACAGCTGGCAACGCAATACGGGAAGAAAAAAAAATGTCTCTCAAACTGGCAACATATAATATACATCGCTGCATTGGCACGGACGGCATCAGAGACCCGCAACGAATCCATAGTGTTTTGCAGGAGATACAGGCGGATATTATTGCTCTACAGGAAGTGGAATATGCAAAAACCGTGGATGAACTCGGGTTTACCGGAGGCGGACAATCTCTGCATGCCGTTGTCGGCCCGACCGTTATCTCGGAAGCGTCCAAGTACGGCAATGTTCTGTTGAGCCGCTACCCGGTCCTGCGCACCCGAAGCATCAATATCAGTTACCCTGGAAGAGAGAAACGCGGTGCGCTGGATGTGGATATCTGTTGTCAGGACAGGACAGTCCGCATCATAGCAACGCACCTCGGACTGATTCCAGGCGAACGGCACAGCCAGACCAAACAGCTACTTCAACTCCTGCACAACCGGCCTGAACCGATCCCTACAGTACTGATGGGAGATATTAATGAATGGTTTGTCTGGTGCAGACCACTGCGCCAAATGCATAAATATTTCGGTCGCAACCCTTCGCCTGCAACCTATCCGGGCAGATTTCCTCTGCTGGCCCTGGATCGAATATGGTGTCATCCTTCTGCCCTGATCAGCAAAAGAGTGCGGCACAGCACGCCACTCTCACGGATCGCCTCTGACCACCTGCCGTTGACAGCGATTATGCTGTGAGATACAAACAAAGAAACTTCATTTGCCTTGAGAATCAGACGAAGTTGTTTGTTTAGCTCTCCAACGTCTTCCGGGAATAAACCAGCCCACCAGGAGTGTCTCTGCAACCACTCTGATTTTATCCAGGATTGTTGTTTGTACATGGGGCGTATTGCTGTCGTAGGTGTTCTTCAGGTATTCTTTAAGCAATTCTTTCGCTTCTTTCTCGTCTTCATCTTCAACAAGGATTGTCTTCTGGTTGAATAATTCGATGCTTGGTCCCATATGCAGTGACCCAAATGAATCGTTATCAATGAAGAATGTAATATCTGCTGATGCAAGAATGCTTTGGAGCATTGCCAGGTCAATCTCGCTTTGTGGTGCATAGAGTTTCTTCATGGCTCCTCCTTGTTCCTGTTATTACATTTTTCTATCGTTCTCCTTTCTATTTTAGCTGAATTTTCTCAAATGAGTTAAGAATAATTTTTATCTGATAAGAATTTTCCTGATATTTCTTGTCCGATTGATGATGTTGATTGGGGTTAAGAAGGGATGAGATAAGATGAGATGAGAGGATTATCTTTGTAGTTGCATGTCTTTACATTTTCAAAAGTGCTTCCAGTTCTTCTTTGATATGAACCAAAGTATAGAGATCTGGGTTTACGGTTTCGATAACATCAATATCGCTTTTGTCAGTTGCCTGCCCGGTGAAGTATGAACCGAATATACCTATGTTATTTATACCGTATTTCCACAAATTCTCTTATTTATAGCAAGCTAATATTTTTAAAATCTCCGATTGGGTCATATTTGATTTCTCCAGAAAAGATTTGCTGGATGAATCCTGCGTTACCTGACGTGCATCCAGCAGGTTCTGGATATTTTTTTTGCACATCCGAGAAAGGAAAAAAAACTATGTGTGTTTTTTGGAGGACTTCCAAAATTTATGGTTGGGGTCTAGAAAAACCACGTAAAACGTATTGGAACTATATAGTTTTTTGGTTTTACCATGCCGCTGTTCATGCAACTTCATTGGAACGTAACCGTTCAGACCCCTCTCATTTTTTTTACGCAGCAAGAGGCAGAGGAGGCACATCCAGCCCCTGGCGCCGAG
>JAABTP010000043.1 GCA_011389815.1 Desulfobulbaceae bacterium | reverse complement strand
AAACGAAAAAAAATGCTTATTGGGCATCTCGGACAACTGAAATTGCTCTATGCTGGGGTACTTTTCAACACCCTTATCATCTTTGTACGAATGGCAATACTACCTTTCCCGTTCAGATTTGGCAACCGATCCGATACAATCCAGCAAAATATCAACTCAGAGGTCGTGTTATGGTATTACCATAAATCAGCTGCAACGAGCATTATCTTCTATTTTTATTGATGAGTATCCAAGGATATTGACCATGAACTGTACTGATCCGGTAACAAATTTTTACCTGACCCAACTTCCAAAAGCGAAACTGCATAATAAGGCCTTGACCGCAGACTGCCCTTTTTGCGCTCAATCAGGCAAGGCTGTAAACAGCAAGAGAAAAAGCGGGGAAAAGGCACTGGTGGTTTTTCTGAATCCAGAGAGCTATTTTCATGGCTACTATCGCTGCCTCAACCGTTGCTCACCAGGTGGCTTTCCGCTCCATTTTGCTCGTCAGGCCCATCTCGACCTGAGCCTGGTGCCTGGGTTTGATCCGGATCGGGACTATGCTGCCAGCCAGATCAATTACCCGGTCAAGAATATCAATCATGAAGTGCGCGACTTTATGGACCGGATGACCGATGATCTGATACAACGTTTTGCCCAGTCCGGGGTATCCCAGGCAGTTCTGCGGGAAATGAAGATCGGCTATAACGGACGTTATTTGGTCTATCCCTACATCCAGGAAGACGGCAATTGCTACGCAGCCCGCTGCGTCCATCCCGACAAACCGGAAGATAGCTTCTGGCACGGCAATGAGGAGTTTGCCCGGCCCGGATTGCGGATCTTCAACATGGAGGATATTCAACGTTGCGAGAATGGTAGTCTGGTAATTATTGAAGGGGAAAATAATTTGCTTGCTGTTCGCCAGATGGGCCTGCCCGGTATCGCCCTGCCCGACATCGGTGAATTCGGTCACTTAGAGACAGAGCAACTGGCCTGGCTCAACACGATTTTTCTCTGCGTCAATCACAGCCCGGAATCGATTGCCGCAGCCCGCGAGCTTGCCACCCGAATAGGCTTTAAGATCAGAATGATCCGTTGGCCTGATACTGCTCCGAGAAATTTCAATCTGGTTCAACTGGTCCAGGAAAAAAGCAAAGGATTTCAACAGGAATTCTTTAAGCTGATCCAGGAGGCAAAGGCCTTTTCTCCGTTCAGCTCACCAGAACGGGAATTTCTTCACTTTGAGGAACAACTCGGTCTCCAGGGCGGAGAAAATTATCAAATGATGCTCTCCGGTTTCAACAGGATGGATAAGGCCCTGGGTGGTCTGCACGGGGTAAATATCATGGGCGGGCTGCCTAAGGCGGGAAAATCCTGTTTTTTTATCCAGGTGGCCACTGAAATGGCCCGGCGTAAGGTTCCGGTTATTTACTATGATTTTGAAAACGGACGCCAAAAAATCTATCAGCGCACCTTGTGCCGCTTAAGCAGGCTCAGTACAGACCAGATCCAGAGCAATAACCTCACAGAACAAGAGCAACAGCAGCTAAGCAAGGCCAAGGGTGAATTACAAAGGTTACTCCCTTGGTTCCGGGTGGTCACAGACCGTAAGCTGAACCCCAAATTAATGCGCAGTCATATTGATTTCTTTCGCCATGAAAGCAAATCCGAGTACATTATGGTGGTGATTGACAGTCTCCATAAACTGCCCTTTAAGGATTTTTCTGAACGAAGAACCGGGATTGATGCCTGGCTTCGCCACCTTGAAGCCCTGCGGGATGAGTTCAATGTTTCTTTTCTTGTCATCTCAGAGTTGACACGGGGCGATGATGGTCAGTATGATAAACAACCCCAGCTGGGTGCCTTTAAGGGGTCTGGTGATATTGAGTACTCGGCGGACAACGCTATGGTTCTGCTCCCGCAATGGGACCCTTTCAGCAATGCCCCGCCAGAGGAACGGGAGAATGCACTCTGGCTGGTGGCCAGCCGTGAACATACGCCAGGCATGATTGGTTCGTATCAGCTGGATTATCCTTTCTGGGGCTTCACGGAAAAATAATTGCGCAGCTCTTCTTTGGGTGGTACCTTAGCCGGATTCACTACTCCAGGCTTCCAGGCTCTCACTTAACCATTTTTTATACTTTTTTTATTATGGCTACTCCTGAACATACCCCGGAAATGAATTCTCTGGACAACATGACCGTTGCTCTGTATCGAACCGGTTTGACCATTGCAGCCGTAGCTGCCCTGATCTACAGCATTGAACGAATCATTGGTGTACAAATTTTAGGTGTTTTTTATTTGCCGGTCTTTGCCGCTGGCATTGCCCTGGCAAGTGCCAATGTCCATCTTTATGACCCAAAATTCCGATGGTTATTTCCTGTTGTCAGTTGGATTGGTTTCATCATCCTGGCCTTTGCCTATGTCCTGAAAGGAACGACGCCTGTTGCAACGACCCTGGCTGACCTCAGCTTAGGCTTTTTCTACGCTGGTGCAGGGATGTTTGCCCTGAAAGAGACTTTTTGTTTTCGAATTATCGGGCTTCCTCTTGTGCCCTTATTCCTCTGTGGTTCAGTTTTTGATCGTCTTCTGAGCACCACTTCTACTGCGGAACCTTACTTTCTCCTCCCGGCAGCTGGCCTTCTGACCTGGCTTTGTGTTGCCAAATGGCGCATGCCCCTGCACTTTGACATTGGTGACAAAAGCTTTTACAGTCTCTAAGGAATACCAGTACTGGTTCTGCCTATTCACAGTTGCCTTAAAACACTGGATACTCATTTTGCTTACACAGGTATCCTATCTGAATTTTTGATTCACTGCTCAATCGTAAATAATGCAGGTATAGCGTTCAAGGAGCTTTTCGGTTTCCGCATCCAGTTCTGACGCAACTTCATGGATTTGATATTCATGCTGACAGCTTTGGCATTTCAACCGGATTCGGCGGCATTGGCGGACCACTTTCAGCGTACCATTACATTTCTTGCATTGCATAACAATTCTCAATCGTTCAACTATTTAACCAACCAACTCTGTTCTGGTAAAGATGGATTGTAATGGATAACCAGACTGAGCAAGAACCTCAGCACCGCCTTCTTCCCGGTCAACCACTGTGACAACCAAACCGACTTTGAAGCCTTCATTTTCTACCCGCTCAATAACTTTCACCAAGGTTCCACTAGTGGTCACAACATCTTCGACAAGTGCAACATATCCTCCTGGTTCTAAGTTGCTCTTGCCCTCTATATAGTTGCCTGTGCCGTGGCCCTTTGCTTCTTTGCGAACAATAAAGGCAGGAATAGGGCTGCCTTCCAGATGACTGACAATGGAGACTGCGGTGACAAGAGGATCTGCGCCCAAGGTCATGCCGCCAACACTGCTGATCTTTTCTGGAGCATTTTTGATAAGCTCAAAGAGCAGACGTCCGCAGAGATAACCACCCTCAGCATCCAAAGTGGTTTGCTTACCATCAATGTAAAAATCAGAAGTTTTTCCAGAAGTCAGGGTAAAGGTTCCCTCACGGTATGATTTTTCAAGAAGTAATTCCTTGAGCCGCTTACGCTCATCTGCTGTATTCATGCTGAGTGTCCTTAAGGTTTTTTTTATATCAGTGTAGGGACAGCAAGGCCTGCGTGTCTGCCCTTTAATTTCTATAACGGCAAGGGCAAACACACAGGTTTGCTCCTGCGATTCCCGGTATAATGGTCATGGAAGTTACTGCCCAGCAAGACATCGAGCTGCTTCCTCTGCCACACTATGCAAAAAGGAGGGCAATCTGTCTTTGGCTTGGGAAAGAGGGATCCACTCCCTGCTTCTATCGGTCTCCCAGCTTTCTTTTTCAGCTGATACAGTGGCTAAAAAGAAGGTAAATTCATTTGATTCGTTTTCTGAAGCGTTGGGCACCAGTTTATCTCTAATCTCAACACAATAACCTGACTCTTCTTCGCACTCACGGGCTGCTGCGATTTCCGGAGTTTCTCCGGGATCAATCCCGCCCACAGGAAAGACCCACGACCCTTTGACCTTGCGGGCCGAGACAATAAGCACCAAAGGTTCTTGATCATTCTCTGTATATTTATAGGCAACAACACCTGCTTTTTTTCTTTTTTCAGGACTCATCATTACGATCACTTCTTGTTTTTGGAGGGTCATCTTTTACCAGCAGAGCAAGGATACTGCCTTTGTCAGGCCCTGTAAATATTTTCTCAACTATGAGATATTATTTTTCTGTATCCTTTACCACACGGATATGATATTCTTTTTTTATCATTACTTGTCACTGCCAGCCTTCTCAGGAATATTCCGAACAGAATTCCGAACAGAATTCCGAACAGAATTCCGAACAGAATTCCGAACAGAGGAACTATTTGAAGAGGAGCAGGCTTTTTTATTCATTATAATTTTGTTGGAGTCGTCATGTGTGGGATAGTCGGTTATACCGGAAATCGAAAAGTTATTCCGGTATTGCTGGAAGGGTTACGTCGCTTAGAGTACCGAGGTTATGATTCAGCCGGTATTGTGTATCAATATCAGGATGCCTTGGTTAAATTCCGGGCTGCTGGAAAGCTGGTCAATTTAGAGGAAACAGTTGATGAACATATTGGTGTGCAAGCCTATACAGGTCTGGGCCACACCCGATGGGCTACCCACGGGGCACCAACACAAGATAATGCCCACCCTCACTCTGATTGCACTGATGAATTGGTGGTTGTCCATAACGGAATTATTGAAAATTACGGTCAACTCAAGCAGGAGCTTCTTGCTGATGGGCACCGCTTTTCCTCTGACACTGACACCGAAGTCCTGGCCCACCTGATTGAAAAATATCTTGAAGATGATCTGGTACTTGCTGTACGCACAGCCTTATCCCGGGTTGATGGTTCCTATGCCCTTGGGGTGATGTGGCTCAAGGAGCCAGGAAGATTAGTTGCAGCCCGGAATCAGAGCCCCTTGGTCATGGGCGTGGATGCAGATGCCTGCTATCTGGCCTCTGACATCCCTGCCCTCTTACCCTATACCAAAGAGGTTATCTTTCTTGATGACAATGAGTTAGCTGTGCTTGAAAAAGGCTCCTACATCATCATGGGACTTCAGGACGGACAAGAGATCACTAAACAGGTCAAAACCATTGACTGGAATGCTGCAATGGCAGAAAAGGCTGGTTATAAGCATTTTATGCTCAAAGAGATCTATGAACAGCCCCAGGCCATCCTCAACACAGTGAGCGGAAGAATAATTCCAGATACCGGAAAGATTGATCTGCCAGAGATAGGGCTTTCTGATGAGGAACTCTGCAAGATTGAACGCATTGCCTTGGTGGCCTGCGGTACCTCCTGGCATGCAGCTCTGGTGACCAAATATTGGATTGAAAAATGGGCTGGCATCCCTGTGGATGTGGATATTGCCTCGGAATTTCGTTATCGTAAACTCCTGCTTAATGAGCGGGTGCTGACAGTGTCTATTTCGCAATCCGGTGAAACCGCAGATACCTTGGCGGGCATCCGACTGGCTGCCTCCTTGGGTTCCAAGGTCGTGACCATCTGCAATGTGGTCGGTTCCACCATGACCAGAGAAGCAGATGGCGTTATTTACACCCATGCAGGTCCTGAGATCGGAGTGGCCTCTACCAAGGCATTTACCAGTCAGCTCTCAGCACTTTTTCTGTTCACACTCTACCTCGGTCAGGTACGCAAAACCATTGATCAGGACAAGCTCAAGGAGCTGGGAACAGCCTTGATTGATATTGCCGCCGTGATTGACATAACCCTGCCTGTTATGCAGGAGCAGATTCGCAAGATGATTGAAGGTTATTACGATGCAAAGGATTTTCTTTTTGTCGGGCGCGGATTAAACTTTCCCATTGCCCTGGAAGGTGCTTTAAAATTAAAAGAGATTTCCTATATCCACGCTGAAGGCTATGCTGCTGGTGAACTCAAACATGGCCCTATCGCCCTGATTGACAAGGATATGCCGGTGATGGCCCTGGTACCCCAGGATTCAGTGTATCAAAAAACCATTTCCAATATAGAGGAAATTCGGGCCCGCCAAGGGAGGCTGCTGTTGATAGGCACAGAGGGAGATCAGCATCTTACCGACTTGACCGATGATGTGCTCTATCTTCCCCAGGTACACGAGGAACTCAATCCCCTGCTCTACACAATTCCGGCCCAGCTCCTCTCCTATGAAATTGCTAATCGACGGGGTTGTGATGTTGATCAGCCCAGAAATCTGGCAAAGAGTGTGACTGTGGAGTAAACATAAATAAAGCCACTCTAAAAGGGTGGTTGTATACGTTGCAATAGACATGACAGGGATTGTTCAACAACAATCAAATTAAGGTAAGCTAAAGATGAGTAGCGATGAGCCTCGCCCGCAAAAAATCAGGGTTGGGCAACGGATAAAACTTGAGCAAAACCAATCCTGGAACAAGAGCTTTCATATTTTTGATGAAGAATCTGCCTTTGCCATTGAGATGGCCTTGGCAACAGGTCGTCCTCTCTTGGTGCGGGGTGAACCAGGCAGTGGTAAGAGCCAGCTAGCCCGTGCTGCTGCTCAGGAATTAGATCGTTATTTTATTGCTGAAAGCATCACTGCTTCCACAGAGGGAAAAGATCTTTTATGGAAATATGATCCAGTGGCTCGGCTCAGTGAAGCTCAGGCCCAGGCAGCGGGATCAGCACTCAGGCAACAGCGCAGAGGACTCCGTAGAGAAGGCCAGGAAACAGAGACGCTGGCAACCAACAACGCTCCTCAACATTCCACAGCCCTGCAAAAAAAAAAAATAGCCCGGCATAAAAAAAAGAAATCCAGTCGGCAAAAAAATAAAAGTATGTATCAGCTCGACAGAAGCGCAGTTCCCCAAACGCTTTATCGTATTGAGATTCCAGAGATACAACGTCAGGAATATGCCTTACGTCCGGGAAATTTTATCAGTCCTGGAGTACTCTGGTGGGTTTTTGACTGCGTATCTGCCTATAAGCAATACAAGAGATGTTGCTACCCTTTTTATAAACCAGGATTTCTCTATGAAGAAATTGATGAGCTGGAAACCGCAGAGCGTGGCTTTGTTCTCCTGATTGACGAAATTGATAAGGCAAGCCCTTGTCTGCCCAATACTCTTCTTGAAGTATTAGGCAACAACGGCTTTCATGTGCCTCTGCTTGATGAATCTGTTGGCATGGCTCCAGGCATTAATAAGCCCTTGGTCATTATTACAAGCAATGAGGAAGAGGAATTACCTCCTGCCTTTGTCCGGCGCTGCCTGGTTCTTAATCTCCATTTTGATGATAAAGAGTATCTTCGCACCTGGTGGCAACAGCAGCAGGAAGCAGCATCCCTGCCGTCCAGCGCAGAAGAGTTCTCCCAGGAAAAGGCACTTATTTTGTGGTTGATACAACGGGCAGAAATTCATTTTCAGGGTGTTTTTTCAGATAAGGTCAAGATAAAGGCAGCCCAGTTACTCATAAAAGATCGCCGGGCAGCACAGCGATTTGGCGGTGTACAACCAGGACAGGCTGAATTTCTGGATCTGCTCCGGGCCTTACAGGATATGCCCGTACCGAATTGTTCTGGTGAGGCTCTGGAACAATACCAGCTGGCCTTATTGAAAAAAATCAGTCGCTATGCACTGGTAAAATCCACTCCTGAATAACTTTCATCCCTTACCTTGGGGAAGAATAACATAGGATAGCACAACATAAGAGTTATTTAAGTTATTCCAACGAGTAAACCGGAAACATCTTCTGATTATTCCATGAAAAGGTTATGCACACAGGTAGGCAGGGCAGACATCCTCCGGCTCCTTGCTGTTTCAAGAACCGCTTCTGCTGACATTGCCGCAAAAAGAGCAGGTTATTTTGTTCAACTGGAAGATGATCCGGCAAAAGGAAAAAGAATTACCCGTTCCAGTATCAGGTCACATACACGCACCAAACAGGCACACATTGCGAGCCTGAAGCCCCTTACCCTTGCTACAGCACAAGACATCACGCGTACATTGCCACCTGAAGCCTTCTGGCATCTCGCAGCAAGAAAAACGCTGAAAAAGAATACCCATCGTTTAACGGTTCCACACGCCCCACAATCAAGAGAGGCTTTGCAGACCCCAAGAAGCATCTTGCCTGCTGTGTTGGACAAGGTTGCTCCCCTGACTGCTGAAGAACTTTTTGTACCAATATTTACCCCTTGCGTTCCTTGTACAAACAAACTGCTCCCGCCCTCCCCTCCTGTGGATCTTTCAGCGCAACACAGAAGTCAAAAAAAATCCAGAACACGTTCTTCTTCTGAGCAGAATTTAGAACATCTTGTTGCTTCCACTGCTGAACTGCTTGCTTTTCAACCTGAAAAAGGGAAGCACCACAGTGTGATAAGCAGAAAAAAACAACATGAAAAAAGACATCATCTTCGAATACGCCGCCTGCTTGGCCTCCTTTCTGTTGCAGCATATGCTGACGCCCAACTTCTCCAGGAAATTATCCGCCTGATCCCTTCTTCTGTTCCTGGCATCACCACAGAAGCAGCTCTCCGCGCTCATCCTGATACAGAACAGGATAGCAAGTTGCATCTTGCCCTGAATCCTGAAAAAAAAAACATATATTATCAAATCTTTGCTCAGGAAGAAGCAGGGCTTCAGGCAGAGATGTTGAGCTTGTTACGTCAACGCGATGCAAGGCATGCTCCACTTCTTTTTGCCCTGGAAGTACTCCCTGTTCTCCCTTTTATTCATTCAACGGTCATTAAACAACAAATCACAACCTGGCTGGAATCCTTTATCCTGCGCTTTACCCGAACCTGGTTTGAACAGCAGCAAGACAGCCAACTGAGTAACCAGGCAGAACATCTCCTTAATTTCATAGAAGTACTGCCTCAAGAGTGCAGGAAACAATTAACAGCACGTTCCTTTCTTTACGGCATTGTCCATCAAAAAGTGCTGCGATCAGGATCTCTTTTTTCTCCAGAGTATGATGCAGAAACGGTTATCCAAACAGTACGCAAAGCCATACCACCGGTCAGCTATCAGGTGCTCCAGCAGGGAGAAAAGCTCTTTCTGTACCCAAGCAAGGAAGTCGCAGTATCTCAATTAGCTGGAAGTCCTCTTCTTGAGTTTGAACTTTCTGTGGACTGCCTGTTACTCCATAAAATAGAAACTCAACAAGGAATAGCTACCTTGCCCGTTCAATCCGGGACACTGCTCCATGACTGTACCTGTCAGGATAAGGAATTTTATCTGCAAACCCCAACAGAACAGCTCATTTTCAGCACATGTTTTTGCCCTTCCTGGGCCCAATCCATGGGGCGCAATTCAAAGGGACTCTTTGTTGATACTTTTTGGCTTGGTAAAAGATACCGTTTAACCTGGCAAAACTGTACAGCTGAAGAGGACGGAACATGGGCTGGCAATGGTGAGCTGCAAGCCGATCAATACGGTCTTTTTATTGATCTGAAAATTAAAGAAAAGGTTACCCAGCGGTTCCGAAGAATTACCCCTGGCTGGTTTATGATGGGGTCTCCTGATGATGAAGCGGAACGGGAAAGCTGGGGCAAGGAAGCCTTACATGAGGTTATTTTGACCAAAGGCTTCTGGGTTGCTGACACAGCTGTGACCCAGGAATTATGGCAAGCCGTTGTTGGTAATAATCCCAGTTCCTTGAAAAGAGCTGCTTATCCGGTTGACCAAGTCAGCTATCAGGATGCTGTTTTGTTCCTTAAGCTGTTGAATAAACGTATCCCCGGACTCAAGGCCCGTTTATTAACCGAGGCTGAGTGGGAATACTGCTGCCGGGCAGGCACGGCCACTCCCTTCTCGTTTGGAAACCGCATTACTGCTGAACAGGTTAATTATAATGGGCAACATCCTTACGATACCGGGCGTACAGGGAAAAACAGGCAACAACCAGTTGCGGTTAAATCTCTGCCCTGCAATAATTGGGGATTATTTGAAATGCATGGTAATGTCTGGGAATGGTGTCAGGATTATTGGCAGGAAGATCTTTCCTCGGAAGAGCCACAGCTTGACCCGACAGGGCCGGAATATAGCGAATTTCGGGTGGTCCGGGGAGGTTCCTGGTTTTTGAGTGGTGGTGGAGTTCGTTCAGCTGTTCGGGGTAAGTTTGCGCCTCATTTCCGCAACCCTCATATTGGTTTCCGCATCGCTCTGACTCCTGATGAGGAACCGGATGGCGCGCCTTCAAGTCAGCCAACATGAGGCACCCCCTATGCAACTGAACAAGGCTCCAAAAAACAGGATGAGATCCCGGAACCATCTCTCGCCGCCTCAATTTCCCATGCCATGGGCTGTGGACTGGGGAGAGGACAGATACGGCCTGTGGATGAGCTTTTCCTTCAAACGCATTCGCCAGACTTTTCGATGGATCAGGCCGGGAACCTTTCTCATGGGGTCGGCCAAGGACGAACACGGAGAACGACCTTGGCTGGGCAAAGAAACGCAACATCAAGTATTTCTATCTCAGGGGTTCTGGCTGGCTGACACCCCAGTAACTCAGGCGATGTGGCATGCAGTCATGCAAACCTCTCCCGGTGGATTCAAAGGAGATCTGAACCCGGTCACCCGAATAAGCTGGCAGGATACGCAAACCTTTCTTGCTCGTCTGAACCGGCTCGTACCTGGATTTTCTGGTCGGCTTCCCACCGAGGCAGAGTGGGAATATGCCTGCCGGGCTGGTTCTACAACTCCTTTTTCGTTAGGAAGTAATATCTCGCCCAAACAGGTTAACTATGATGGAAGATATCCTTATCAACCTGAAAAAAACAAAAAAAATAAAGAGGTAGGAGTATATCGCAAACAGACTGTTACTGTGAAACAATTCCCATGTAATACCTGGGGATTATTTGAAATGCACGGTAATATCTGGGAATGGTGCCAGGATTATTGGCAGGATAATCTGGGAACTGAACCCTGTGTTGATCCCCAAGGCCCACTCCAGGCTCTGTACAGAAGCGTACGCGGTGGTTCATGGGCCAGTGATGCCTGTTTTGTACGCTCAGCTTGCCGTGACCGTTATCCACCGAACTATTGTTTTGGAAGCGTGGGTATGCGCCTGGCGATTAATCCGCTTTAATGCGTAACCGGATTATCAAGCAGCGTTATCGTAACAACCGTAATACGATATCTTATATTTACTCATATGCTGATCGTTTCTTCCGCAGGATGAACAACGAATATTCCTTGGAGCTTCCTGACTAATAAATTTTGTGCCGAGTAACCCCTGAAGGACAAGAGGTTTAGAATAGGCAGCATCAACCAGTAAGGAAAAAACAAAATCAAACATAGTGATTTTGTTTTGACATGAGCAGATGCATGCATCAGATTCAAAGAAATAGGCACTGGAAGTCAATGCGCCGGGACGAACATCAAGCAAACGCTCTATTGCTTCAATATCAGAAGCCTTTACTGGAGAAATTCCTGATTCCTGGCCATTATCGACAAAGCGTAATTCGCCAAAACCATCTTCAGTCATTGATTTGATCAAATAATAATAGCTCATAATAGGATCTTTTTTTTTGTCTGCTTTGTAATTTTCAGGGTACCAGCATCAGCACCCTTTGTCCTTTGCCTGTTGATCTTTGTAGATAAAATTAGCAAGGAATATGCCGAAAAACAAAATCATTAATCCTTTCTCATGGTATCAAATTGTTTTTCGGGAAAAAATTTGGCTTATTTCAACCGGACAAGTGTAATTCCCCTCTTATCTCCCTGAACATAACAGCTATTTTTTACATACCTTAATTCCGCTGGCGAGTAATTTTAACCCAATTCACCCTGAGAAATTCCAGAAGCAAAAAAAATCTTCTTCCCCTTATTTCCCCTTAATCAGTATGGATATTTTTTACCCACTTACTGTTAAAATAAGCGGATAATATACGCTGCAACAAATAATAAACACTCTTTTGCAGAAAATATGTTCCAAGAATGAAGCACGCAAGACACACAGGAAACTTATGTATATTAAGTATTTAAATAGCCACGCTACGCAGCATCCGTACTTCCTGAAAGGATATCATGATTGTATAAAAAATATACATCCGACAAACGAAAAAAATTGACAAACCAGCTGCAGAGGCATATCTTAAAAGTAGAACATATAAAGGCGTGCTTACTCAAGAGCAGGTGCCTTGCTTTCTGGTAGAAACCGGAAAGCGGATAAAGCCACAGCCGTCGTGAGGCGGTGTCGGAAAGCCACGGATCTCCAACAAGGAGACAGCCGGGCTACCTGCCTTTCTTTTCATATCAGGAGGAATATGTTATGCGTACCACAAAAGCAACCCCCCCCCTTAATTCAGCCGTTGTAACAGGACACATACCTGTTACTCATCCTTTTTCTTCTTCTGCACAGACTGCCCCTCTATTCGGGCAATGGTTGAGCAAAAAAATACTCACTGGTAACTCGTACCTTTCTGGCCAGCATTATTTACACCCGAAATTTCTTTAATTTTCATACGGTAACAACCGTGTTACAGATGTATTTCTGCAATCGCTTCACTCAAAAAGAAATATCAACCGGGAGCAGGTCATGAAAACCGAGAAAGTATATTCAATCAATTTTGATTTTCGCAACAAAGAGCAAAAAAGAATACTTGAGTACATGCAGCAAAGAGGGTACAAATTGCTGGGATTTAAAGGCGCTGAAAGCGACGGCCAGCTTGCCGGGATCCCTGTCTGGTTTGCTGTTCCGTATATCAGAATGACTGGTGAGGTAAAAAATGTTTATCAATCTTTGTATAAAGTCTATTATGTGGACTCCTCAACGCCATCAGATAAATCAATCAAGATGACGGCCCTGTCCGAGGTAGTGGAGCTTGGCTCCAAAGTTACCCTGCAAGAGGACGGAACCTTTTCCGTTGAACCAGGTGGCCCGGCAAATGCTATACTTTTTATGAATAACAGGGCTACTAACAGCGAAACGATTACAGCCGGACTTGCATCTCTTGTTAATGGTGAATATGCGCCTTTTTGTGCCTTTAAGGTTGCTCCACAGGCTCCTTTACGCATGAAACCCAATGATAAAGTCAGCTTATTTGCGCTTCCCACTGTGGCAAGGGCTGGTTCTATAACAGCCCAGGCTATTTCCGAAGGAGCTTTATTCAAGCTTGATGGTTCTCATAATCGTTTATGCCTGGAAATGAAGCAAGAGGGCCGGGGTTTTAGCCCGATCTGCTGGGATATGCCAATGACAGAGGTACAACCAGGAGAGCAGTTACCCGCATTGATGGATTGCTAGCATTAAATACGGCTTTCATATTTTATTGTCTCGCTCCAGAGGGGGCTGATAGGCATTTATCGGATTTTCCTTGGTAGAGGGAAATCCGATTTTTTGTATCTTCCCTCTTGCAAAAAAAGATCATTTCTTGTCATATAAGAGCATTAAAAAAGGTGTCCATCCCAAAATCATATTCTGCAAGACCTTAAAATAAATCGTATATCATGAAGGAAGTATACTGTATCATTATTACAAGCTACGCAGACGAGGAAAACGGCAAAAAAATCATCAATGCTCTTCTCACCGCACGACTGGCAGCCTGTATTCAAACCATGCCCATCCAGAGCTATTATCATTGGCAGGGAAAGGTAGCCCATGATGATGAACGGCTTCTTTTCATAAAAACAAAACCTTCTTTGTATGCCAAGGTAGAGGAGACCATCCTTGCTCATCATGCCTATGAGCTTCCTGAAATAGTTCAAGTACCAATTTCCACAGGACTTGATAGATACCTGCATTGGATTGACAAAGAGTGCTGTTAATTTAAAGAGATATCCTTTACATGTCCTTTTTGTTTGTTCTTTTCTCAGCCTGTTTTCTTGATCTGCTTTCTGGAGACCCACGCTGGCTTCCTCACCCGGTTCGAATTATCGGGCGGGTTGCCGAACTCACAGAATCCTTTACCAGAAAGCTCCCCTTTCATACAACAGTAAACGGCTGCTTTGCTGTAATTATTGTGGTATGCAGTACCGGTGGAACCTGCCTTGCTTTTTTTTCCTTGCTGGCGTATGCTCCTCAACCTCTTCTCACTATAGGAGCAGTTTTCGTCCTCTACACCACTATTGCAGGCCGTGATCTGATTGCCCATACCCGTGATGTTGCGCAGGCACTTTTTCTTGATTCCCAAAACCTCCAAGAGGCAAGAACACGGGTCGGGATGATTGTGGGAAGAGATACAAAACAGCTGGACACAGCAGGTATTGTGCGGGCCTGCATAGAAAGCGTTGCAGAAAACATGTCAGACGGGATTATCGCCCCTCTGTTTTGGTCAATCATTGCTGCCAGTCTCAGCTGGTTCTTTCACGGAAACCCAATAACCTGGGGAGCAACAGCAGCCATGCTGTACAAGGCCGTCAATACAATGGACTCCATGTTTGGGTATAAAAATGAACGCTACCTGCATTTTGGTGCCTGTGCAGCCCGGCTTGATGATCTGGTCAATTTTTTTCCTGCCCGTATTTCAGGCTTTTTCCTCATTTTTGCTGCTCTGCTTTGCCGCCATGATACAAAGAACAGCTTTCATATTCTTACAAGAGATCGGCAGCAACACAACAGTCCAAATGCAGGTTGGCCTGAAGCTGCGATGGCTGGTGCATTGAGGATTCAGCTCGGTGGCACGTCATCATACTTTGGCAAACAATCTGAAAAACCAACCCTTGGCGATCCTCACACACCTCCGACAACACAGCATATTGCTCAAGCCAATACACTGGTTATAATTGCATCCCTGCTCTGTCTCCTCTCTTTAAGCACCATATACACTCTTTCTGCCCTGTTCTTTTTTTCGTAATGTATTACAAATTATTACCACCCCCGCCCCTGAAGCCTTCTCATAAACTCAATGAATTTCCAGGCATCTCCTTGTAATGAAAATCATTTTCTGTTATAATTGTTATGCTTATTTACCTTTAACAATCAAAAGGTTAGATTTAAGTATTATTATTCACGATCACTATCGTAACCATTAAGGAATCCCGTCAGCACGGGTTGAGCAACGACATGACAATATTATGGAGGATCGTATGTATTTACATATTATCATTCTAACTGCTGTTTTTTTTCAGTTCTGCATATTGCCTTTTTCAGCCAATGATGTTTTTGCTGAAAACACTACTAACAGGATAACAAGTGATAAATTTTGCAACATACCTTTACCTGATCCTGAGAAACTCTCCAAAGAAGAAAAAGAGTGGTTTACAACCTTTCAGGAAGGCACCTTTTATGTTCAGGGCTGGAAAGAAATTAGTGCGGAAATTCTTGACAAAGTTAAACAGGAAAACGAAAAAGAAGTGTTACGCCGTTCTCTGAACCTCCTTGGGATACGAATAGGCTGCGAATGGAGTAAGAGGAATGATATCAGAAAAATTGACACTGACATGTTGGAACAATGGGGTGCAGAATTGCAAAAAATAGCAGAGGAAAAGCCAGACAAGCTGCCTGTCCTGATAGCTGACATCCAAGACAAAGTGGTTGAACTGGTGGACTAACCCTCTTGCTCCAGGGGATCCGTTTTGTCGGAATCGCTACTGGGGAACTTCATTGGCGGGATAGATAAACCACGTAGCTGTCATGTACTGTTGAACATAAAAAATTCCTTGTAAGGATGGTAAGAAATATGGCAGAAATTATTATTGATACCTATCAGTGTAGCGGCTGTGAAACCTGCGTGGAAATGTGCCCGGATATCTTTCGCATTGACGAGGCCACTGAAAAAGCGGCCTTGGTGACCACAGCTCTGGAAATCACTGATGCTGTTTATCAGGCTGCTGCTTTTTGCCCGGAAAAATGTATAGAAATTCTGGAGTGACTCTTAAGCAATAGAAAATATCTGATACCTCAAGCAGGTTTACTGTATTTTCTCTGAAAACCACTCCCTTTGGGAGTGGTTTTTTTAACAAAATAACTCCTCATAACTCCTCTTCTGGGGGAGATAACAAAACATGAATTCATTAATATCTTTTATCCTTGTCCTTGGCGTATTGATCTTTGTTCATGAGCTTGGACATTTTCTTTTTGCTAAACTCTTTGGAGTCCGGGTTTTGACCTTTTCCCTTGGCTTTGGCAATAAACTGATCAGCAAGAAACATGGTGATACCGAATACTGTATTTCCGCCTTTCCGTTAGGTGGCTATGTCAAGATGTTTGGTGAGCAGCCGGATGAAGAGATTGCTGAACAAGATCAGGCTGTTTCTTTTACCCATAAAACAGTATGGCAACGTTTTGGCATTGTCTTTGCTGGCCCGCTGTTTAATCTCATTTTTGCTGTTTTTGTTTTCTGGCTCATGTTTCATTTTGGAGGCTTACCTGATTATGTGGAATCAGGCCTTATCGGGAAAGTTGCCCCAGGCTCGGTTGCTGAAAAAGCAGGGTTGCAGGACGGGGATCTGATTCTTTCCATTGACGAACAGGAAATCAGTACCTGGACCCAGATTTCCGATGCAGTCCGGGATTCAGGAGGCAAAGAGCTTCACATCGTGATTCAACGAGGTCAGAACACCCTGACTATTACAGCAACCCCGGCAATGGATACGGTAAAGAATCTCTTTGGCGAAGATGTTGGTGAACGCTACCTTTTGGGGATCAGCCGTTCAGATGAGCTGGTGTACAAAGACACTTCTGTGCTCGAAGCGATCAAATACGCTTTTCTTCAGACCTGGAACCTGATTGTCCTGACCCTGACAGGGATTGTTAAAATTTTCCAGCGGGTGGTTCCAGCCTCTGAACTGGGTGGACCGATTCGGATTGCGGAATTGGCTGGTCAACAATGGGAGGCTGGCCTGATGCAATTGCTCCATTTCACCGGGTTACTGTCTATCAATCTCGGCATCCTGAACCTCCTTCCTATTCCGGTGTTGGATGGTGGACATCTTGTCTTTCTCAGTATAGAGGCTGTTCGGGGGAAACCACTTGGTGAGCAGGCCATACTTTTTGCTCAAAAAATTGGCATTGCCCTGCTTGGCTCCTTAATGATTTTTGTATTTTATAATGATATTGCTCGCCTTGTTCGCCAGTGGCTGGCTGCATCCTGACATATACCCCTCAACTCGCCCCTCTCTGGGGTGGGTGAGACAATAGTGAAACAATATCACATAAAACTAGAGTCAACATCGTGCCTGACACCGCTCTTCTTCCGCTTATACTTTCCATTGAAACCGCCACCGGCTGCGGCAGTGTCGCCCTGACCAAGGGTGGCATACATAACGGCAAACTCATAGCCGAGGCCACGGCGCAACCGGAGATTACCCACTCCCGGCGTCTTCTCGGTTCCGTGGATTGGGTGATGCAGGCCGCAGGTCTGAGCTGGGAGGAACTGGATGGGGTCGCCATCAGCCTTGGCCCTGGCTCCTTTACCGGCCTGCGCATCGGTATGGCTGCGGCCAAGGGCATTGTTTATGCCAGCCAGACACTACTCATCGGGGTACAAACCTTAGATGCAATCGCTCTGGCCTGCCCGGTCGTTGATCGCCCGCTTTGGTGCCTGCTGGATGCCCGTAAACAGGAAGTCTATGCAGCTTGCTATCAAGCTGGCTCTTATGGCTTACCTGAGCAAGGCAGCCCGGTTGAGGCTATTCGCCCGGAAAAGCTTCTTGAAAAAATTACTGGCCCGGCACTGCTCGCTGGCCCAGGTCTGGTAGAGTATCACGAGCTTTTTGCTGCTCACAAAGACGTGCAACTTATCCCAGCAGCCCTGAGCAGCCCTAGTGCGGCCCGAGTTGGTTTCCTGGCTGCGGAACAGCTCCTGCTTGGCAAGACAACAGAGCCTGCAACCATTGCTCCTCTCTATGTCCGTGCCTCAGAGGCTGAGGTAAATCTGCAAAAAAAAGCGGTCTGAACCATACTTTTTCAGGAGGATTTATCATGGCACAACCCGCTGCAATCCAACCCTCAATATTCACCTATAAAGATTACCTAAGCTGGCCGGAAAATGAGCGATGGGAACTAATTGACGGGGTTCCCTGGAATATGTCTCCTGCTCCAGGCACCACGCATCAGCGCATGGTGCGGGAACTTGCTGTTGCCCTTCACGCTGCTTTAGCCGGGAGTCCCTGCGAACTTTTTCTTGCTCCCTTTGATGTCCGCCTGCCGGATGCAGATCATGCTGCCGATCATGTTGAAGATGAAGATATTTTTACTGTAGTTCAACCTGACCTGGCAATCATATGTGATACAAAAAAAATTGATAGCAAAGGCTGTCTTGGCCCGCCGGATGTGGTGATAGAGGTACTTTCCCCGTCTACCGCCTATCGGGATGAGACTGATAAGCTCCGTCTCTATGAAGCGCAGGGCGTTAAAGAATACTGGCTTGTCAATCCAGATGGTGGCTATATCATGGTGTATAGACTGAATGGCAAGGAGTACGGTAAACCGGAATACCTTCAGAAAAATGATACATTGATCAGCCAGGCAATTAACGGAATCACTCTTGATCTTGCTCCACTTTTTGCCTGTATTCAATTGTAGCCCCCATTGATTATGGTTTTGCAACCAAAAATGATACAACAACTCAAGGAAGACGGTGCAATATAAGGTCGCCCCATGATTCAGCGCAAACAGACGAAAAAAATATTTATCAGTAATACTCCGGTGGGCGGTGATTCCCCGATCACAGTCCAGTCCATGACCAACACCGACACCCGTGATGCGGAAGCCACCGTGTGTCAGATTAAGGGTCTGGAGGCCGCAGGCTGTGAGATCATCCGGGTGGCTGTGCCGGATATGGAAGCGGCTGAAGCGATCCGAACCATCCGGGAACAGATCACCATTCCCCTTATTGCGGACATCCATTTTGATGCCCGTTTAGCTGTGGCAGCTCTGGAGCACGGAGCCCAGGCCATCCGCATTAATCCCGGCAATCTCGGCGGGCCGGACAAGTTAGCGCGAGTGGTGGATGCAGCCAAACGGCATCAGGCACCTATCCGGGTGGGGGTGAATTCCGGGTCCATTGAAAAAGACCTGTTGGAAAAATACGGCTACCCGACCCCGGAAAACTGCCGATCTCTCATTGAAAGCGCATTGAACAACGTGGCTGCTATTGAGAAGCTGGGCTATGATGCGATCAAAATTTCTATCAAGTCTTCTGATACCCTGACCACGATTGCTGGTTATCGGGAACTCTCCCGGCGTACTGATTATCCCCTTCATGTAGGAGTCACTGAAGCAGGCGGTCTGATTCCCGGCACGGTGAAATCCAGCGTGGCCCTGGGGATTTTACTCTTTGAGGGCATTGGTGATACCTTTCGTATCTCCCTGACCCGTGATCCTATGGAAGAAGTTCGGGTGGGTTTTGAGCTGCTCCGCTCCCTGCGTATCCGGGAACGGGGGCCTGAGCTGATTTCCTGTCCTACTTGCGGGCGCACCCGGATTGATCTTTTTTCGCTGGCTGAAGAGGTAGAACGGGTGCTTCAGACTATGCAATCAAATTTAAAGGTTGCGGTTATGGGCTGCGTGGTCAATGGGCCGGGTGAGGCCAAGGAGGCTGATATTGGGATTGCTGGTGGGCATGGGACTGGGATTATCTTTAAAAAGGGTGAGGTCTTTAAAAAGCTGCCGGAAGAGGAGTTGTTGCCTGCGTTTTTGGAAGAGTTGCGACGGATGGATGCGGAAAGGGGAGCTGAGTCAACGAGTTGATACTCGGGGTGTTACCCCGAGCTATTTATATATTGCCCTTTCAGGGCATTGATCCCCGGTATTTATTTCACTCTGAGGATAACACAGTGTTTCACTGCGATATCATGTATCCGGTTAATCTTAGCCAGTGACATACAAAAAGCCCCAAGGGGGCTGTATTTAACCAGCTCAGGGTAACACCCTGAGTTATTTTCATATATAATGGAGGATTACAGCATGTCACCTTCAAGACTGCACTGCGCGGTAGTACGGAATCTGATTCTTATTTTTGACAACTACGGGTATGATACCTTTCCGGAATTAACCGTTTCAACAGGTGATACAACAGTTGATGTGGATTTAGCTGTTGACCGCAGTAAGTATCAATGCGATGCGGATGATATTTCGACAACGGTGGAGGTCATACCCGAGGTATGTATTGAAGTGCTGTCACCGAAACAGGCGATCAGTGACTTGATTGAAAAGGCGTATAAGCTCATTGAGAATGACGCGAAAAGTTATTGGCTGGTCAATCCTTTTCAGAATACGGTGACTGTATATTCTCAAAATGATGGGGAGGTTTCGCGAAAGGATTATACAGGAGACAATGAGATTCCTGATCCGTTCGGGGAAGGTAAGAATATTGTTTTGAATGATATTTTTAAATAACCATGAAAAAATTAATTACATCCAACACACTCATCATATTATTTTTTCTTGTTATGCTTCCTTCCTGCACCTACTATGCGGCTCTCGAAAGAGAGAACGAGAGGGAACTCAGAACCAGACAAGAACTTGAAGGACAAAGAATGTATGCGGAAGCTAACGGAATAGGTGCGGGGCTTGGTGTAGGAATTGGTGCAGTCGCATGTAAGGACGATAGAGCGGCCTGTGCCGCAGGCGGTGGAACTATAGGAGGTATTCTGGGATACTTTACAGGAGGATACCAAGTAAACGATATTGCTCGTACATATCGACCTATCACCCGTAGCTATTCATATAGTGCCCGTACATATTCACCTGCTACTCGTTCCTCTACTCCCGTCGTTCGTACATATTCACCTGCTACTCGTTCCTCTACTCCCGTCGTTCGTACATATTCACCTGCTACTCGTTCCTCTACACCAGTCGTTCGTACATATTCACCTGCTACTCGTTCCTCTACACCAGTCGTTCGTACATATTCATCTGCTACTCGTTCCTCTACACCAGTCGTTCATACATATTCACCTGTTACTCGTTCCTCTACTCCCGTCGTTCGTACATACTCACCTCCTCATAATATTCCACAGTTCCCTTGGCCCCCACCACATCCTTCAGCCTACAGCCTAATCCCCTCGGTTCTTTTGCCAAACTTGAACAATCAAGAAAAATTAAGAGGCATAGCTAAAAAATTAGAAACAGCGTTTGATCAAGCAGGATATTCACAAAGAAAATATTATCAAGTTCCAGATGGATTCGCTCTGGTTTCCCAGTTAGAGCAGTTTAATCCTGACGGCTCTTCAAAAACACCTCCAGACCGCTGGGTAACTGATTATCTCCCCCCGAAAATCTTTTCTCTTTCCTCCTATATCAAGGCCCTCTTTACCGCCAACCCAGGCAGATACCGTATTATCGCCTTTATAGTAACTTCGCAGCCTTTCAAGGAAAGCAAGAAAACCGTAACCCGCGAAGAGGCTATGGCTTGGCTTGACGACGGCATGGTCATTTTGCCGGAAAGTATTGCCAAGCAACCGTATACCGACAAGCATTACTGCACAGCTTACATCTATGAATTTGAGCAAACAGGAAAGGAGAAAAAACCGCTTTTTAAACCCTTGAGCAATCTCACAGGAAAAGACCACATGATAAAATCCAAGCTCTGGGCATCACTGAAGCAATAACCATGCGTATACCTATCGCCAATACCAAGAAACAGCTCACTATTATCTGGTTCAGCGGATCAGGCTTCCTCTTTGCGCTACTTCTGCTACAAACAATCTTCGGCAAATACGGCACAGAGGCAAAAGATGCCTGGGGCTTGCTGCTGCCCACCTTCATGCCGACACTTTCTTTAATCATCGGCACTCTGGTTGTTGAGGCAAAAGCATCTGATAATTCCGAAGAAACAGTAACCGTTGATCGTTTTTTCTTTCAGCTGTCTCGCTTTCTCTCAGTCGCCTATCTCTCAACGGTCATCCTGACCATCCTTCTCAGCCCCTTTTCCAAACTCTCACTGCTGGAACTAATAAAGCTCTCCAACCTTTGGTTAGCTCCGTTTCAAGGACTGGTTACAGCTGCGCTTGGTGCTTTTTTCTTTTCAAAAAAATAACATGTTATGATAACCATCGGCATAGAACACCTCATCGCAAACCCTTCGGCCTCCTTTGCAGGCAAACGCCTTGCCTTGCTCTGCAACCAGGCATCCACAGACCGCCATTTCCGTCACAGCCGCGATTTGATCATGGCAACCTTTCCCGACCAGCTCACCTGCCTGTTTTCCCCGCAACACGGCTTTTTCAGTGAAAAACAGGACAATATGATCGAGTCAAATCATGCCACGGATGCGGTCAGCGGCCTGCCGCTCTTTTCCCTGTACGGCGAAACCCGGAAACCCTCTGCGGCTATGTTTGAGCATTTTGACATCCTGCTCATTGATCTTCAGGATGTAGGCACCCGTGTCTACACCTTTATCTGGACCGTGGTCTATTGCCTCCAACGGGCAGCAGAAACCGGAAAAAAGGTGGTCATTCTGGATCGGCCCAATCCTGTGGGTGGGCATATCATTGAAGGTAACCTGCTCAAGCCGGAATTTCGCTCCTTTGTTGGCCTCTACGAAATCCCCATGCGCCACGGCCTGACCATGGGTGAACTGGCACTGCTCTGTAACCGGGACATGGGTATTCATGCCGAACTTGAGGTCATCAGTATGCAGGGCTGGCAGCGCGAGATGTTTTTTGCCGACACCGGCTTTCCCTGGGTTTTCCCTTCACCCAATATGCCGACTCCGCTGACAGCCCTTGTCTATCCGGGCCAGGTCATCTGGGAAGGAACCAATATCTCCGAAGGCCGGGGAACCACGCTCCCTTTTGAACTGGTGGGTGCCCCGTTTATTGACCCGTTACAGGTACAGCAAGAACTCTCCAAGGCTGATCTGCCGGGCTGTGTGCTCAGGCCCCTTGTTTTTGAACCGACCTCGGGTAAATGGGCCGGACAGCCCTGTGCAGGCTTTCATCTTCATGTCACCAATGCTCATGTCTTTCGTTCCTATCGCCTGAGCCTGGCTCTTTATCAAGCTCTGTTCCGGCTTTATCCAGATGAATTCGCCTATAAACAACCGCCTTATGAGTATGAATACGATCTCCTGCCCATGGATCTGATTCTTGGTGATCAAAAATTGCGGCAGGCGTTGGAGGAGGGAGAAAATATAAGAGACCTGGAAAAGTCCTGGCAGGAAGACCTCAAAACCTTTGATGCCTTGCGCCAATCTGTTTTTCTTTACCCAAAGGGCTGAATGCGCTATGCTCAGGTCTGTGAATCTCTCATGAATTATTTAAAAAAACTTGATCGTTGGTACATATTGTAGGGGCAGACCTGCGTGTCTGCCCGTAACATCCCAGACGATCAGGGCGAACACAGGGATTCGCCCCTACAGCTTTCGGCATAACAGAAAATTACAAATAAAAATATATGAAAACAGCAACTCTTAATGAATTAGCCGCTCTTGTTCACGGAACAGTTATTGGCGATGATCAGATTCAGGTAACCACCCTGAACAGCCTCACCCTGGCGGAACCGGGGCAACTGACCTTTATCAACAGCGCAAAACTGGCTGATGAATTGGCAGCAAGCAAAGCCTCAGCCTGTATTGTTCCTGCTGATTTTACACAGGCCAATATTCCCTTGCTTCAGGTTGAGAATGTGGATCTGGCCTCGGCGCGAATCCATAATTATTTATTGGAGGAGCCATTTCAGGCAACAGGTATTCATGACCGGGCTGTTATCGGTGTTGATTGCTTCATCAGCGAGCAGGTTTCCATTGGTCCTTTGGTCAGTATTGGTGACCGGGTTCAGATCGGTGACCGGGTAAAGGTTGAACCCGGCGTCGTGATTGGCAACGATGTCCAGATCGGTGATGACTGTGTACTCCATGCCAACGCTGTTGTTGCTGAACGCTGTATTCTGGGTCAACGGGTTATCCTGCATCACGGAGCAATGATCGGCAGTGATGGCTTCGGCTTTGCAACTGACCCGCAAACAGGCACCCATGTCAGCAAACCCCAGGTCGGTACGGTGCGTCTGGATGATGATGTCCAGATCGGGGCCAACTCCTGCGTTGATCGGGCCGCCTTCGGCGTTACCCATATAAAAAGCGGGGTCCGCATTGATAATCAGGTCATGGTGGGGCATAATTGTGTTGTAGGCGAAAATTCCATCCTGGTCGGTCAGTCCGGTATGGCTGGCAGCTCTACTCTGGGCCGCAATGTTGTACTGGCAGCACGGGCTGCTGTGGGTGGGCATATCCACCTTGATGATGGAGTAATGGTGGCGGCCCTTGCCGGAGTGCATAATAATCAGAAAAAAGGGGCGGTCGTTGGTGGAGTACCTGCTATTGAGGTGAAAAAATGGGGTCGGGCGTCAGTGGCCTTTGCCCGTCTTCCGGATATGATTCGGGAAGTAAAGCGTCTTCGTAAGGAACTGGACTCCTTAGTTCATAAAATACGGCCCTCTAGTGATACAGCAGACGCAGGTAAGTAAGTATCATGGTTTTTGCAATCAGTGGATCAATGACCTGATAATGTTCCTGCCTTTGAGCCACTGATGCTTTCCCATTTCCGCAAAAAACGCACGCTCAACCCACTGGCTCTCATAGGCGGGCTTCTTACCCTCTTTTTCATTCTTGTTGTCCAATACGATCCCCCTCTTCTCCATGAACTCCGCCTTCAGTCCTTTGACTTCTTTCTCCGTTACAACCTCGCCCCGTTAGCAGAGTCCCGGATCATTATTGTTGATATTGACTCAGAAAGTCTTGAAAAAATAGGGCAATGGCCCTGGTCTCGCAAGCATATAGCCGAGTTGTTAAAAAAAATCACCGCAGCAGGCCCTGCTGTTGTTGGTTTTGATATGATCTTTGCCGAGCCGGATAACAGATCGCCCCATCGCCTCGGTACCTTGGAGGATATTGAGGATGCTCCGGCCATTGTCCAGGCATACCTGCAAAATCTGCCTGACTATGATCTTTCCTTTGCTCAAACCCTGGAACAGAGTCCTGTGCCGGTAGTATTGGGCTATGTTTTTACCAACACGATTTTTACCAATGCGACAAAAGACGACAAATCACAGACTGCAAAACAGGTGTCTAAAAAAGGGCATATACAGTTTTACGGTCAAGAGCCTTTACCGTTTCTCTTTTCCTTTAATGACGTAGACACAAACCTGGAACTGTTTGAGGCCACTGCTCAGGGCATAGGTTTTATAAATGTTATCCCGGACCAGGATTCAATTATTCGCAACTTGCCCTTAGTGGTGAATTATCAAGGTGAAATCTATCCCAGCTTAATATTAGCCATGTTGCAGGCTGCTGGTGATGAAGACAGCATCGTGTTGGAAACAGATCAGAACGGTGTACGAATCGTACAGACCGGGGCGCATCGGATGCCTACAAATATGCATGGAGAGCTGATTATTAATTTCAGCGGGCCAGCCCACACCCTGCCCTATGTCTCAGCCCATGATATTTTAGACGATCAATTTGATCCAGCCTTTTTCCGGGATGCCTATGTCCTGATCGGCACCTCTGCTCCAGGTCTTTTTGATCTGCGAGCCGTTCCCACAGACCGGGTTTTTCCTGGTGTTGAACTGCACGGCCATGCCCTGAACACCATTCTCAGTAAAAATTTTCTTCATCGCCCGGAATGGGCCAAGGGAGCTGAACTGCTCTATATCTGTTGCATAAGTCTGCTCCTAACCTTGGTGCTGGCACAGATAGAGCCTGATAAAGGGGCAATGCTCGTCCTGCTCCTTTCTCTTGGTATGGTTATGTTTTCATGGTGGTGTATGTCCCGGTATCAACTGTTGCTTGATATAATCTATCCCCTTGCTTCAACCTGGTTCTTGTTTACCGTACTGACCTTTTACAGTTTTATTGCCGGAGAACGAAAAATACGTCGATTGCGCTCCACCTTTTCCCATTACCTCTCGCCAGAGGTGGTCAAAGAGCTGCTCAAAAAACAGGACGATCTTGTCCTGGATGGAGAAGAACGGGAACTTACTATCCTATTTTCTGATATCCGTCAATTCACCTCCATGGCAGAAAAGATGCCACCAGACGATCTTTGCGCCTTTTTGAACGAGTATCTCACGCCCATGACAGAGGCAATCATGGAACGACGGGGCACTGTGGATAAGTTTATCGGTGATGCAATCATGGCCTTTTGGAATGCTCCCCTGAATACCCCAGATCATATCTCGCATTCCTGCGAATGTGCCCTGGCTATGCTCCAGGCACTGGAGAAGCTCAACACATCATGGAAGCAAAGAGGGTTGCCAGAGGTCAGAATAGGGATGGGAATCCATTGCGGGGTGGCGCGGGTTGGCAATATGGGGTCGCAACAGCGTTTCGATTACACAGTGATAGGTGATTCCGTTAACCTTGCTTCCCGACTGGAAGGGTTAACCAGAATCTATGATGTTGATATCCTGGTGAGTGATGCTGTCTATACATGTTTGCACAAGAGCCATTTTTTCTTCCGCCAGATTGATACAGTCCGGGTGTTGGGTAAACAATTTCCAGTGACAATATATCAGCTCATGGGATTACGCCAGGATCAGACAGCTGAATGCCTCCAGGAAGTAGAAACATTCGACAAGGCCCGATGTCTTTATAATGCTGGTGATTTTTTCCAGGCAACAAGGGCCTTTCAAGCCCTGAAAGAAAAATACCCCAGCGAACTTCTTTATGAACTCTACAATGAACGATGTCTCAGGATGGCAAGTGATCCTCCTGCGCAATGGGATGGCATTACCGATATACAAAAAAAATATGGTTAAGCTGTAACGGAGGGCAGATATGGCTTTATTGATTGCTGGCTGGATTCTCTGGTGTACCTTGCATAGCCTGCTTATTACTCGTACGATAAATAGATGGGTCAGGGAACAAGGCGGATTGATGCAAGGAGGGTATCGGTTTACCTACAGTCTCTTTTCGTTTCTCTCTCTGATTCCGCTACTCTGGTACCAGTACAGCCTGCCTCAGGAGGTCATTTTTACCTGGTCTGGCTGGTTGCGGATTCCTCAAGGTCTTCTTTTGCTCTATGCCGTGCTTATGTGCTATGCTGGCTATCGTGTCTACGATATGAAATATCTTGTTGGTATCCGACAATGGCAAAGCTATCAACACAACACAGAGTTTTCTTCCCTGCCTTTTCGCTGTGACGGTGCCTTGGCCTATGTCCGCCATCCCTGGTACAGCAGCGGATTCCCGATTCTCTGGGCCTTTGGCCCTATAACAGATGCTAATTTGCCTGTTCGGATTATTCTTACCCTGTACCTCATTATTGGTACTGTATTGGAGGAGCGCAAGCTTGTTCAGGAATTAGGGGAACCGTATGTACGTTATCAGCAGCAGGTGCCTATGCTGATTCCCTGGAAAGGGCGGGTGAGCTTTTGATTGCCAACCTGTGGATGCTGCGTTTATATGTTTGAATGCTTCCGACAAAGGTGTAAACAGAGGTTTTGGATGTACGAAATCTCGTTGTGAACGTCCATAATCTCTTGCGGGATGTCCGAATTGAGGTTTTGCATATACAAAATCTCATTGCGAACGTCCGTAAGCTCTTGCGGAATGTCCGAGTCAAGGTTTGGGATGTACAAAGTCTCGTTGTGAACATCCGCGACCTCGTTTGGGATGTCCAGAATCTCGTTCGGGACGTCCGATTTGTCGTTTTGTACGTCCGAAAGCTGGTTGCGGATATTGGGAGGCAGTTTGCGAGCCGGGCATACCTCTGTTAGTGCAGGCGGGAAGAACAGGTTCTTTTTATGGCGTTTCTTTTGCTGATACAGGATACTATAGCATCGAATGAGGAGCTATCGGGGGTCGAACCTGCAACCCACCCCTACAACCCGCATGGCTACGGGGTTTGAAAATGGGGTGTGATACCGAAAGGGCACTTTTTTTAGCGTTTTGAGAGGCCGTCAACCACACCACCTCCAAACAGTTTTTCACACATCCCCGCCTCCGGCATTCCTCTCTGTCTATTCTTCTTCTCTCGCAGAGGCCACTGTAACCCGCTCGCCGTCATACTCAACCATATCACCCACTCTGGTTTTTCTCCGCTTTCTTGTGTCCACCTCTCCGTTCACCCGGACCATGCCTTCACTGATCATATACTTGGCTTGTCCCCCACTGTCTGCCAGATTTGCCAGTTTGAGCAATTTGTACAGCTCAATATATTCATCCCGAATCGTCACCGTTACGTTTTCTGTTATGCCATCCATGTATAATTCCTTAGAGGTCATTTTTTCAATTCTTTAAGAACCACAAGGCCCAATTGCCTGAGCGTATAGGGCTTTTTAAAAAATATACCAGCCCCCAGTTCCTGTGCCTTTCGTACTTCCTCATCCGCAGCAAACCCACTGGAGATAATCGCCTTTTGTGCAGGATAGAGCTTTTTCACCTCTTCATAGGTATGACGACCGTTCATGCCTGGCATCAACATATCTAAAATCAACAAATCCACAGGCTGCTCCTGCAAGGTAACCGTTCACCCCCCTCATTCCTCACAAAAAAAGATTGGACAAAAAAAGAAGATCACGATAGTTTAAGGGTCAC